>CAYFWC010000021.1:0-45621 GCA_964346805.1 uncultured Treponema sp. | reverse complement strand
GGGTATTTTCTGACTGTACTAAAGTTGACTTTTTCATTACTAATAAAATATCCAAGTATTTTAGACTGCTCTAAAGAAACTATTCCATTTATAAATGAAGGAATAAATGTTAAATTCTCAAAATATGGAATTGTAGAAGGTGATATTATCATCGCTGATACAGCTGAAGATGAAACAGTTGGTAAAGTTGTTGAAGTCTTTAATCTTGGAGAAAAGAAAATTGTTTCTGGTTTACATACCTTCTTATGTCGTAAAATTACAGATGATTTCGCTCCTAAATGGTTAGGTTATTTTATGAATCAAGCAATTTTTCATAATCAATTATTACCGTTCATCACAGGAACAAAAGTTTCTGCAATCTCACGGACGGCAATTCAGAATGTAAAAGTTCTCATACCATCAAAAGAAGAACAAACCGCTATCGCCAATGTTCTTTCCAGTATGGACAAAGAAATAGAAACCTTAAACACAAAACTAGAAAAATACCGCAACCTCAAAACCGCCATGATGCAGCAATTGCTCACGGGGAAGATTAGGTTGATAAAGTAAAAAAGGAGATTAATAAAATGGAAAACAGAATTACATTTAAAGAATTTCTTGAATCTATTCCTCCATATCGGGAAATTGAAATTTCTGATTTGAATATATTTAATGGAATCTTAGAAATTAGGTCTGGGAAAATCTCTTCGAATTATCCAGATATTGAAATTGAATGTCCTATTTGTAGAGGTAAGAGATTCTTTTCAAAAACGGATTATTTGTCCGAATTTCCAAATTCAGACAGTTCAAAGACAAGTGGTATTGTTTATACTTGTAAAAATTGTGAAGAAGCACAAAAAATATATACATTATGCTGAATAAAATCTTTTGTAAGACGAAACTGGAGTCGGACATGAAAAATGCGATGACTTTTGATGACATTTATCTTTCAAGGGACAGTGCCGTTAAGCTGGTTCTAAAGGAAATCGATGTTATGGATCTGGAATATGCCTTTTTTTCAAGACTTAAAAAACTGCGCGATAAATACAAAGACGCGCAATCAGGACATGGCAGGCGCATGTCGCCCACCGTGCCCTGAAATTAAAAAATTACGCCACCGTTACCTCTGAATCAATGTTCGCGGTAAAGTAGGTGTTGCCGGGCTTTGTTACAATGCTTACACTTCTTATCAGCTGGCTCTTACGCAGGACTGGGATAAAAGTCTTTATGCGGGGCACGGTCCGGAGGCTGGGCTCCGTATTTATCTTGCGAAAATCGCTTTTCCGGCTTTTGCAATGGGAGCCAGTTACAATATAACGAACAATGCTTTTTTGTATAGTATTTCCGGCGGAATGTCTTTTTAACCTTGAATGCTTTCAACCCATTTTTGCATAAGGATTCCGAATGCGACACCTACATTAAGTGAAGCCTTTAGTCCTGTCATAGGGATTGTAACGCGGCCGTAGTTTGCGCGCCTTAATGCCTCTGGACTTACGCCCAGCTCTTCAGAGCCGATTATGCATATTCCGTGTTTTGGAAAAGAAAATTCGTTGATTGGAGTGCCACCTGTTTCAAGGACAAAAACATTTTCGTCCGGGGGCAACTGGTCAAGGCGCAACCGTGTGTAGCCCATTGTTTCTATGCAACCCATTCCGCTGCGGATAGCGCGGGTGTGTTCAGCATCCGTGCATCCGGGAGACAGATAAACTTTTTCTGCGCCCATTCCTTCCGCTGTTCTAAAGATTGAGCCAAGATTGAATGGGGAACGGATATCCTCAGCATAAACGGCTATTCCCGGAAAAAAACTGCGCTGTGTTACTGGAGATAAGTCGGGAGCGCTGCGGTTGCCTTCCGGTCCTGTCTGCGTTTTATGCGGAGCTATGACTAAATCCCATTCGGCCGGAAAAGTTCCGATTATTGTCAGCAGAGAGTTTCGCGCCACATTGCAAAGCCGGCGTTCCGCATTTGTGTCAAAGGGAGTGACTTCCATTAGAGAAGAGATTTGGGCGGCGATGTCGGGAGTGAGTTTTGGGTCTTTTAACAGAATGCGGCAGAGTGCTTTGACATATTCGGCGCGCGGAAGGGAAGTGAAATTGTATTCAGTTCCTTTTTCCGCAATGCCGGCAATGTCGCGTTCGAGAGCACCAAAGCATAGCGCAAGTTTCCGTCTTTTTTGTCCGCCGCTAAGCTGGTAGAGTTTGTTAGGGTCAATCATAATAATTTATGACAAGAGCATTTTGTCGCTTAATGCGTCCTCGCCGCCCGAAATCTGGAATTTTTCGAGCAAGTCTTTTACCTGAAGTTTTTTCTTTTCATCGCCACTGACTTCGTAGACAATTTTTCCGTCCAACATCATGATAAGGCGATTTCCGTAGCGTATGGCATCGCGCATATTATGGGTTACCATAAAGGTTGTCAGATGGTCGCGCAGTACAAAGAATTCTGTAAACTCCAGAACTTTTTTTGCAGTCTTGGGGTCAAGGGCGGCTGTGTGCTCGTCGAGCAGAAGCAGCTGCGGTTTTTGAAGAACTGCCATCAGGAGTGTAAGCGCCTGGCGCTGACCGCCCGACAGGAGACCTACTTTTGCGGCCATACGGGTTTCGAGACCCAGTTCAAGTTTTGCGAGGGATTCCTTAAAGAGAACACGCTCTTTCTGTGTAATTCCCCAGGCCAGACCGCGACGCTTTCCACGGCGGTAGGCCAGAGCAAGGTTTTCTTCTATCTGCATATTTGCGGCGGTTCCAAGCATAGGATCCTGAAAAACACGTCCCAGATATTTTGCGCGATTGTATTCTTTTATGTTGGTAATATCTTTTCCGTCAAGGGAAATTGTTCCGTAATCGCAGGAATGGACTCCTGCGATTAAATTGAGAAGTGTGGATTTACCGGCTCCGTTTCCGCCGATTACGGTTACAAAGTCTCCGTCGTTAAGCGTCAGGTTGATTCCTTTTAGAGCCTTGCGCTCTGTAATTTGGCCGGGGTTGAATGTTTTGTAAACGTTTTTTACTTCAAGCATTTTCTGTTCCTCCTATGAGCGCGTCATCGGTTTTATCTACATTTTCCGCGACATAAGTGTCATGCGGCGGATTTTGAATTATTTTTCTTTTAACTATTTTCTTTTTTAATACAGGAAGTGAAAGGGCAAGGGCAACAATAATTGCGCTGAAAAGTTTCATATCCTGAGTTTTCATTCCCAGTTGCAGGACAATTGCGATAATCAGTCTGTAAATGACAGAGCCTACAACGACTCCAAGCAACTGAATCCAGAATGAGAATTTTTGTCCGAGGAAAACCTCACCGATAATAATGGATGCAAGTCCTATAACGATTGTTCCGATACCCATGCTTACATCGCCGAATCTCTGCTGCTGCATAACCAGTGCGCCGCTTAATGCCACAAGGCCGTTGCTAATCATGAGGGCCAGGAGTTTCATATTGTCGGTGTTGATTCCCTGCGCGCGGCTCATGTGGCCGTTGTTGCCGGTTGCGCGGATGGCAGAACCGAGTTCTGTTCCGAAAAACCAGTAAAGAATAAGAATTATGGCAACGGCAAAGATAAGGCCTGCAATGAGGCTTGTTACTGTTGAAGACATATCTTTGAGTTTTTCCGCAAGGCCCAGCCCGTTGCTGATGTAGTTCATGATTGTTTTGTTTGCGCGACCGAGCGGTTTGTTCGGGCCGCCCAGAATGTGAAGATTTATGGAATAAAGGGCCAGCTGCATAAGAATTCCGGCAAGGATTCCCGGTATGTTGAGTTTTGTGTGCAGAAGTCCTGTAATTGCGCCTGCAACCATTCCGGCGGCGATGGCAACCACCAGAGTTAGAAGCGGATCCATTCCGTTGACAATAAGAATGGCGCTGGCGCAGCCTCCGGTGGCAAAGGAACCGTCAACAGTCATATCGGCAAAGTCAAGGATTTTAAATGTTATGTAAACTCCAAGCGCCATAATTCCCCAGAGGATTCCCTGACTTACGGCGCCCAGCATTGAACCAAAGATTGATGACACGGGCGGCTCCTTATTTTAATTTTATTTAGAGAGGCTCTGAAAGTTGAATTTTTTAGAGCCTCTTTTGAAAGTGCGGTATTCTAAGTTGTGGTATTACAACAACTTAGAACTCATCGGCAATCTCTTAATTATTGCCATTAATCAAATCTTCGGGAACTGAAATTCCTAGTTCGTCCGCAATTTCTTTGTTGTATGCAAAGTCACATTTTTCCAAATACTGAATCGGCATGTCTGCGGGCTTCTTTTTTCCCTGTAAGATTTCAACAGCCATTTTCGCGGTCTGTTTGCCAAGCTCGTAGTAGTTGATTCCGTAAGTGGCGAGTCCGCCGCTCTGAACCATTCCTTCCTCACCGCAAATAATCGGGATTTTGGCGGGAGTTGCAACAAGTGCGACGGTTGCCATGGAAGAGGCGATCATATTGTCTGTGGGGGCATAAATAGCGTCAACTTTTCCGACCAGGCTTTGAACTACCTGCTGAACTTCGTTTGTGTTTGAGACAGTGCCTTCAATAAATTTAAGGCCGACTTTCTTACAGGCGGCTTCCGCAAGGTTTGCCTGAAAGCGAGAGTTCTCTTCGCTTGAGCAGAAAAGAATTCCTACTGTTTTTGCGTTCGGAACAAGGCGCTTGAGCAAGTCAATCTGGGCGGCGCAGGGGTTAAGGTCAGAAGTTCCTGAAACATTTGTTCCCGGGTGCTCGTTTGACTCAACCAGCTGGGCGCTTGCGGGGTCCGTAACAGAAGAAACCAGAATAGGGATTTCACTTGTCATGTTGGCAACTGCCTGAGCGGCCGGAGTTGCGATTGCGAAAATCAAGTCGCTTTTGTCATTTGTGAGTTTCTGAGCGATGGTAACGCAGTTTGCCTGTTCGCCCTGAGCATTCTCGTAGTCAATAGTGATGTTCTGTCCGTCAACATAGCCTGCTTCCGCCAAGCCGTCAACGAAACCTTTATAGTTTTTGTCAAGGGCAGGGTGCTCAACCAGCTGGATTACGCCGATTTTAATTTTTGAATCTTTTTTGCTGCAACCGGCGAGCGTAAGGGCGGCCATAGCAATAGACAGTAAGGCAATTTTTTTCATATTTTTCCCTCAATTTTGTAGAATATAAGTTTTACAATTATATTGAATTTTTCAAATTTATTCTATTAGTTTGAGGGCGTTTGAGTAAAAAATCATTAAAAATGCGGAAACGGACCGCTTATTTTCTTGCGACGATTACCATGGTTTTAGCGTTCTGATTATAGAGTTCAAAGTTAAAGCCGCCGTAAATTTCCGCGGAAGAGAATCCGCTTGCAAGTATCAGGCGTTTTAGTTCCACGGCTGAGTAAAGGCGCTGGACAAATTCATGTTCCATGCGGCCACCGTCTTTTCCAAGCAGAATCCACTTTGAGCGCAAACCTTCCCACGCGCCTTCTACGGAGAACTGCGTAAGGACTGTCATACCGGCCCTCTCGAACCACTCGCCTTCTGTAAAGTATTTTACTGCGATTTCGCGGCTTGTTCCTTCGATAATAAAGAATCCGCCTGGCTTAATCGTGTCGCTTATGTGTTTTAGAATCTGAATGTCTTCTTCGATGGTATCGCAGTAGCCGAAAGAGGTAAAAAGATTTACGGCGCAGTCAAATTTTTTCTTGCTGGTAAAGGTGCGGAGGTCATCTTTTATAAAGTTGATTTTTACGCTTTCTGCTGCCGCGGTTTCGTTTGCTGCGTCAAGTTCGGATTGAATCAAGTCCACGCCTGTAACATCAAGTCCGTGTAGTGCCAGCTCGACACTGATTCTTCCGGGGCCGCAGCCTGCGTCCAAAACGCTTGCGCCTTCCGTAAGACCGGCGATCTTGCAGATAGCCTCGGCGACACCGGGTGCTTCTGCCCAACGCTCGGCGTCAAACATAATTGGACCGTAGTTTTTCCAAAAAGAGTCGTTCTCAAACCAAGATTTTTGAGACATTATTTCCCTCCTAATAATTCCAGTTCTTCTTTTGTAAGCTGGCCGCCTGTCTCATGATTGGACAGTTGGTATTCGGTTGAGTCTCCGTTTTTCATCCGCATAGTCATAGTAAGAACTTTGGTTGAGGGTGCAGGTAAATTGTCTGAGTATCCGGTAACTATTATTTTTTCCAGAGCCTGTTTGATGGATTCGTCTTTTGGAAAGAGTTCTATTGTCCAGACGGCTGAATTAGTGTCATAAGAAAAGTTTATGTCAGCGGCGGTCCGGACGGTATCAAGTTTGTCTGTAAAAAGAGAAGAAGTTAAGGTTGCCATCTGTGAATAGATTGCGTTTGCCTCTCCGCTGATTTGTTTTTTTTGGCCGCGGGCGTTCTGCAGAACCATAAAATCTGTTGTAACGACCTGCGTTGTTTTCACCGGTTTCTGCGTGTCCCAAATAATTCCGTGGTCTGGTGCTATTGTCCAGCGGCCGCTTGATTTGAGGCTCTTATTTGTTTTTGCAGAAGTGCGGGTCAGGACAAAGTCGCCGCGAGTAATATTGTTCTGGGCAAGGTTTTTTGCAACCGATTCAAGGGTGGGTGCTTCTGCGAAAAGCCCCGTCGCCGGAAGCAGTAAAAGCAGGAGGAAAACACTTTCTACTTTGTAACGAACATAATTCAACATATATAATACAAACAATTATAGCATATATTTGTTACTTTTTCATAAAAATTTGCCGTTTTATTGAAATTTTATTATTTTAAAAGTTGAATTCTTTTATTAAATTGCAATATTTGGCACTAAAAAAATCGGTCTCGTAAGGGAAATGTTTTTTTCTGTGCCGCGCGGCATCAAGGTGCCGCAAAGTTGGAGGTACAATAATGGCAAAATATCAATTTCAGACGGAAGTAAACCAGCTTCTAAAACTAATCATTCACTCAATGTATTCAAACAAGGATATTTTCCTTCGCGAAATCGTCTCAAATGCGTCGGACGCTTTGGACAAACTCAAGTATCTGACAGTAAGCGATGATGTTTATAAGGGAATTAAGTTTGATCCCAGAATCGACATTACTTTTGACGAAAAGGCTCAAATCCTTACAGTTCAGGATACCGGTATCGGTATGAACTCTGATGACTTGACCAACAATCTCGGAACAATCGCCCGTTCGGGAACCAAGGCGTTTATTGAAAAGCTTTCAAGTGACGCGGCAAAAGACTCGTCGCTCATCGGACAGTTCGGTGTCGGTTTCTATTCTGCCTTTATGGCCGCAAAAGAGATTGATGTTTACACACGCAGGGCTGGCGATGCTGACAAGAAAATTTACAAGTGGGCGAGCGACGGCACAAATTCTTACGAGATTGAGGAGATTACCGCGGATTCAGAGGCCGCGAAAAAATACGGATTTGACAATCCTGACCGCACGGGTTCAGCCATTGAAATGCACCTGAATGATGACAGCAAGGACTATGCCTCTCGCTGGAAGATTGAGGAGCTTATAAAGCGTTATTCCGACCATATCGCATTCCCGATTTATCTTCACTATGAGCAGAACCAGTATGATGACAAGGGAAATGTCAAGTCTACGGAGAACAAAGTTGATCAGGTGAACTCGGCTTCTGCCCTGTGGAAGAGAAGCAAGTCTGAACTTACAGAAAAGGACTACAATGACTTTTACCAGACATTGAGCCACGACGGACAGGATCCGCTTCACTATGTTCACACTCATGCGGAAGGAACCCAGGAGTACACAACTCTTTTTTATGTTCCGCAGACGGCTCCATTTGATATGTATCAGGCGGACTACAAGAGCGGCGTAAAACTTTACGTAAAACGCGTGTTCATAACAGACGATGACCGCGAACTGCTTCCGGCATACCTGCGTTTTGTACGCGGTATTATCGACAGTGAAGACCTTCCGCTTAATGTGAGCCGCGAGATTTTGCAGCAGAACAGAATTCTTGAGACAATAAAATCTGCCTCGGTAAAAAAACTGCTCGGCGAATTTAAGGCAATGGGCGAGTCCGCTGACAAGGCGCGCAAGTCTGAGAACCCCACTGATGACGAGAAGAAGGCTATTGAGAAATGGAACAAGTTTGTAAAGAATTATAATCGCCCGATGAAAGAAGGCCTTTACGGCGATTATGCCAACCGCGACGAGATTGCCGAGATTGTACGCTTTAAGTCTACGGATTCCAGCGGAACGGGCGAGGACAAGTGGACAAGCTTTGCGGACTATGTTCAGAGAATGAAGCCCGACCAGAAGGCAATTTATTATATTACCGGAAGCGATGAGGCCAACCTCCGCAAGAGTCCGCTTCTTGAGGCCTACGCAAAGAAGGGCTTTGAGGTCCTGATTCTGGACGGCGATATTGACGAGATTGTAATTCCCGGTTATGGAAAATACAAGGATTTTGACCTGAAGTCTGTTAATCGCGCCGGAAGTGATGAGGAACTCGGTGTTGATAAGAAAGAGGCCGAGAAAAAGGAAAAGGATTTTAAGCCTGTTGTTGAGAAAATCAAAAAGGCTTTGGGAGACCGCGTAAAGGATGTAAAACTTTCCAACCGCTTGACAGATTCGCCGTCTTGTATTGTAATTGACGAGAACGACCCGTCGCTTCAGATGGAGCGAATGATGAAAGCAATGGGCCAGGCCGGCCCCGAAATTAAGCCTATTCTTGAGGTTAACGGGGATCATGCGATTTTACAGAAGGTTAAGGACACCAGCGACGAGGAATTGATTGGCGATATTTCTACTGTATTGCTTGATCAGGCGCTTCTTGTAAGCGGCGCCGAAATCAAAGATCCCGCGGATTTCGTTAAAAAACTGAACAGGCTGATTAAGTAGCCAGAAACCGGGGGCAAGGAGAGTTATGAATTTTATATTTGTTTCACCGCACTTTCCGGAAAATTTCTGGAACTTTTGCGACCGCCTGAACAGGCTGGGCGTAAGGGTTCTGGGAATTGGAGACGCCCCCTATGACTGTCTTGATTCGCGTCTAAAATCTTGTCTTACCGAATACTATTTTGTTGGTAATATGGAAGATTACAACGAAATGTACCGGGCGGTCGCATTCTTTGCCTTTAAATACGGCCGCATAGACTGGATTGAGTCCAACAACGAGTACTGGCTGGAAAACGATGCAAGGCTTAGAAGCGATTTTAATATAAAAAGCGGAATTGCTGCCGACGCTATCGCCGGATGGAAGAATAAATTTGACATGAAAAAATATTATGACGCGGGAAATATTCCGACAGCCCGCTGCCATAAAATTACTACAAAGGAAAAGGCTCAGGACTTTGTTAACCTTGTGGGCTTTCCTGTGATTGTCAAACCAGATAACGGGGTTGGCGCGCATGATACTTGGAAACTCAGCAATAATGACGACTTTGACAAATTCTTTTGCCGACTACCGGAAGTTCAATATATAATGGAAGAATTTATTGCAGGTGATATTTATTCCTATGATGCGATTACGGATTCAGAGGGAAATCCTTTGTTTGAAAGTTCAAGTCATTTTCCGCCGTCAATGTCGGACATCGTTTTACAGCGGCTTGACCTGGCATACTGGACTGTGCCCCGGCCGGATCCTGCCTTGGTAAAAGTTGGCCGCGCAACGCTAAAGGCGTTTGGCGTAAAAAGCAGGTTTACGCATTTTGAATTTTTTAAGCTTTCGGAAAAAAGGCCCGGCCTCGGAAATGTCGGGGATTTTGTAGGCCTTGAGGTAAACATGAGGCCTGCCGGCGGCTATACTCCTGACATGATGAATTTTGCAAACGATACGGATGTCTATCAGATTTGGGCCGATATGGTCGCAAATGACAAGAGACAGATTCCTGTAAGTTCTGACAGGTGCTTTTGTGTAAATGCCACAAGAAGAGATATACATAATTATGTTCATTCAACGCAGGAAATTTTCGATAAATATAAAGAGCGTCTTGTGATGTGCGAGCGCCTTCCGCAGAATATGTGGAGCACAATGGGAAACACAATGTTTCTTGCAAAGTGCAGGATCGAAGCCGATCGAGATGATTTTTTGAAATTTGTATTGGAAAAGATGTAAGGTGTGTTTGACAAACTTTATCCTTTCAGACTTTAGTAGTTCAATAATTTTTATGCGAGAGTTGGATTGAAAAATAGGAGAAAATATGAAAAGAATGAAAAGTGGAATTCTGGCAGTTTTAGCGGCGTTGATTTTTTCTGGCTGTACCAGTACAAAAAAAGTGTTTGACATGAAGGACAAATCTTTGTCTGCTCCGACACAGAATGCTGTAAGAATGTGTAATCTGCTTACATGGATTTACAATACTTCGGAAGACTATGAGGATATGCGGCAGATGCTGAATGAAATTGGCGTAACACGCGAATCTCTGGAAACTCTTACATTTAATGATGCTTATGAAAAGCCATTCGGACATAAATTTGACATGGGAACCAATGAGAGTGATGACAATATCACTTACAGAAAAGCCCGTAATCAGGCTCGGAAAATTGCGGGGCGGATTATTAAGAACTGCTATGCCGACGAAAGCGTTTCTGATGGTTCTGGAGAACCGCAAGTAGAGCCGGCCCCAGAATCAGAAACAACAATGAAAGAATAACTATTTGATTTTGTAAGAATAATTTTTTGAAATTGTGTCAAAATACCCGCGGTTTTTAAGGTAATCGGCGGTAAAGATTGTCAGAGAAAAACAGCCAAAAAAGTTGTCAGCAATTTTTGTGATTGTTTTTATGTCTGTAACAAGATTGCCGTTTCTTTGGTTTTCAAGCCGTGAGCTTATTTTTATTGTGTTTCCGTGTACATAGATATTTGCGTTCGTCCAGTCCGAATATGCGTAACTATTGCTTGCGATGTAGCGTCTTATAATCTGAACTGACTGCAAACTCTCCTGTGAACGGAAACCTGCGAGAGAAATGAATGCGGTATCGCCCAGAGTCCACATATTCTGACTTGCAAGAGCCCAATTTTTGTCCGCCTTGACTTTTTGGGTAAAGTTCTGCCTTTTATTGATCTGAACTGTGTATTCAAGTTCTACCTTGTCGCTGGATTTTATAATAGGCGCTTCATATGAATTCGAACGGAAACTAAAGCCTTTAAAAGATGAGAAACTTGTATCGTTTGAGTCCTGAAGACAGCCTGTGGTGATTGCGATAAAAATGTCTTTTCCGGCATAGTCAAGGATTTTTTTTAAATTAAAAATCGGAACAACTGCATCGTAAATCATTGTTACTTTTCCGCCGAACTGCTCGTAATCATCTGATATTTGGAGGCCGGTATCCATAAAATTTGTCTTGCTTTTTGAATAATCAATTACAGCAAAATTTTCTTTGTCAGAAACATTCTCCGCTGCCTTTATATGACGGGCACTTAGTTCGTAGAGCAAGTCATGAATATAATTTATAAGACCGGTGTCCTCCTGTGCCGGAGGAATCACGAAGCGCTCCCCTGTAAGTTCGATGCGATTCTTTGCGGAACTTACAGAAAAAAGAATGTCTGCGGTTTTTTCTGTAAGTTTTTCCGTAGCCGGTGCATAATAACGGACGCGGTATGTGGAGTCGTCGTAGTAAAGGAAACCGATATATGATTCACGGGTAAAGGAATAGTCGCGGTAATAAACATATTCCCCGGAAGTGTCTTTTAGAGCGGCTGCGCTAAAAATCGCCGTAATGAGTAATAAGGAAAATACAAGTGCTTTTTTTAACATACATTCAGTTTAATCAATTTTGTCAAGAAAATCAATTATATCTTGACAGTATGCGAATGACTTTAATGTAAATTTAAATTCATTGCGCTGTCATTTGCGGTAAAGCCCAGTGTATCGTAAACCGGGCGGCCCTTGTCCGTGGCGTCCAGGCTTATTTCTGTGCAGCCGCGTTCTCTGGCTTCTTTTATCAGCATAGAAACAAGTTTTTTTGCAATGCCCTGCCTGCGGTAGTTTGAATTGACATAAACATTCATGAGGTGGGCGCGTTTTCCTGTCGGGTGAGAAAAAGTCGGCATTATTGAGATGTAACTGATTGAAGCGCAGCCGACGGGGTTTTTGCCGTCCAATGCCAGAACGCTTGTTTGATCGCCGTGTTCAAAATACTTGCGGGTGTCTTTTATAAAGCTTTCGTTGTATTTATAGCCGGCTGGAAGGCTGTTTACTTCCAGAAGCATTTCAAGTCTTATTGTCATGCATAAATCAAGATCAGAAGCTCCGGCCTTAATAAATTGAATCATTTTTTTCTCCAAAGATGCTGCTAAAAATAAAAGGCATAGCCTTATATTTCCATTTCAAACATAAATTCTATGGAAGTGCGGCCGTCCTTATAGGTGCGGTTTCCTTCGTGAATCTTTTTCATTCCGAGTCGTTCCATTACTTTGTAACTTGGTTCATTTTTTCCGTCACAGTGGGCTACTAATTTTGTAAGATGTAATTCAGTCTTTGCCCAGAACACTAAGGCTTTTGCGGCCTCTGTGCAGTATCCTTTTCCGTGGGCATTTTTATTAAAGACCCAGCCGAGTTCGCCGGAACCATCTTCAAGAATTTCCACAGAAACACCGCCTATATGTTTGCCGCCGGCTTTGGTGATAACTGCAAATTCAAATTCATTTTGATTTGCACTCTTCCACTGGTCTCTTGCAAAGAATAAAAATTTAAGGCAGGCGAGTGGTTTTTGTCCGCACAAAAAAATCATGTAGCGGGTGTTGTCATTATCACAGGCATATGCGCAGGTAGAAAAAAAATATTTTGGGCCTATAGGACATATAATCAGACGGTCTGTTTCCAGTTCAGTTTTCATATTTTAGTATTCCGGCAGAGGATTATACAATATTTTAAAGTTTTTTGCAAAGTTTTTTTTTGAAAAGAACGAATTTTCTTTAAATATGACATAAAATGTCGTATTATTATAGTTATGACAGACAGACTATTTCAGATTACAAATATTCTCATAAATGAAGGCTCGTCAACTTGCACTGCACTTGCAAAAAAATTCGGGTGCTCTGTGCGGACGATTATGCGTGATATAGAAAAACTTTCCGTAGCCGGTGTTCCTGTTTTTATGAGGCAGGGAAAGGGCGGCGGAATCGGAATTCTTGATAGTTACATTCTGGACAGAACCCTGCTTTCTGATGACGAGAAAAAGGAAATTCTTTCTTCGCTCAACGCCTTGGAGCAGACTAGTTTTGGAAGTCAAAAGGAAACACTTGAAAAACTGAAGGGCATCTTTGGAAAGAGCGACGCAAATACTGACTGGATTGAGATTGCATTCTCAAAGTGGGGCAAGCCGGGAAAACTTGAAGCGTATTTTGACAAAATCAAGAATTCAATTCTAAACAGTAAAGTCATACAGATAAAATATGTCTCAAACGGAAAGGCTGCAAGTATCCGCAGAATAAAACCTCTGAAACTATTTTTTAAAGGATACAGCTGGTATGTTTACGGCTACTGTTTTTTGCGTAAGGATTACAGGTATTTTAAACTCTCACGCATTCTGGAACTGCAGGTTACAGGAGAAAGCTTTAAGCCAGAAAAGATCGGAAGACTTTTGCGTGAGCCTTTTGAAAAGCCTTCTCGCACTATGACAGTTCAGGTAAAAGTTGCCAAAGATTATGTCTATCGGGCGGCAGACGAAATGCCGATAAAGAAAACTTTTAAGGACGGGAGCGCGCTTTGTGAATTTACAACTGCCGGCGATAAGGAAATTGTATCCTATATTTTATCCTACGGCTCTCATATTCAGATAAGAAAACCGCTGCTCTTAAAAGAAATGGTTCAAAAAGAAATAGAAAAAATGTCAAGGATTTATTTCTAAATATGACATAAGGTGTCATATTTAGAATGCTATACTTAGTACATAATTCAACAAGGGATGCATGATAAAAAAGTTCACAAGATATTTTTCTCTTTTTTATCTGCAAGTTCGCGTCGCGAACTTTGTTATTTTACTGTGCTTCTTGCGAAGCACGCTAAAAAGTCTTTTCGGAAACTGAGGTTTCCTGCAAGACTTTTTATAGGAGATGTGAGATGAATTACGATGTAGTGGAACTTTCGGAAAAGAAGATCATGGGTATTGCCGCAAGAACAGGAAACACAAAGCCTGATATGGGTAATGTGATTGGCGGACTGTGGGGCGATTTTTACGGAAAAGGAATCTGTCAGAAAATCCGGGGAAAAGTCAACCAGCACGCTTTTGGAATCTATTCAGATTATAAGAGTGATGCCAATGACGGCGACACTTACCAGATAACGGTAGGCGCGGAAGTCTCTGATTTTTACGAGACTGAAGACTTGATAAAGATGACACTTCCTGCCGGAAAATACGCTCATTTCCATGTCTTTGGTGATCAGGTAAAGGCGGTTGCCGCGGCCTGGGCAGAAATTTGGAATACTCCTCTTGAACGAACTTTTACCGGTGACTTTGAGGAATACACTGCTTTTGACGGAGTAAATTCAACAGTAGAAATTTATATTGCAATAAAATAGGATAACTTAGGGCTGAAAAATATGGAAGACATGAAAACACTTTTGATATTCCGCCTCGAAGCAGGCGCAAACACTTATGCCGGATACGGAGCAGAGAGTCCCTCATCGCGACCGCTTTCGCATGATTTACAATATCAGAAAGGCGACTGGTCTTATATCGACTCGTATTTCGGCGGTCCGAAATTTGTCGGGGAAGAAGTAGTTTATTGCAAAAGCCAGCCGCTTTGGAGCATGAACTATTGCGGTCGCGTTTTAGCGGATTCCTTTTCCGGTGACTTTTTGAAAGAAGCTTTGCGCCATGCGGATTTGGAACATCCTTATCGCGGCCCTGCCGAGTATGATAAATATGTTTCTTCGGCAGGCGGAAATCCTGAGTGGTTTCAGGGGTACGAGGAAATTTATTTTAAGGAAGAACTCTGTTATGAATGTTTTTATCACGGCGGAATTATTCAGTAGTCAATGCTGAATCTTCCTGCAGGACTGAAAAATGCATTTTGTAAAAGTAAAGTCAATTCTTTCTTCTGCAAACGGAATGAATCTCTACCGCGGCTGTCAGCACGGCTGCATTTACTGCGACTCCCGCAGTAAATGCTACCGCATTGAGCACGACTTTGAGGATGTTGCGGTTAAGGAGAATGCGATAGATGTTTTGGAAAAAACTTTGAGGCGTAAGCGTAAAAAATGCATGATTGGAACTGGTTCTATGACAGACCCGTATATTCCTCTTGAGGAAAAATTCTGTAGTACGCGGCGCGCTATGGAACTGGCTCTAAAATACGGATTCGGTTTTACCCTTATCACAAAATCGTCCCGTGTCCTCCGCGACATAGATTTGTTAAAAGAAATCAATTCAAAAACAAAAGCAGTTGTGCAGATGACGCTTACTACTTACGATGACGAGCTTTGCAAAAAACTGGAACCTGCCGCAAGCACCACCCGCGAACGTTTTGAAGCGCTCCTGACTTTGCGCGATGCCGGTATACCGACTGTTGTCTGGCTCACTCCGCTCCTTCCTTTTATAAACGACACAAAAGAAAATCTTTGCGGTATCATGGACTACTGCATTCAGGCAAAAGTTTACGGCATACTGAATTTTGGAATAGGACTTACCTTACGGGAAGGAAACCGTGAATATTTTTATTTGCAGCTGGATAAAAAATTTCCCGGGATAAAAGAAAAATATATTCACGCCTACGGTAACTCTTATTATTGCACCAGCCCGCGCAATTCAGAACTGATGAGGCTTTTTCACAAAGTCTGCGGCGAGCACGGAATAGTTTCCGATCACAAGAAAATCTTTGAGTACTTAAACGAATTTAAGAAAAAGAACGAGGAAATTCAGCGCGAATTGTTCTAAAACTTTACGCCGTGAATTTTTGGCGAACAAAAAATATTCTGGTCATAAAAATAAAAATTTATCCTTTTATTTGTCTGTGCAAAAATACACTTGCTTTGTAAAAAACAAATACTTTATAATTTTTGTTTTTTTAACTATAATAGCATATCATATTTTGCATTTAAAAAAAGATACAAAAACAAATCTGCTGTTAAGGAAGTGTGAATAATGATTCGAGAAATGAAGGACAGCGACTGGAGCCGTGTTTCTGAAATTTATTGCCAGGCTTTAAAAGAAGGCCGCTCAACCTTTAACACCCAGTGTCCGACTTTTGAAGAATGGGACAAGGGCCATATAAAAAAATGCCGCTATGTTTATGAGGAAGATAATAAAGTTGTCGGCTGGATTGTAATAAGTCCCACCTCAAGCCGTGAGGTATACAGAGGCAATGTCGAGATGAGCGTCTATGTCGACTCCGCATACAGGGGCGGGGAATTGCGTCCGCTCTGGTAAAAAAACTTTTGGAAGAATCCGAACGGGAAGGTTACTGGACAATCTATTCCTGCATTTTTTCTATAAACAAGGCGAGTATTGCCCTTCATAAAAAATGCGGCTTTAGGGAAATAGGCTACCGCGAAAAAAGCGCCAAGGACTGTTTCGGCAACTGGCAGGATACTACCCTGATGGAATACAGAAACAGTATTATGTAGAGACACTTTTTGTAAAAAGTTTTTTGATGCCGATAATAAAAGCCTTGCCGGAGCCGAAAAAAATCTCCGCATTTATCTGTCTTGCCGGTGTCCTGTCCGGCCTTGCCATTGCACGGGAAGGATTGCGTGCTTCCACTATGCGTTTTTTCCCTTTGTTGAATTTATTAACCGCACGGCAGACGCAATTCAGTATAACAGAGAAATGACTGTATGCCCGGAAAACTGCGCCCGCTGCCAGGGCATGGAAAAAATAAAGCTACAGAACTTTTTCCATTAAATAAAATCGGCCCTTGCGCCAGTCCGCATCGCCGGTTTTTACAAAGCCGCGCTTTTCGTAGAGCCTGAGAGAATATGGATTCTGACTAAAAACATCAAGCCTTATTGACTCAATCCCGTTTTCGCGGCATTGTTCCTCTATATGCTGCATGACCGTGTTGCCCAGTCCCCTGTGCTGAAATTCCGGATTTACCACAATGCGGTGAAGAATATAAAAACTTTTTTCCGGCTTTGACCAGGCGGCGGTTTTGTATTCCTCATCGTACTGAGTGTTAAGCGTATAGGTGGCGGCAAGTCTTTTTTCCTTTTCGCCGGCGACAGAGATTTCAGCGACATACAATTCACCATTTTCTACTGCTAAAGCAAAGTCCGTCATATCAGGATAAATTTCGTCCCACTGAAAAATTTTCTCTTCGTTCATCTTTACGACGGCTGCCTGAACAAACGCAAAAATTTCTTCCAAATCGTCCGCTCTGCCTTTTCTGTAACTGATAGCGTATTCTTTCATTCTTCACCTTATGTGTCTATTCTTTGCAAATCAACAAGCGCCCGGTTCCTGTAATTTAAGTCCGGCCGTAAAGTAAATCCCTGTTTTTCCCAAAAGGCGTTTCCCGCTTCGTTCCTGCCAAAAACCCAGAGACCTACCTTAGTAATTCCTTCTTTCTTTAACGCGCCGAGGGCGGAGTTCAAAAGCCTTGTGGCAATTCCCCGCCTGCGATATTTTTCACCTACCGCCATGTGATGAATGAACCCTCTGCGTCCATCATTACCGGCAAGAATAACGCCGATGATTTCTTTCTTGTCTGTTGAAGTATCTCTTGCGATAAAGCAGGAAGTGGGATTTCTGTCAAGAAATTTTCCTATGCCAGCCTCGCTGTCGTCAACATTATTAAAGCCCATGTTTTTGCAGGACATCCAGAGGTTGTAGACATCTTTGTAATCAGATTTTTGCATCGATTCAATTTTAATATAAGACATTTTTTTCTCCAGAATAACCTTGTTTAAAGTAATTTCGCTGAATGTCATTCTACATAACTCATACTGTAAAAAGATAAGGGCGGCCCAACGCCACCCTTAATGTCTAAAAATAAACTGACCGAGTCTTACGCATTCAGTTTGTCAAGTTCTGCCCTCACAAATGCCTCGGCTTCTTTGGCTGCGTTTTCTGCCGGAACCAATTTCGGTTCTGACTCGGCGCGCGCCTTAAATTCCACATTCGGCAGGTTCTTGTCGCCCACTACAATGCGCAAAGGAATACCGATAAGGTCAAAATCCTTGAATTTAACTCCGGGACGCTCCGAACGGTCATCGAGAAGAACCTCTATTCCTGCCTTTTCCAGTTCAGCGTAAATCTTGTCGGCCGTCTCTTTCATCGCGCCTTCGTATTTAATGGGAACGATCACAACCTGGAACGGAGCAACGCTCATCGGCCAAATTACTCCGTTGTCATCGTGGTGCTCTTCGATAATAGAGGCGAGAGTGCGGTCTACACCGATTCCGTAGCATCCCATAATCGGAGTGGCTGTCTTTCCGTTCTGGTCAAGGAATGAAACATTCATACTCTTTGTGTATTTGTCGCCGAGTTTGAAGATATGCCCCAACTCGTTTCCCTTTTTGCTGTAAAGCTCTGTGCCGCATTCCGGGCACTTGTCGCCGGGTTTTACTGTCCTAAAGTCCCCGCACTTCCATGGTGTCCAGTCGCGTAGCGGTTCCACATGTTTTGCGTGGAATCCCTCTTTGCTTGCTCCGATAAAGCAGTCGTGCATGCGGCTTGTAAAAGCACCGTTCTCGTCCATTGTTACAACCGAGTTGTCGCAGACAATCGGACAGTTGCAGTTGAGCGGTCCTACAAATCCGTGCGGAGCGTTAGCATATTTTAGAATTTCCTCGTCACCGGCAAGACCCGCTTCGCTTGCTTTTAGGAAGGCTGCGAGTTTTGTCTCATTCACCTCAAGATCACCGCGAATAAGAACGCATACATAACTCAAAGGATAGTATGCGCCGGCATTCTCTTCAACACGCTTGAATGATTCCGCCCCCTTAACGCCTGTCAAATCCAGCGCGCTGTTTGTAACGCGGTAGACAAGCGCCTTTACAAAGGTTGTACTCGGAGCGTTAAAGAATTTCTCCATATCCTCAATGCTGAATACGCCGGGAGTTGCAACTTCTTCAAGTCTCTCGTTTGTGGGGCAGCGTTCTTTTCCGTCTTTGTCAAGAATAATATCCGGCTGGCAGGCGGCTTTTTCAACATTAGCCGCATACTTGCATTTGGGACAGAGAATCAGTGTGTCATCACCGACAGGGCTTTCAACCATAAATTCTTCTGAACCGGAACCGCCCATAGCTCCTGTATCAGCCTTTACGGAAATTGTCGTAAGTCCGAGACGCTTGAAAATCTTGCGGTAAGCGGCCGCAACATTATCGTATGACTCGTCCAGAGACTTCTGGTCCGCGTCAAAAGAGTAAGCGTCCATCATTGTAAATTCACGGCCGCGCATTACTCCGTAACGGGGACGGATTTCATCACGGTATTTTGTGTTAATTTGGTAAAGCGTCATGGGGAGCTGCTTGTAGCTTCCAAGACCGTCACGGACAAGGGCGGTAAATGCTTCTTCAGCGGTAGGGCTTACGACCATATCCTGACCGCCACGGTTCTGGGGAGTAAGCATTTCGCCGGACATTTTGTCCCAGCGTCCTGACTCCTTCCAGATGTCTCCGGGCTGAATAACAGTCGGCTTCATTTCGAGACAGCCGGCCTTGTCCAGTTCCTCGCGGATAATATTCATAAGCTTTGTATAAGACTTAAAGCCCAGCGGCATATATGAATAAAGGCCGTTGCCCAATTTGCGAATCATACCAGTGCGCATCATAAGCTGATGGCTTGCAATTACCGCGTCATTAGGAGAATCGCGGAGTGTGGAAATAAGAAATTTTGAAACTTTCATAGGGAGCACCAAGATTAAAAATTTCAAAGCCCGAAACTATTTGTTCGGTGCATGAGCGGCACAAAAGGCCGAGCTTTGAGAGCACCAATAGTTGCAGTTTCAAAACTCGAAACTACTTTTTCGGTGCATAGGCGGCACAAAAGTGCCGCTTCTATTAGTGGATTATAGTAGAAAGAAGATAATTTTTCAAGGGAAATTTTCTGCCCCTAGCTGTGAGCAATTCCCCGCATTTCCTCTATTGTTGAATATCCCTTTCTTTTCATGAATGCCTCAAGTCCCGTAACTATCTCACGCATTGCATATGGATTTGCAAAAGTCGCAGTTCCAACCTCGACGGCAAGAGCACCGGCCATAATAAATTCAACTGCGTCCTGCCAAGTGGCAATTCCGCCGATTCCGATTACGGGAATCCGCTGGTCTTCCGGGAGTCTGTTCATTGCCTCGACAACTTCCCAGACAAGGCGGAGCGCTATCGGACGAACAGCCGGACCTCCAAAACCTGCCTTGATTTTATCAAATACCGGCTTGCCTTTTTCTATGTCAATCGCGACGCCCTGGAAAGAATTGCAAAGACTGATTGCGTCCGCGCCGTTTTCCTGACAGGCAATGGCAACACCGGTAATGTCAGGGGCCTGCGGTGTGAGTTTTACAATCAAAGGCTTTGAGATTATTTTTCTTATTCTTGCCGTAATGTCTCCGGCATCAGAACAGGTCATTCCGAGAGCCGCTCCTCCGCTTGCGACATTGGGGCAGGAAATGTTCAATTCGATTGCGTCAACATTTGTGTCCTCCAGCAGTTTTGCGCCCTCCACATAACTTTCTATGGTCGAGCCCGAAAGATTTGCGAGAACGGCGGGGCCGAGTTTTTGCATCTGAAGAAGTTCATTTTCGATAAAATGCGGAATTCCCGGATTCTGCAAGCCGATGGAATTCATTAAGCCGGAAGGCGTTTCCCACAGGCGGATTCCTGAGTTTCCCTGTCGGGGCTCCAGAGTGAGCCCCTTGCTTGCGATACCGCCAAGAATATTTATGTCAAAAACAGTTTTGTATTCAGTGCCAAAGCCAAAAGTTCCGGAACTTGCGATAACCGGATTTTTCAAGACAATTTTTTTATCGCAAATTCTGCTTTTTATCGCAATTTCCAAATTACAGGTTGCGATAGACTTTGAATTTCCTGTTGCGATAGAATTACTGTTTTGTGTTAAATTTTTATCGCAAATTCCGTTTTTTATCGCAAATTCTGCCTCGTTTGCGATATTTTTCCCGTCGGTATTTGAATTTTTATCGCAAATTTCATTTTTTATCGCAAATTCTCCGCTGTCTGACGCGATATTTTTTGAACTTTTAATTGCGGTTTGTGTTGCGATAAAATCTGAATTTCCTGTTGCGATATTTTCTTTAGGGCTTGTTCCGGTCTTTTGCGCTTCAAAAATAAGTTCATCTCCCAAAAATACCGGGCCGTCTTTGCAGCATCTTCTGTATCCGTGGACAGTTTGAATTGTACAGCCCAGGCATACGCCCATTCCGCATGCCATACGGCTTTCCATAGACAGATAACATTTTACACCGGTTTCTTTGCATATCTGCTGAATGTATTTTAACATCGGAGCCGGACCACACGCATAGACCGCCTCGTAATTTTTTTCTTTTAAGATTTTTGCGTCGAGGGCAGCGGTAATCATTCCGCAAATTCCTGCGGACGCGTCCTCTGTCGTAATAAAAGTTTCTCTAGACTGAATGTTTTCCAGTCCATAAGAACCGCTTTTAAACGAAGCGTAAAAATCGTAAGAATGTTCAGGTAAGGTTGAGGCGAATCCGGCTACGGGGGCAACTCCTACTCCGGCTCCGCAAATTGCGACAATTCCGCCCTGCGGCTTAGGAAATGCGTTTCCGCAAGGACCAATCATTTCTATTAAGTCGCCGGCCTTTAGAGAACACAGTTCCTTTGTGCCCTGGCCTTTTAGTAAAATCAAAAATTGAATTTTTGCGTCCTTGTCATTTTCCTTTATGACATTAAAAACACTTATAGGACGGGCAAGTAAAACCTGGGACTTCTTTGAGCGCAGCATAAAAAACTGGCCGGCGGCCGGAAGTGATTTTTCCGCGCCATTCAGTTCAACGGTAAGTGAATAGACACTTCCAGCCGGAACTGCCCCCTGAACGACAGAACACTCTTTGACTGTGCCTTCTGTAAAAACGGGAATGGTTTCTCCGCCGCAACCTGTAAAACCAGTTTTATTCATAGTATTATTTGTCCCCTTTTATAGTTTTGAAAACTGAATCAATTCATTCTTAGAGGCAGTTGCCGCGCGTGAGGCGGAATCTGCGATGTCATCGAGTGTAAGCTTATTGTCAGAAAGTTTTTGTGTCAGGGCGGAATCTTTTTTGTATGCACACAGGATTCCACGGCTTGAATTTACAACTCCGCCAGCCTTTTGCAAGAGAGTTCCGCAAATATCGGCAGCTCCCCCCTGCGCTCCGTAGCCCGGAATTAAAAAGAAAATATCCGAATGTTTTTCACGCAGCATCTGGGCGTCGCTCTGGTGAGTGCAGCCCACAACGGCTCCGACCGGTGAGCAGGTCTGTCCGACAAAAATTTCTTTCATTTCAGAACTGATGCGCTCGAGCTCTGCTCCGACTCCGTCAAGAACTCGTCCGCCGGAAGTCAGTTCTTTTTGCTCAATGTCCGCGGCTCCTGGGTTTGATGTCCTGAGCAGGACAAACATTCCCTTTCCTTTGGAAGTGCAGTAGCTGGTAAAGGGCTTTAGTGTTTCAAAGCCCATGTAGGGATTTACAGTAATAATGTCGGTTTCAAAGTCGCCCGAAAAATGGGCGCGGGCATAGGCGTCTGCGGAAGCCGCAATATCGCCCCGTTTTATATCGGATATTGCAATAAAGCCGGCGTCTTTTACAGCACGGATTGTTTTTGCGTAGACCTCCATTCCGGCTAGTCCCAGGGCCTCGTAATAGGCTGCCTGAATTTTAAAACAGCAGGCGGATTCATATTTTTTTACGCGTTCAATAATCGCCTTGTTGTAGGCCAGAACCGCTTCCGGTTCAGAGGAAAATTCAGATAAGATGTTCTGCGGGATATAGGAGGGATCGGTATCAAGACCGACGCATAGCGGACCAAAATGTTTGGCCGCTGCCTGTAAATTTTGCATTTCGTGTGTCATATTGCGATACAGTATAATAAAGTTCCGGCAAAAATTCTACTATCCAAGATTTAAAACTTATGGTAAAATAGATAATATGAAAATACCAAGAATTTTTAAAAATTTAATTGGGAATAAAAAAATTCTCGTTGTCGCGGCCTCGGTTTTAATACTTTTGATTGCATCGGCAATAATAATTCCTCTGGCAGTAATGGATACGCAGACAACAAAGATTGCTTTTTATGGGCTTGATGAAAATATTCAGAATGCTATAGAAGATGAAATCTCAAGGATAAATTTAAAGAGAGTAAAATTCTATCAGCTCGACGGTGCCCTCGAACTGCCAAAAGATGTTCAAAAACAATACTCAATTTTATTTGCAAAAAATTCTTTAAATATAAAGCAAAGTCAAGATGAATTTATTCCGGTAAAAGAGAATATTATTGAGGCACTTCCGACTTCAATAAGAAAATCGACCGCAAATGACGGCAAGCATTACGGACTTCCTCTTTTGCTCGACCATTTTGAAATGTCATATTACAGAACATACCGTAATAACGCCCGGTTGGAAATTCCACGGACTTACGGTGATTTGTTGAATTACCTCCGCAAAATCAAGGAGCAGGCGGATATTCCTTTAATCTGCGCCGGCGCAGACGACAGAAATCTTCTGGCATTTACGAGTGTAATTGCGGAATCCTTTTACGGCGCAGACGACTATAAGAAACTGGCTGATGTATGCCGTGACAGTCTGCGCTTGAACAAGGCAAATCTCCCGGAGATGCTTACCCGTGTCTTAGATGAAATCAAGGAAATGCAAAAACAGGAACTGCTTTTTCCCCAGTGGACAAAGACACAGATCAGAGACATTCATTTTTTTATGAGCGAGCATAAACTTGGAAGTGTGGCTATTTTTTTGAGCGATCACCGCAAGGTCGAGTTTAATCTCATAAAATATTATGACTCGTCAATTTTTCCGCGCTACAATATGAATGCTGACCACGGAGTCATTGCGCCTGTTACGGCTGCCTTTTTGTTAAAGCCCCGCCGGGAGGCATCATTGGTTTTGGGGCAGCTTGTCAGTAATGACGCTCAGACTAACCTTTCCAATATTTCTCTGCTGGCTCCTGCCGCCGCACGCGCGGAATCGGTTGATATTCAGGCAGATGATGTGCGTTTTTGGGCTGCTTCCTGTTCGGCGGGGCCGCTCGCTTCCCTTGCTGACGAATGCGAAATATCGGAAGAACGCCGCCACACTTTTGCGGAAAAGGTAAGGATTTATTTAAATTACTAAATTTTCCAGTTGGCTGAACTGCGTGATTTTCGCGTCAAATTCTTTTGCCTCTCCAAAACCGTATTCAGCCCATATAAATGGAATGCCCGCCTCTTTGCAAGCGTCGGCATCGCCCTGTGTGTCTCCGACATAGACAGGATTTTTTATCGAATTGCGTTCAACAATCAGGCGGAGATTATCCGCCTTGTATTTTTTTGTGTCGCCGTAACACTCGCTGTCATTTATAAGAGAGGTAATTCCGTTTTTCTGCATTGTGAGTTCTATGTAGCCTGTCTGGCAGTTGGAGACGATGTAAAAATTAAAGGAAGAACTCAGTTTTTTTATGGTATCGATGACTGTCGGGTATGAGATGTCCTTTGTGTTTTCCAAAAGCGCAATCTGTTCGTGCTCGCAGCATTTTTGCATCAGAAGATTTTTCTGCTCCTGGGAAAGGTTCGGCCAGAGATCGTCCGCAATGATGTTCATTGGTTTGCCGAATTCTTTTTGCAGCATCTGGGGATTAACTTCCTGCGCCGGCAGTTTTGAGTCGGCGATTGCGGCGTTCCAGGCCTTTGTGATAACATTTGTCGTGTTCCATATTGTTCCGTCTATGTCTAAAATAATTCCGTCAGTTTTAAATTTCATATCGAGTATGATAGTGGAAAAAATGTGTAATGGCAAGGAGCCGCAAAACTAAGGGGCTGTTTGATTAGCGGTTACGCAGATAGGCCGCCGCGTCAAAAGCCGCAACCGCTCCGTCGCTGACGGCTGTTACAACCTGCCGTAAAAGTTTAGAGCGGATATCGCCGGCCGCATAGAGGCCCGGAACTGAAGTGCGCATTTTGTCGTCAGTTACTAGATAGCCGCTGTCGTCTGTTTTGAGCGTGGAAAGCAGTTGGTTCTGTGGAATCATTCCCACCGAGACAAAGACAGCGTCGCAGGCAAAATCCTTTACGCTTTTGTCGGCGACATTTTCGATGGTGACGGCCTCAACCTTTTGGCTTCCCTTAATTTCTTTTATGACGCTGTTCCACAAAACCGTAATGCGCTGGTTTTTAAGAATGCGGTCTGCGACGGCTTTCTGTGCGCGCAGCTCGTTGCGGCGGTGAACTAGAGTTACATGCTCTGTAATCTGCGAGAGATAATTCGCCTCGTCACAAGCCGCATCGCCGCCGCCTATAACGAAAATGTTTTTGTTCTTAAAAAGCGGCCCGTCGCATGTCGCGCAGTAACTTACACCGCGTCCCTCAAATTCCTTTTCGCCGGGAACACCAAGTTTTCTGTGCTCGGCACCGGTTGCGAGAACCACTGCGCGCGAAAAGAATTTTCCCTTGTTCGTCTCTATCAGGAATTTGTCCTGAATCTTGTCCAGTGATGTGGCTTTTGCCTGTGTTATTTTTGCCCCGAAGTCCTGAGCCTGTTTTTGCATGGTTTGAATCAGCGTGAATCCGTTTACGCCCGGGAAAAGTCCGGGATAGTTTTCAAGTGTCGCGATAGTAAGAACCTGTCCGCCGGCCATAGAAATATCAAGGGCAAGTGATTTAAGTCCGGACCTTGCCGCATACTGAACGGCCGCAAGCCCGGCGGCTCCCGCTCCAATTGAAATAAAATCAAATTCGTTTTCTGCCAATTCACTCATACTTAAAGTATATGATAAAAAAACTTAATTGTCAAACAGATTTTTCCTTGCCATTCAACTTCTTTTCCATTATTATATTCAGCATGAAAGAAAAAAGTACTTTCGATTTTAAAATATTTTTTTTAGTTATAAATATTTTGTTTTTTAACTTTGGTTTTTCCTGGGGGCAGGTAAAGGCGGAAGATGACATAACCTTTTGGTCTGACTATCCTGATGATATTCTTGCCGATGATCTTGTCGAGCGCATGAGTGATGAAGATTTGTATGCGCAGATCCTGATGTTCGGCTGGGCGGGCGCGGAGCCTTCCGGTTTACTGAATTCTTGGGTCAGCCAGAGAGGCCTCGGCAGTGTAAAGGTTTTTGGCTGGAACACGGATAACACGACATTGGTGGCGCGTTCTGTAAAATCACTTCAGCAAAAGGCGCAGAACCGTAAGTATAAGATACCTCTTTTTGTTGCCACCGATCAGGAGGGGGGCTGGATTCGGCATGTTAAGGGAAATACCAGTATCACGCCGGGAAACCTTGCCATCGGTGCGGGCGGTTATCCTTATGACGCGTATTATTCTGGCTATTACATAAGCCGTGAGATTGCCGCACTCGGAATTAACATGAATTTTGCTCCGACCATAGACCTGTATACTGATAAAAATTCTACTATTATTGGAACCCGGTCTTTTGGAGAAAGTCCGCGCGAAGTCGGAATTCTCGGGGCGGCCTTTTCGCAGGGAAGCATTGACGCCGGCGTGATTCCTACCGCAAAACATTTTCCAGGCCACGGGGACACGCAGAACGATTCTCATCTTTTTTTACCCAGCATCAATATTGATATGGACACATTTGAAAAGCGTGAACTTGTTCCGTTTAAGTACATAATCAAAGCCGGCGTGCCAGCAATTATGAGCGGACATTTGAGCTTTCCGAAAATCCGCCCGAACGGAGAGCCTGCCTCTCTGAGCGAATATTTTCTTACAGATATTCTCCGTAATGAGCTGGGCTATGAAGGCCTGATTATTACAGACGATATGATGATGAACGGTGCTACAATGTATGCCGGCGCTGTCTCAAAGGCTTTTCAGATGGCGGTCGCCGCCGGAAACGATATTGTGATTTCTTCTACGACGGCGCAACTGGACGAACCGCTTTGGACAAGTGTAATTTCTTTGATGCATTCGGACGGAAACTTTCGCGAAAAAGTGAAGAAGGCGGCTCGCCGTGTTGTGTATTATAAACTGAAATATTTTAAGGGAAAAAATGCGGTGCCGCTTTTTCCCGATGAGTCAAAAATTGATGAGAAGATTCCGGACAGAGAGGGACAGAAATTCTTTTTTGATCAGGCCTGCCGTTCCATTACCGTTTACAAAGAAAAGTCGCTTCCGTTTACTAAAGAAAATGCCGGCAGGGTATTGCTTTGCGGCAGCGAGCCGCAGTTTTTCCGCGCAGGAAAAGAGCGCTGGCCCGACTCCGGTGAATTCCGTTTCGCTTATTCAATGGGGCCCAATGAGACACAATGGACTGTTGACAACCTTCCAAAAACCGCCGCTTTTTATGATACGGTTATTCTTTGTGTGGCTGACCAGAACAGTGCCCGTGTTGCGGAGGCGCTGAAGCCCCTTGCACTTCAGGGAAAGAAAATTGTTCTTTTTGGAATTATGTCGCCGGTTCTTGTTACTGACTTTGATTGGGCGGATACAGTCTTGCTTGGCTATAGCTATTCACCTTACAGCCTTGAGGCTCTTGTCGGTTGTACGGCGGGAGAATTTAAAGGAGAGGGCCGCGAACCGATTTCTGAATAAGATTACCCATACTTATTGTATCAGTCATACAACTTAGATTCACAGTCTATTCAAGAATCAGTATTGTTGTTTTATGTTAATAGTATGACTAATATTAATAGTATTAGAACTGCCGTTGCCAAGAATGTTAAGAGAATGCGCGAGGAAATGGGGCTTACACAGGAAATGCTTTCTGAGAGACTTGGGTATTCGACTTCCCATATTGCCAATATAGAATCCGGAAAAACAGGCTTGAGCGATGAATTATTGGCCAGTCTCTGCAATCTCTTTCATAGAAAACCGTCAGAAATATATAATGACCCGGATTTATCCTTTTCTTCCGATAAAATTTTGAGCGAAACAATAAATGATTCTGTTAAAACTGAATTTTTAAAATCTGCAAAAGAAATCACAGAGAAAATTTTATGGCAGGTGACAAATACCTTAACGCTGGACGGTTATATGGAAAAACGGCAGGAACGCACGGAAGAATAGTCTTTACTTTATGCTGTCGATTACCAGACGCATATCATCGCTCAAATGTTTTGCGGCGATGGTTTCCGGCAAGCCTTCATATTTAGAGACATCAATTTCCGGGAGCACTGTAAATTCATATTTGTAGCTTTCTTCGTGATTTGCCTTTAACATTGATTCTCCTTTTCCCAAGCCGTATTTGTCGTTTCCGCCTATATGTATCGGCAGAACTGTCGCTTTTGCCGCAATCGCAATTCTTGCGGCACCCTTTTTATAGGGATTGGTTCCGTGGCGGGGAGATCTCGTTCCCTCTGGAAAAATAATGAGGTTGCAGCCTTCATGCAGAGACTCGACGCATTCCTGCTGCATGAGCGAAAAGTCCACACTGTTTGAAATATACAGTGTGCGGGTAATTCCGCCCACCCAGCTTTTTTGAAGTCCGGCTTTTACAAGACAAGTAGCGTCTCTTACAAAAGAAAGGATATACAGAACATCCAAAAGAGACGGGTGGTTTGCGACAATTACAGCGCCCTTTATCTGACGAAGGGTTTCAAGCCCTGTAACCTTAAATGTTGAGATACGGAGCCATGACATCAAGTGAATGTAAAATTCCAAAACAGTCGAGATGAAGTAATGTGCACCCTTTCTGAATTTTTTATCATTGTGAACAATCAGTCTCATGAGTGGAAAAACAACGGCAACAATGACAAATGTTCCCAGGGCGAAAAAGGTTACTACAAAAAGTTTTCTAAAAACGCGCCAAAAATATGCGGGATAATTTTTTATTGGCGGCAAGTCGTCTGCGTTATATCTGGGATCTGTTTCTTTTTTACTCATAATTGTCCGCCCTGATTTGCATTATTGATGGACTCCGAAAAAGCCTTTGGGCTTTCTGGAATTTTATCTGTTTTATATTCTACACTATTTCTCATTTTTTGTGAAGAAAAAACTGCGGCAAATGCCAGAGGATAATTTTCTGCCGAATGATGACCCTCGTAGCATTCTGGAATGTATTCGTCAGCGTATACAAAAATGATTCTTTCCTCTTTGCCGCTAAGAATCGGCGAGGCAGCCGCCAAAAGACAGTTTTTAAAAGCGTCTCTGGTCTGTATTCCGGCTTGGCAGGGATAAATGGCGGTATAGCCGCCTTTAAGTCCAAGCGCGATTGTTGCCTGTGCGATCGGAGCGTTAAAAGTGGAAAGGGAGAATGCCGCCGGCAAAACGGAATTGTCTTCTATAAGTGTCTTATTGATTTTGAATTCCCTGTCAATTTCGCCGCGGAGAGAGGCAAAAATAATTTTTGCCTTTTTTGTCTCCGGCGAGGCGGCTTTTTCAAAAAGGTCGTGGGTTACCTGAACAGTCATCTTTGTAAGCTGGCTCAGGCGGCGGCGGAAAATCGGTTCTGTCCATTCGAGTTTCGGGGCGGCTGCCGGCTCTCCTGCCGGCGGAATCCATTCAGTAAAGTCAGAAATATAGAAGGCTTCTGGCATTACTTTTTCCTGAAAACTAAAAGCGAGTAGCAGTTGCTTCCTAAATTATGGTGGGCTGTCTTTAATTCAAAGCCGCCCTCTTCAATTGCCTTTACAAGTTCACCGTAGCGGTACATCTTGCTGTTTCCGTTTGCCATGCAGGTAAAGTAAAGGGAAGTGGCCTGCAGGGCGTAAGATTCGGCCTCAAAGCGCTGCTTGTCCCAGAGCGGTTCGAGTACATAGATGTTTGTCTTGTCTGTTGCCGCTTTATGGATTTTCTTTAGAATTTTTGTTACCTGATGAAGGCTGAAGCAGTCCAGAAACTGGCTCATCCAGACGGCGTCAGGACTTGCGGGGAGAACAGTGGAATCCGCCAGAATGTTTCCGGCATAAGTCGAGATTCTGTCCGAAAAACCAGCCGCGGCGGCATTTTTCTCCGCAACCGCAGTCTGTCCCGGCAAGTCAATGATTTTTACATTGACATCCTTGTCAAATTTGCAGGAAGCGATTGCCCATTTTGCGGTGTTTCCGCCTATGTCAAAAAGAAGTTTTGGCTTTTCGGCATATACAATCGGAAGCGCCTCAGGAAAGGCAATATCAGAATAAAAATGGTCAAAGTCAAACCATGATTTTTTCTCTTTGTCGGGCAGGGTGGAAAGAGCTTCATAAATTGTAGTCCATTTTTCACCGAAAACTTTAAGCCCTTCGGGCTTTTCGTTTTTTACAGAGTCGCCCAAGTCAAAGGCACCCTTGTAACATATGTCGTTTGTAAAATTAAAGTTTACTTTTGTAAGGTTGTCCTCAAGAAGGAAGAAACCGGTTTTTCCAAGACGAAGTTTTTCTTTTCCGTCTGAAATATTCAGTTTTAATACATTCATTCCCACAGCCATTTCGCTCAGAACTTTTATTCCGTATTCCGAAATACCGGTTATTTTTACCAGATCCTCAACAGAAATTCCTTCATCGCCGGAATCGCTGATAGCGCGTAAAATACCAAGATCCAGCATGGCGCGGATGGCTTGGAAAGTAAGCGGAGAAAATGCGATTTTCTGCGCCTCAAATTTTGCGTCAATGGCAGAAATCTTGTCTTCCATAAATTTTTGCATGTCAAATGCTGAACTCTTTTTCATGCCAAGCAGTTTATCATATAAAACAGAAGAATTCAATATTGTATAATCCACTAGTCAAAGACGGCTGAATTTGTTATAATAAAGTTTTAGTATGCCTTTAAATAGAAACATTCATAAAGTAATGGTCATCGGTTCAGGACCGATCGTTATTGGGCAGGCTGCGGAATTCGATTATGCCGGAACGCAGGCTTGCAAGGCGCTAAAAGAGCAGGGCCTCGAAGTAGTTTTGGTCAATTCAAATCCGGCTACTTTAATGACCGACCATTCTATGGCGGACGCTATTTATATTGAGCCGCTTATCCCCGAAACAATTCAGCGTATTATCGAAAAAGAAAAGCCGGACTCGCTGCTTTCCACTTTGGGCGGCCAGACCGGTCTTACTTTATCTATGGAACTGGCAAAGAGCGGTTTTCTTAAGGAGCACAATGTTCAGCTTTTAGGCGCCCGGCCGGACACGATTGATAAGGCTGAAGACCGACAGATGTTCAAGGATACGATGCTTTCCATAGGAGAGCCTTGTATTCCGTCAAAGGTAGTAACCGACTACGAAAGCGCGATTAAATTTGTTCACGAAGAAATAGGATATCCTGCGATTATCCGTCCGGCCTTTACTCTTGGCGGAACAGGCGGCGGTATTGCCTATAACGACGAGGACTTTGACGAAATTGCCCACAACGGTTTGCACCGTTCGCCGATTCACCAGATTCTTGTTGAAAAATGTATTTCCGGCTGGAAGGAAATTGAGTTTGAGGTTATGCGTGACCACTCGGGCAATGTTCTTACAATCTGCTCGATGGAAAATTTTGACCCGGTAGGCGTTCACACAGGAGACTCAATCGTAATCGCTCCGGCGGTAACGCTCAGTGACAAGGAGTACCAGATGCTCCGCTCCGCCGCACTTAATATTATTTCTGCCCTTAAAATTGAAGGCGGTTGCAACTGTCAGTTTGCGCTCAACCCCGAAACCTTTGAGTATGCCGTAATCGAAGTTAATCCCCGTGTAAGCCGTTCTTCAGCGCTGGCCTCAAAGGCAACGGGTTATCCTATTGCAAAGGTTGCGGCCCTGATTGCAATCGGCTACAATCTGGACGAGATTCCAAACTTTGTTACAAAGAAGACAGCCGCCTGCTTCGAGCCGGTTCTGGACTATGTTGTCGTAAAGATGCCTAAGTTCCCCTTTGACAAATTTGTTTATGCGGCCCGTAAGCTCGGTACACAGATGAAGGCAACCGGCGAAGTAATGTCAATAGGCCGCTCGTTTGAGGAAGCCTTGATGAAAGCCGCCCGCGGTGCTGAAGTAGGCGTTGACTCGCTTAACCTCAAGGTTTTTGAGGAAGAAAGCAACGAAAAAATTATTGAGCGTGTCGGCCAGTGCACAGACCAGAGACTTTTTGCGATTTATCAGGCGCTCAAACGCGGAATCATGTCGGTTGATCAGATTCACAAGGTTACAATGATTGACGAGTGGTTCCTCAACAAGCTTTTAAACCTTGTCGAAATGGAAGACACTTTTGCCGACATTAAGGAAGGCGCTGAAGTTTCTGAAGGCGGAAAAGCCGCCCTTACCACTGATGTTTATCTTAAAGCAAAAAAACTCGGATACCCGGACAAAGTCATTGAGCGCCTGAGCGGGGTAAAGATTCCGGGCGGTACCGGTGTCGTCGCGGAAAGAGAGCGGGCTGCGGACTTGCGCGCGCAGGGGAAACTGGCCCATATTCCTGCCGCTTATAAAATGGTTGATACTTGCGCCGGCGAGTTCAACGCTGAGACTCCGTACTTCTACGGCGGCTACGATAAGGAAAACGAGGCAGAGCTCTTCTTGAAGGAGCGCGACCAGAATGGAAAGAAATCTTCTAAAGGAACAATCATCGTATTGGGTTCGGGGCCTATCCGCATCGGACAGGGAATTGAATTTGACTACGCTTCCGTTCAGTGCGTTTGGAATCTCAAAAAACTCGGCTATGAGGTTGCCATAATCAACAATAACCCGGAGACGGTTTCGACAGACTTTGATACCGCTGACCGTTTGTATTTTGAGCCTCTTACGCCGGAAGATGTAATGGGTGTTATCGAGACAGAAAAACCGCTCGGCGTTGTTGTGGCGTTCGGCGGACAGACAGCCATTAAGCTTACGAAATTCCTTGACGAGCAGGGGATTCAGATTCTCGGAACTTCCGCCGATTCAATTGACCTGGCAGAGGACCGCGAGCGCTTTGAGGAATTGTGCGACCGTCTGAACATAAACAAGCCCAAGGGACTTACAATCCTGAACGAAGAGGACGCCATAAAAGCTGCCAATAAGTTGGGCTATCCTGTTCTTCTGCGTCCGAGTTATGTTCTCGGCGGTCAGAACATGATTGTGGCCTTTAACGATGATGATACTCATGAGTACATGAAAATTATTCTTGCCCAGGGCATAGAAAATCCGGTTCTCATCGACAAGTATATGCAGGGTGTCGAGCTTGAGGTAGACGGAATTTGCGACGGTGAGGATGTTCTCATTCCTGGAATTATGGAGCACATTGAGCGCACAGGAATTCACTCGGGCGACTCTATTGCCGTATACCCGTCATGGAACTTGAATGATGTTCTCCGCGAAAAAATCGTAAAGCAGTCGACAGACCTGGCAATTAAACTGGGAACAAAGGGACTTGTAAACATTCAGTATTTGATTTACAACAACGACCTTTATATTATCGAAGTTAACCCCCGTTCAAGCCGCACTGTTCCGTATATTTCAAAGGTAACAGGCGTTCCGATGGTAGAACTCGCCACCCGCGCCATGCTCGGAGAAAAAATCAAGGACATGGGGTACGGAACTGGTCTCTACAGGACACCGCCGTATTTTGCGGTAAAAGTACCTGTATTCAGTTTTGAAAAACTTATGGATGTGGATACTCATCTGGGTCCTGAAATGAAGTCAACAGGTGAGGTTCTTGGAATTGCATCTACAATGGAAGAAGCGATTTTTAAGGGGCTGATCGGCGCGGGCTATAATATGAAGAGAAGCGGCGGAGTTTTGTTCAGTGTAAGAAAGTCAGACCGCTATGAACTTCCGGATCTTGCCCGCAAGTTCTACGATATGGGATTCAAACTGTATGCCACGGAAGGAAACGCAAAAACAATAAGCGACTTTGGAATGGAAGTTGAGGTTGTGGACAAAATCAGCGAAAATCCCAAGGACAATATTCTGACCCTGTTGGACAGCGGAAAGGTTGACTATGTAATTTCGACTTCCGCAAAGGGAAGAAATCCGCGCGCCGATTCTGTAAAGATGAGACGCCATGCGGTTGAGCGCGACATTCCGTGTCTTACCGCTCTTGATACTGCGAACGCAATCGCAAACTGCTTGAAGTCAAAATATTCGGCGGAAAATGTTGAGTTGGTGGACATCAATGACCTCCGCGAAATCAAGCAGAAGATTAAGTTTACAAAAATGGATTCAACAGGAAACGACTTTATCGTTATTAACGGAATGGAGCAGACTGTAAATAATCCGGCCGGTCTTGCGGTCCGCCTCTGCGACAGACGCAGCGGAATCGGAGCCGACTCGCTTGTATTGATTCTTGACTCAAAAATTGCCGACGCAAAGATGCGCTTCTTTAACCTTGACGGAACTGAAGGAAAGATGGCTGGAAACGCCATTCGCTGCGTCGGAAAGTATTTGTATGACAACAATGTAAACGGTATTCAGGAAAAGCACGGCCGCAAGACTGACAATACTGAAACCATTACAATTGAGACTTGTTCCGGCGTAAAGAGCCTTGTTCTCTACAAGCAGGACGGAAAAGTAACTTCCGTAACTGTTGATATGGGGAGCCCCGCCTTTGAGCCGGACAGCCTTCCGACAACTCTCAAGGCGGTTGACATTCCTGTAACGGAACTCAACAAGGACAATATATCGCTCCTGCCCAAGCGTGCAATCATCAACGAGGAACTAAAAGTGGCCGGCAACAGTTATAAGGTAACATGCCTGGCCGTTGGAAATCCCCATTGTGTAGTTTTCAGCAAGTTTGTGGACAAGGAACCGGTTGCAGAAATCGGACCGCAGTTTGAAAACCACAAGGCATTCCCCAACCGTACAAATACTGAGTTTGTCCGCGTTGCCGGCCCCAACGAGTTAAAGATGAGGACTTGGGAACGCGGTAACGGTGAGACACCTGCCTGCGGAACCGGTGCCTGTGCTGCGGCTATAGCTTCTGTTCTGAACGGATTCAGCCCGATTAATCAGGATATAACTGTAAAAGTCCGGGGCGGAAACCTTATAGTCAAGTACACCGGTAAGACAGTGTTCTTGTCGGGCAACACAAACCTTTCTTTTGAGGGTGAGGTTGAAATCTAACCTTCCAAAATAAATCCCGCTTTTGCAAGCGGGATTTATTTTATGCGGGACTAGACACAAAGCATAAAAGTATGATAAAATACACAAAATGACATAATTACATATTTTGTCATTTTAACAAAATCAATATTTCGAGGAAAAACTATGGCTGCAAAATACGCATTTTTGTTTCCGGGGCAGGGAGCTCAAAAGCCTGGAATGATTAAGGATGTTGCGGACGCATTTCCCGTCGCAAAAAAAACACTTGACGACATTTCACAGATTGCGGGAACTGACCTTCCCAAGCTCTTGTGGGAATCAGATGAAGCAACTCTCTCCCGCAGTGACAACAGCCAGCTGGCTATTACTGCGGCATCTCTGGCAATTTGTTCAGTCTTAAAAGAAAAAGGAATTACACCGTCTGCTGCCATGGGCTTTTCTCTTGGTGAATTTCCTGCTCTTTACATTTCAGGCGTTCTAAGTTTTGAAGATGTTATAAAAGTTGTAGTTCAGCGCGGAAAAATTATGCAGAGCGTCTGCGAGAAAATTGCCGCGGAGAATGCGGGACACGCTCCCGGAATGAGTGCAATTCTCGGACTTTCTCCCGAAAAGGTAATTGAGATTGCGAGCGGAATTAAAGATGCTTACGCCGCAAACCTGAACAGCGTTAAGCAGACTGTAATAAGCGGAACTTTTGACGCTCTTGAGAAGGCTGAAGCCGCTGCAAAAGAGGCCGGGGCTCGCCGTGCAGTCCGCCTCGCTGTTGCCGGCCCCTTCCACAGTCCTTTGATGCAGAGAGCCGCCGATGAGTTTGAAAAGGCGATAGAGACTGTTGCTTTTAACAATCCTTCTATCACATTGTTCAGCAATGTTACGGGTAAAGAAGAAAAGAGCGGAGAAAACGCAAAGAAGTCTGCCGTTCTCCACTTGACCCATCCGGTCCGCTGGACAGACGAGGAAGATGTTCTCGCATCTCTTATCAAGGCTGACGGCGGCGAGTGGAAACTCTTTGAGCCGGGCCCGGGACAGGTTCTTTCTGGCTTGTGGTCTAAGACTGAATACTCTGAAGCACTTAAATGCGAACCGGTAAATACAGCCGAGTTTTTGAATACACTTTAAGGGAGAATGAACTATGGATTTATTGAAAGGAAAAAAGGCCCTTGTAACCGGCTCTAGCCGCGGAATCGGAAAGCGTATTGCTGAACTCTTTTTAGAGAACGGCGCCGAGGTATGGGGACTCTGCACACACGAAAGCAAAAACAGGGCGGATTTGGAAAAACTCGCTTCTGACAACGGAGTCGTTTTCCACGAAATCTATGCAGACGCTTCAAATGCGGAAGATCTTTCTGCGACAGTAAAGGCTGCATTAAAGGAAGCCGGCGCCTTTGATGTTTTGGTTAACAATGCCGGAATTACAAAAGACGGTCTTTCATTCCACATGAAGATGGATGACTGGAAAAAGGTTTTGGACGTTAATTTGACAGGTGTCTTTGTTACAACCCAGATTGTTTCAAACGACATGATTCACAAAAAGCATGGTTCAATTATTAACATGACAAGTATCGTAGGAATCCATGGCGGCGCAGGACAGGTAAACTATTCTGCCAGCAAGGCCGGACTCATCGGTTATACAAAATCATTGGCAAAGGAAGTCGGAAGTCGCGGTGTCCGTGTAAACGCTGTCGCTCCCGGTTTTATTGATACAGATATGACCCGTGCTGTTGACGAAAAAATCCGTGAAAATTGGATTGCCGGAATTCCTCTCCGCAGAGCCGGACAGGTTGAAGATGTTGCCAATACAGTTTTATTTCTTGCAAGTGATATGTCATCATATATTACAGGTCAGGTTCTTGGCGTAGACGGCGGCATGGGCTGTTAAAGAAGCATGTCTGCACTTTTGGGCAGGGCGAGAATCTTGGCTTGCAAAATAGTGCGGAATAAGTTCAGTACAAAAAATGGCGGCATTCTGTCGCCTTAGAAGGAAAGGAAAATGCGTAGAGTAGTAATTACAGGAATGGGCGCAGTGACACCGCTCGGAAATTCAGTTGAAGAAACTTGGGAAGGAATCAAGGCCGGTAAGTGCGGAATTGATATTATTACCCACTATGATATAACTGACAGCAAGATTAAGATTGCCGGCGAAGTAAAGAATTTTGAGGCCGAAAAATATATGGACGCACAGGCTGCCCGCAAGATGGCCCGCTTTACAAAATTTGCTGTTGCCGCAGCCAAAATGGCTTTGGACGATGCAAAACTTACCGGTAATACTGAAGTTCTGGACAAGGCCGCGGTTTTTCTCGGTGTTGGAATCGGTGGGTTTGAAGTTACAGAAAACAATACAATCAAATGGTTTGAGTCAGGAAAAACCCGCGTTAATCCGATGACAATTCCGCAGCTTATTCCTAATGAGGCGAGCGGAAACATTGCGATTACTTTTGGTATTCACGGCCCCTGCCATACTATCGCGACAGCCTGCTCTTCAGGAACAGATGCACTTGGTGATGCCCTTGACTTAATCCGTACGGGTCGCTGTGATGTATGTCTGGCAGGAGGCGCGGAAAGTACAATCAACGGATTCTGCATTGACGCATTCGCAGCTCTCCAGGCTTTGAGCCGTCGCAATGATGATCCGAAAAAAGCATGTCGTCCGTTTGACAAAGACCGTGACGGATTTATTATGAGCGAAGGCTCAGGAATTCTGGTGTTGGAAGAATATGAGCATGCAAAGGCTCGCGGCGCAAAGATTTACGCAGAGCTTGCCGGTTACGGTTCTTCTAACGACGGCTACCATCTTACCGCTCCCAATCCGGACGGACGTTGGGGTGCTGCCGCAATGACAGAGGCTTTGAACGATGCCGGCCTTAAACCGGAAGATGTTCAGTATTATAATGCCCACGGAACTTCTACCCATAAGAATGACTCTGGCGAAACTCAGATGATAAAAATTGCTTTTGGTGATTACGCTAAAAAACTTCATATCTCTTCAACAAAGTCTATGACAGGACACATGCTCGGAGCGACTGGAGCGGTAGAGGCAATCATAACAACAAAGGCTGTCAGCGAGAATTTTGTTCCTCCGACAATCAATCTGGACAATCCAGATATTGAAGGCGGCTGCGACTTGGACTACACTCCCAACAAGGGAATCGAATTGCAGATTAACGCTGCGATGAGTTCGACACTGGGCTTTGGCGGACATAACGGTGTTGTCGTAATTAAAAAGGCCGACTAAGAGTGGGTTCCTGCATTTGTATAAAAAGGCTTTTCAGAAACCGAGTTTTCCTGCAGGCCTTTTTATATGCAAGTTCGCGTTGCGAACTTTATTATTGACTGTGCTTTGAAAAAAGTTCGCTTTTTTCGAAGCTCTATGGAGTTAGGATAATGAGTCTTACTACTGATATTGAATCTTTACTTCCTCACAGAAAACCGTTTTTGTTTGTTGATGAAATTATCAGCGCTGATGAAGAAGGTTCTGTAAGCACACGAAAATTTACAGACGAGGACTTTTTCTTTAAGGGGCACTTTCCCCAGTATCCCGTTGTTCCGGGAGTTATTCTGGTCGAAACTATGGCACAGGCCGGGGGCGCCGCTCTCAGTTTCCAGAAAAAATTCAAGGAAGGATCTTTGTTCTTCCTCGGAACTGTAGACAAGGTAAAATTTCGCCGGCAGGTTCGCCCCGGTGATACAGTCCGCATGGAAATTAAAAATCTCCGTGTAAGCGACCGTATGGTAAAGCAGTCGGGACAAGCTTTCGTAGATGATGAGCTGGCCGCACAAGCCGAGTGGATGTGCTTAGTAGGCTCCGCGCAGTAAGCGAGGGACTACGCCGTACAATAAATTTCCATGCACAGCGCGCCGTCACACTGTCAGTAGGCGCATGTGCTTAGTAGGCTCCGCGCAGTAAGCGCGACCTTGCGACATAAAATAAAAAGCCCGCGACAGCGGGCTTTTTATTTTAAAGAATCTATCCGATAAGCGGCTTGGGCTTTTTCACAACAGGTTCGCATGTAAGGTCAACACCGAGTTTTTTAAAAATCTTTCGGTCAACCTCACTTAGCATAACAGTCGTATGAACCTGACAGCCGTTCAAATTTGGCAGTTGTTCCATTGCCTTGCGGCAGTTCTCATCGCTTGTGGAAAGAGTTGCAAGTGTAAGGAGAATTTCATCAGTGTGGAGACGGGGATTGTTTCCCTTTAAGTAAGTTACTTTCATTTTCTGAATCGGTTCAATCATGCTTTTTGGAATAAGCTTTAACTTGTGGTCAAGGCCTGCAAGATGCTTTGTGGCGTTCAGAATCAGAGCGGCGCTTGTTCCCAAAAGATCTGTTGTTTCTGAAGTGATGATTGTTCCGTCGGCGAGTTCAATGGCGGCGGACGGAACATTTGATTTTGCGGCCCGTTCCTTTGCGGCGATTGTAACCCGTCTGTCATCGGTAGAAATCTTTGCCTGCTGCATCAGAAGTTCAATCTTGCTTACTTCACTTTCAGTGGCGTTCCCCAGAACAAGAGAATTAAGCGTATTATAATAGCGGCGAATAATTTCTTGCTTTGCCGCATTGCAACAGGCGTCATCGTCAGTAATGCAGTTTCCAACCATATTAACACCCATATCTGTCGGAGACTTGTATGGATTCTTACCATAGATGCCCTCAAATATGGCATTTAATACCGGAAAGATTTCTATGTCACGGTTATAATTTACAGTTGTTTTTCCATAGGCTTCCAGATGGAAGGGGTCAATCATATTTACATCGTTTAAATCCGCGGTCGCGGCCTCATAGGCCAGGTTAACAGGATGCTTTAACGGAAGATTCCAAATCGGGAAAGTCTCAAATTTAGCATACCCCGCCTTGATTCCCTTTTTGTTTTCCTGATAAAGCTGGCTCAGACAAACGGCCATCTTTCCGCTTCCCGGTCCGGGGGCTGTAACAACAACCAGCGGTCGTGTTGTCTCTACATAATCATTTTTTCCGTAGCCTTCATCGCTGTCAATAAGAGCAACATTGGAAGGGTATCCCGGAATCGTATAATGATAGTAGGTCTTGATGTTCATTCGTTTTAGTTTATTGCGGAATGTTTTTGCAGCCTCTTGTCCCGTGTAGTGTGTGATTACTACCGAGCCTACCATAAGACCACGGTTCTGGAACTCATTTCGAAGACGCAGAACATCTTTGTCGTAAGTAATACCCAAATCTCCGCGAACTTTGTTCTTCTCAATGTCAACCGCGCTGATTACAATAACTATTTCCGCAAGTTCTGCCAACTGCAAGAGCATCTGGAGTTTTGAATCAGGGTGGAATCCCGGCAAAACGCGGGAAGCGTGATAGTCATCAAAAAGCTTTCCGCCAAATTCCAAATAGAGTTTATTGCCAAATTTGGCAATCCGTTTCTTAATGTGCTCAGACTGAATCTTCAAGTATTTATCGTTGTCAAAACCTATCTTCATAACGCAAGTATTCTAACTGTTTATTAAATTTATTTCAATAAAGAGAGGCTATAAAAACCGCATTTTTTATAGCCTCTTTAAAAAACTACTTCAAATCATAAAAAAAAAGGCCGCCCGAAAACAAAATGCAAAAACCGCATCTTAAATTCGGACAGCCCCTGCAAAAAATAAGGAGGTCATATTTCAAAGTCACTTTCGTAAAGCGCCACAGTATGCGCTTTTACAAAAGTGCACGATGAACCGTTTGTAAAAATAGGGCTGTCCTCCAGATAAACCGGAGTTTCTTCCCGCAATTCCTGAATTTCCAGCAGTAGATTCTGCGGCTCCTGTCCAAAGTGGCGGAGACCAATCTGCCACGGGCAATTTTTTCCGCAGAAAAGATTGTCCGCAACAAGGCTTCCATTCCTGTAAAGCCGCGCGTAAGAACCGTTGTAGTAAAGATTCAGGAGAATATCGTCCAGGCGCATTCCGTTACCGCAGTTTTCCCCGCGGTTCCAGCCGCCAATCATAAGCTCATAGAATTTTTTCCCGGTCTCTTTTTTTACGCTTTCCGTAACCTTAATGTCCGGGAGAACGGCGCTCTTTGCGGCCTTTGAATATTTTGTAAGCTGCATAAAGGCTTCTGCGCTAAAACCGTCCGGATTCTTTTCCAGCGCCGGATATGAATAAAAGTCCGCGCCATTCTTTCCCCTAAAATACAATTTCTTTCCGTCGTCCATAATCTCGCCGTCAAAAATAATAAGGTAGTCGCTGCCGTTTCGGCTTACCTTATAGGCGTTCAAAGCCTGTTCCCGGTCGAGCAGAATAATGTCCGTGTCCGAGGGCGCTTTTCCGTCCTTAAAATTAAAGGCCGGGGTATCGTCCTTGCAGGCGGAAGTCTTGTAAAAGACAAAAGTGCTGCGTCCGCTCACAGAATTCAATTTGCATAACGGGGTTGCAAGGGCGGTCTCTATAACCGCATCTCCCACTTTCATATTGAATGGCAGGAAAAAGTAGTCTCCGTCTTTTATGTCCATCGCAGGAAATTTTATGCTTGTTCCCGGAACTGTAAAGCCTGCCGCCTTGTGGTCTTCCTGTTTCTGGTGTCGGACATAGTTGTTCACAAAAAGAAAACCGCCGTCTCCGTCTTTTCTAAAGGAATAGCGCAAATGACTTGTGTCAGTCGGCTCAAGAGGATTGTCTTCCGGAATCTGGCTCTGCATCTTGCAAAAATCATTTCCAAAATCGGCGGCAAAAAGAGAATAAAGCTTCAGTTCCTTGTAAGTTTCGCTGATCTGACCGTATTCCTTTATCGGAGCAAAAAAATCGTAGCTTAATTCCGGAAGGTCGTTGAGCGAGCCCGTCGCCTTGCTTTCCTGCAGAGTGGTAAGCTTGCCTTTTGGATTGGTGCCGCCGTGATACATATAGTAGCCTAAAAGCGCGACTCCGCTTGCCATTTTTACAAGAGCCTCGGCGCCAATGTCCGCCGCAGTGGGAACAGGTCTCCGCAAAAAAGTCGGTTCAAGTCCGCCTCCCAGTTCTGCCGTAAGGTAAGGATATTTTTTAATGTCAAAAGTAATTCCGGTGCAAAAACCAAAGTCGCTGCCAATATTGTGGTCGTTACGCTCGTAGGTGATCACAAAGTTTCCGCTCGGCTCAATTTCCGACGGTCTCTGATCCCAGGGCGCATCAACATATCCGCCCATTACAGGAAGCAGTCCCGCAGTAATGGCTCCGCCCCAGCCTGTCGCCGTGTAAAGTGGAAGGTCAAAGCCTATTTCCTTTGCCATGGCTGTAAGTCGTTTCATGTGGGTCTCACCGTCAACTCCTGTAAGTCCGCCGCAGTGGCCAAATTCATTTTCAATCTGAACTCCGATAATAGGACCGCCGTCCTTTAGCAAAAGCCCCTTTACCTGTTCGAATGTATTTGAATAAAACTTTCTTACTTCCTCAAAATAAGCCTCATTATTTGTGCGGGGCTTGAATCCCTTCTGCAAAAGCCAGTCAGGAAAACCTCCGTTGCGTACTTCAGCATGGCTCCAGGGACCGATGCGCAGAATCATATAAAGGCCGCATTCTTTTATCGTCTCGACAAAGCGGCGCAAATTTCTCTGACCGGACCAGTCCCATTCATTCTCTATCTCTTCATGGTGAATCCAGATTACATAAGAAGAAACAATTGAAATTCCGCCGGCCTTCATTTTTAAAAGCGACTCTTTCCAGAACTTTTCATCATACCGCGAGTAGTGAATTTCTCCCATAAACGGAAACCAAGGCTCTCCGTTTTTTGTAATGAATTTAGGTGTGTAAGAAAATTTTTCATCGTACATAAAAGGCTCCTCAATTAAGAAAGAATCTGCCTATGCGCAACCGGTTGCGCATATATCTGGATTATAGATATTTCTTTATTTTTTGTCAAGTTGAATTTCTTCTCTTGTTGAATTCTTATTCTTAATGTGATAAATTGGCAGGTATGAATATTGTAATTCTTGACGGTCATGCTCTCAATCCGGGCGATTTGGATTACGGCGTATTTAAAGAATTTGGCGACGTAACTTATTACGAAAGAAGTCCGGCCGATAAGGTTGTTGAACGCATAAAAAATGCTGAAATTGTTTTTCTGAATAAAGTCAGCATTACAAGGGAAATTCTTTTGGCGTGCAGAAAACTAAAGTATATCGGAGTTCTTGCAACCGGCTACAATGTCGTTGACATTAAGGCCGCCCGTGAGCTCGGAATTACAGTAACCAACATTCCGGCATACAGCACGATGGCGGTGGCTCAGGCAACCTTTGCCCTTCTCTTTGAAGTTACAAACGGAATTCATGTTCACAATGAGTCCGTGCAGGCGGGTGGCTGGTGCAGGAGTCCTGACTTCTGCTACTGGACACATCCTCTTACAGAAATCTGGAACAAGACTTTTGGAATTATCGGCTTTGGCTCAATCGGGCAAAGAGTTGCAAAAATTGCCAGAGACTTTGAAATGAATGTTCTGGCATACTCGCGCACGCCCTCAAAGATTGACACTTCAATCGCAACGCCTGTTTCTCTGGACGAGTTGCTCTGTCAGAGTGATGTTCTTTCTTTGCACTGTCCTCTTACCGCAGAAACAAATAATCTCATAAATGAGAAGGCGATTCAAAAAATGAAGGACGGAGCAATTTTGATAAACACGGCACGCGGACCGCTCATTGACGAGGCGGCTGTCCGCAAGGCTCTGGACTCAAAAAAACTCAGTGCATTTGCCGCCGATGTTTTGTGCAGTGAGCCGATGGCACAGGACTGTCCGCTTTTGGGCGCACCAAACTGCGTTATTACTCCGCATGTTGCATGGGCCGCAAAAGAAACTCGCAGCCGCCTCTTGGGAATTGCGGTGGAAAATCTGCGGGCATTTATTGCAGATTCACCGGTGAATGTCGTGAACTAGATTCCAATAGGCTGGAATGAATTGCGATTCTGTCAATAGAATCGCAACGGCCTCCGGAAGAAAATTTGCGATAAAACAAGTGTTGCGATAAAAAAATCTGTCTTGCGATAAAATTCTAAAAACGCAAGGCGGATTTATGGTAAAATCAAGTGCATTCTTGCAGTATTTGCGATAGAATAAAATTTGCGATAAAAATTTTTTATCGCAAATTCGGACTGGAATTTAAATTGGTAATAGAAATTTGCGATTCTCTTAATAGAATTGCAACAAAAGAGAGGCTCTTATGAAAAATAAACTGAATAACGAACTTGCTGTATGCGGTTTTGCCGCTGTTAAGTCTTTGGAAAAGCGCAATGCCGATCGCATTACAAGACTTTATTTTACCGCAGAGCGTGCTCCGCTTTTTGGAGGCCTCTGCAAAAAACTTGCTGTCCGAAAGGCGCCCTACAATCAGGTAAAGGACCCCGTCGAACTTGAAAAGTTGTGCGGCTCTGTTCACCATCAGGGCGTTGTCGCAATGATTAGGGCGCCGGAAATAATTCACCTTAACACGGACATCGTAGACCAGTGGGTAGAGAACAAGGAAGACGCCTTGCTTTTGGACCGTGTGGGAAACGCCAACAACCTTGGTGCCATTGTGCGGAGCGCGGCTTTCTTCGGAATGAAAAATATTGTAATTCCGGAAGACGAGTCGCAGTCCTCGATTACTACCAGCAGTTACCGTGTGGCCGAAGGCGGAATGGAATTTGTGAATATTTATTCTGTAAAATCAATTCCGGCCTTGCTGGAAAATGTAAAGGGTAAAATGGTCCGCATAGGAACAGCCGTTGACGCTGCCACTCCCTTGAGCCAGTTGCAGACCATTTGCAATGCAAAACCTGCAATCATTATTCTGGGAAACGAAGAGCACGGAATAAGCGATGCTGTTAGACGCTCATGCGATGAACTGATTATAATTCCTTCAGCATCGACGGACAGCGGACATGTAGCTCCTGTAGAAAGCCTCAATGTGGCTCAGGCTGCATCGATAATTCTTTACGAATTGACAAGATGATTATTCAGGTGGCGTAAAGAGTAATCATTTCGGTTTTGCTGCCCGCGCCGCTTTCAGAGACTTCATACTTCCACAAGTAAAGTATGGAGCCTCTGATATCCCATTCATATAATACATCTCCTGCTTCTGTGGAAAATGAGATGGAATTTTCAAAGACGGCATAGTTGCCTTTGTATTCCACGCCGCTGATTGTGGTCTTATAGGACATTGTATCAATAAAAGTAATTCTGTTTCCGGAATCATCTGACCAAGTTCCGATTAGCGGAGAGTCATTCGCATCGCTGCAGGAAAGTCCAATCGGCCAGAAAAGAACCGTTAGAGATAAGAATAATGCTTTAAATACGGACGCTTGTTTTATAAAAAATCAGAGTTCTTCCTGTGTCAGCAATTTAACGCCGGCGGCTTTTAGAATCCCAACGGTTTTTTCCTGGTCGTCAGTTTTCATTACGATGTTTGCGCCGTTGTTTTTGACCGACAGTCCGTAAATATAACTGATATTGATTTTTGCGTCAAGAATGGTATGGACAACATTTGCAAGGCCGCCGATTTCGTTCGGGACACAAATTCCGACAACATCGTTGATTTTAGAAGTGATTCCCCTGTTTTTAAGAACCTGATAGGCTTGATTTGTGTCATTGACTAGAACGCGGAGAACTCCGAAGTCGTTTGTGTCGGCAAGACTTGCGGAAAAAATATCAATACCCTCTCCGCTCAAAATCTGAAGCACTTCTCCGAGCCGGCCGCCCTTGTTTTCCAAAAATACTGATAACTGTTTGATAAACATAAATACCTCCAATAAAAAGTCTTGCAGGAAACATCAGTTTCCGAA
>CAYFWC010000020.1:0-46315 GCA_964346805.1 uncultured Treponema sp. | reverse complement strand
TTTTGCCGTCTGCATCTGTTATCCATCTGTTTACGCCTTCAGATGTATCCTCTGTATTGCCGTTGAATCTGGAAAGCCTTTTTCTGTTCTGTTGCAGCGCAAACTTATAGTATTTTCCTCTGTCCATGTCATTCCAATAGGCTTTCCAGCCAATGGTTACGCTGGTAAAAATATCATCATCATGATCTTCTGTTCCTTTGTTATCAAGAACCTTGTTGTATTTATTGCTGTCAATGTCAAGAGTTGCAAGTGCTGCTACCCAGCCCTCAACACCGTCTTCTTTAGGATAATAAGATCTTGAGCCTGTATTTTCGTCAAAAATATATTTCTTTTCCTCCGCGTTCAGTTTTTCGTCATTATAAGAGTTGTCAATATATGACTTTATTCTGTATTTATATTTAAGGCCTCTGACAGCATTCGTTTCTTTAGTGTCTCTCCATTCGATTACACTGCCGGCATGATAGTTGCCGTATTCTTCTTTTGTCGGAATGTTTGTCTTTCCGTTGCAGAACAGCTGATTTACTATTGTCTTATATTTATCATCACCGTCAGAACTCAGTTTCCTTTCTATTACAAAGTATATGGGATAGTCAACATCTTTTTCTGCGCCGCACTTGTCTTTAGGAACCTGGACTTTCGGCGGAAGTGAAATCAGCAGTCTGACTGAATCAGCATAGTCTCCCTGGCTTGCGGTAAATTCCGGCGGAACCGGTGTATACTGGCTGTAAGTCTCTTTTGTTACTTCCGGGCTTTTTTCTGTATCATTCTGTTCGCTCTTTAAATACGCCTCGACATAATAATTATAGTTTGTCTTGCTGGAAAGACCTGTAAAAGTATGCTCGCCCTCCGTTCCCTGCGCGCGGTAAACATCTACAATACTGGTTCCCTGCATACAGTAAACATCAAAAGCCAGATCGCTGATATACTGCGATGAATTTTCCATATACCATAAAATGGTGGCTTCCGTGTCATTTGATTCTATGGAGCTTATGATTGGAGTGGCCAGACTGGAGCCGCACTGAATACTGCTGAAATCTGAGATTTCTCCGCGCCCGTTTACAGCGCAGACCTTGTAGTAATATGTTCTTCCCGTGCTTACAGAATCTTCGTAAGTGGTGTTTGTGTCTCCTGAATTGTCATCATTCAGTGTTACGCGTTTTTCCCCCACCTTCCTGAATGTATCATTCGGATTCAGTGCGCAGTAAATATAGTATATTTTTGCTGATTCTACAGGCGACCAGCTGAGTTTAATCTTTCGTTTGCCGCCGTTTGTCGCTTTAAAACTCAAGGGCGCTGCTAAAGTTCTTGACGCATTTTCTTGCGTTGCAGCCGGTGCATCAACCGATTGCAGATTTTTACATGAGTTGAATACAAAAAAACATAAGGATGTTAAGAGCAACAGTCTTTTTGCTCTGTTCGGGAGAATTTTTTTATCTTCCATAACTTAATTTTAAATAAAAAATCTGTTGAGTGTCAATACGATTAAAAATATTTCACGATACTTTTATCAAGTGATTTTAGCCTGTCTTTTAGGCCTGCCGTGGCGTAGGCTTCTCCGCTGTCTGTTATGCACAGGCATTCAAAATTTCCGCAGACAGGACTCTCTTGCAGTTCCGCGATTTTGTCCATTCCGAGCAGAAAAATACTGGTGCTGAGTGCGTCGGCGGTAATGCTTTTTTGGCTTACAATCGTTACGCTTTTTAGTCCGCTTTCCGCCGGAAATCCCGTCCAGGGATTCAGTATATGACTGTAAATTTTCCCGTCTTTCTCAAAGTAGCGTTCGTAGCCGCCGCTGGTTACAACCGTCGCATCTTTTGTCTCTATGACAAAAGATGCTTTTGCCTCGCCGCCAAAATTCGGGTCCCGGACGGCGACTGACCAGAGGGAAGATTTTCCGGGTGAAGTTCGCTTTCTCCCGTAGACATAGACATTTCCTCCAAGCGAGATAACGGCCTGCCTTACTTTTTCTTCCCGGCAGATGCGGACAAGCTCGTCGGCGGCATAGCCCTTTGCTATTCCTCCCAGGTCAAGCTGAATCCCCTCTTTTGCGAACGAGACTTTTCCGGCGTATTCCGTGCCATCACTTGTCGCCTGCAACACAACGCTTTTGTAGTCAACAAGCGGAAGCGTATTCCTAAGTTCTTCCTCTGTGGGAATATGGTTTTTCTTTCCTATGCTCCAGAGTCTTATTAAAGGCCCTACTGTCGGGTCAAAAGCGCCGCCGGTAACCTGTGAAAAGTCAATGGCTGTTTTAAGAACAGTGTAAAAGTCTTGTCTTAAGGAAACAGGACCGTTCGCGGCCTTTTCATTAACTTCCGTAATTTCCGAGCTTTCTGAATAATTGTTGAAGACGGAATCGAGTTCCCTGAGCCGGCCGAAAAGTCTTCCGTAGAGTTCCGGACTTCCGTCTTTGTAGAGTGTCAGCGAGCAGACAGTTCCCATGACAAATTCGGACTGCGCCTCATAGCGAGCCGCACACCCCGAAAAAAAGAGAACCGATGCCATTCCAAGAATCAGTCGGAATGCTCTCACGCTAAGACCGTAACCTCTTTCTTTGTAAGAACAGTAATCAGGTCAATGAGCCAGATAATTCCCGCAAGATTGACTGTGAAAATCTGAATTAAAGCGACAAGAATTGGCAGGAGCTTTCCGCTTGTAAGACGGCGCAGAATACCATAGATGTCATAGATAATAACAAGGAGAATCTTGATTCCCCAATCCAAAGATGTTAAAGATGATTTAGCCATACAATTTACCTCCTGTTCAGGCTTATCGGTATATATTATATCATTAGTTTTATAATAACGCAATGTTTTTTTTAGAGGAAATGCCTGCTGTTGAATTTGTGTTTTTTATAGATGATGTTGGAGTTGGACCAACGACCCCTTCCGTGTGAAGGAAGTGCTCTACCACTGAGCTAATCATCCGTGGCCCGGCTAACAAGCCGGGTTGCTACTATAATTATATATTACTGAAAAATGCTTAGGCTTGCAAGGCCGTAACGGCTACTGTCGCGACAATGTCGTCCACATTGCAGCCGCGGCTCAAGTCGTTGAGAGGTTTTGCAAAGCCCTGACAGACAGGTCCGATTGCCATCCAACCGCCCATGCGCTGGCAGATTTTGTAGCCGATGTTTCCGGCGTTTATGTTGGGGAATACGAATACATTCGCGTGTCCGGCGACGGCGCTTCCAGGGGCTTTGAGTTCTCCAACCTCAGGCGCAACAGCGGCGTCAAACTGGAATTCTCCGTCCAGCGCCAGTTCCGGTGCCTTTTCCTTTGCGAGCTTTACGGCTTCCTGCACTTTTGTTACAGAGTCCGTGTATTTCTTGTCGTTTCCGGAACCCTTTGTAGAGAATGAGAGCATTGCGATTTTCGGCTCTATTCCGGCAATCTTTTTTGCTGTGTCGGCTGTCGCAAGGGCAATGTCCGAAAGTTCTTCCGCGGAAGGCTCAATGTTGATGGCGCAGTCCGCAAAAAGGGTAACTCCGTCGGGAACATATTTGTTTCCGCATTCCGGGGCAACCATGATGAATGAAGAAGAGACTGTTTTGATTCCGGGCGCTGTCTTGATTACCTGAAGTCCCGGGCGCAGTGTGTTTGACGTTGAGTGGCAGGCTCCTGAAACAAATCCGTCCGCATCTCCGGCCTTAAGAATAAGGGCTCCGAACATTGTGCGGTCTTTCTGAATGTATGCCTTTGCGGCGGCTACATCAGCATATTCGGGCTGGTTTGTCTTCTTGTTGATTTTTCCCTCGCGGGCTTTGAACAGGATTTCCGCATAGCGGTCTGCGTCGGTGGAAGTGGCCGGGTCTACGATTTTTACGCCTGACAAATCAACTCCGGGGGCGGCTGCTTTTGCCTCTGCTTCCGTTCCCAAAAGAATGATTCTGGCAATTCCTTCCTTTACAATCTTGCTGGCGGCTTCAACCACGCGCTTGTCTTCGCCCTCGCACAAAACAATCGTTTTGCCAGCGGCCTTTGCTTTTGATAATAATCCATCGACAAATGACATGTCTAACTCCCATAAAAAGTCTTGCAGGAAATCTCTTTTTCCGAAAAGACTTTTTAGCGTGCTTCGGCGGAAGCACAGTTAATAAGGAAGTTCGCGACGCGAACTTGCAGATAAAAAAGTGAACAACATCTTGTGAACTTTTTATCATGCCTCCTTAAAAATAAGTGCCAATTATTATATCACTTTTTGCAAACTACTTCAATGCAGTTTTTACCACATTGTAGCCTCCGCTGTAAATATTTATCTTGTTGTCGTTCAGAATGTTCTGGACATACATCTTTAAAAGGTCATCCTCTTCTATAAGAAGTGTCAGCAGTCTGTGAAGAACTCTGGGGTTGTCCGCCTCCTTTGTTCCGTCTCCTATTTCGGAAGCTCTGATTGCGCCCCAGGCTTCATGGCGTCCCACTCTCTGGATAAAGAGCTTTGGTATCGGATAGAATGAGAGTTCCGACGGCTTTGTAATCATTACATCGCTTACATGCATCAAAAGGTTGGTGCAGTAGACTGCCGCGTAAAAGTCTGAGTGCAGGAACACATGGACACCCGCAACGGCAGATGTTTTTGCTTTTTCGGTAAATGCCTTTGTTTTTTTCCAGTCAGTGTGCAGGCTGTAGGAAATATCATTTCTGTCTAGTTCCGCCTTCAGTTCAAGCCATCTGCCCTCGTGGTCGCCCATGTTTATAAATAGAGTGCATTTTTCCTGCTGAATGTAATTCTTGCAATAGCAGGCGATGTCCGCAAAACGCATTGCCTGTGCTCCGGCACCTCCCATGGTCAGCAGGAAGCGGCGGGGCTCCTTGCTGGCGGCGCGTTCAAGCCGTCTCTTGCAGTCATCTTTTATAGAAGTTAAAAGTTCGTAGTCAACATAGTGGCCTGTCTGAATGATTGCGTTTTTGGGAAGACACTGTTTAATCGGACTTCCCTTGTGCATGTGCATGAGACCGCGGTAGCCCGTGTAGGCTGACGGCGACTGGACTGTATGAATGCTTCCCTCGACCAGCCAGAAGGCCAGCGGAAGGTTGTCCGGAATCATCGAGACGACTTTGTTCATTCCGCAAAGAACTGCCGACCAGCCGACCCAGGGGTGAGCTGCCACCAGAGGAATGTTTTTTGGCAGTCCCGCCAGTGCGTTTGTGAATAGCCCGGAGATTTCTCTGTTTTGAAGGGCCGAGTCCAGCCTTGCGTTGGCGTTGCTTGTAAGGCGCTCCCAAATATGGTCGTTGAACCATTTCCACTTCTGGCTCAGGCGCGAGAAGTGATTGTAGAGGCCTTCCAGAAATTTTATGGATTTTGCGATCGGAGTTCCGCTGAATGACATTAAGTCCAAAAGATAAGTGCGGACTTTTAGGCTGTGGGCGGCGGAGGCAAGCGCAATTGCGATTCGCCAGTGGCCAAAGCCCATGCGTATGGTTCCTATGATAAGAGAATTCTTTGCCTGCACTTCCTGCACCGGAAGAGGGCGGCCGTCTTCGTCAGTCTGCGCCGCCTTGTCGCTGCGGCGGACAAGCGTGAGAACCTTAAAGTCTTTGTAAACCTCGCCTTTTGGAACGGCAACTAAGTCAAGCGGTTCGTCCAAAAGGCCGAAAAAAAATCGGCACAACTTTGCTCCCAAAGCCGCGCGCCAGGAGGCAAATGCAGGTATTTCATTTCCAAAAATTGTGTTCATTTCTTTATTATAAGTCTGATATTTCTAAAACACAAGCCTTTTGTAATATCGCTTCCGCCGTTCTCAAAATGCAGTTCAACAATATCATTCCAGTCAAAAAGACCTGCGGAGTTGACCCAGACACTTTTTTCCGAATTCCATGCTCCTATGTCCGCCATGTCCTTTAACGGAATTCTTATTTTATGCCAGCCGCCGTCTGCCGGAATCTCGGACTTTTCCAGACTGGCAGAGGCCCGCCATTTTTCTATGTTTTTTCCGCTGTTGCTAAAATAAATGCTGTAGCTCAGATCCTGTTCTCCTGTCTTGGCCTCAAATTCGATAAGGGCGCCGGCTTCCATTTCCTTTAGAAGTCTGAGACCGCCCGGAAAAGTTATCCAGAATCCTTTGTACTTTCCGAGAGTCTGCAAGTCAATGACTGTCTCTCCTGTCGCTGAATCCGTTTTTTCCAAATCACAGTTTTTCGCGTCGTCAGAAAGCCATGCGTTTGCGAGAAGTCCCTTTACAAAACCGTTATTGTAAATTGAATAGTCACCGGTTCTGTCGGCTCTTTCTTTCCATGATATATTCCTTGCCGCTTTTGGAGGAACAGTCAGTCCCATTCCTTTTACGACGGCTTCGTCAAGGTCATCGGGGAAAAGTCCTGTGTCCGCCTTAAAGGGGCCGAAAGAATTGTAGTAATCCCAGCTGGTCCGGCTTATCCCGCGTTCTTCCATATATTTTCCTACGGTCTTATACCATTCGGCCCTGTCTCCGGAGGAAACAAACTTTTTATACACGCCGAATTCACCGCACCAGACAGGCGCATTTCTTTTAATAGAGAATTCAACCGCTTTGTCAAGGGCTGCGGTCATGGCGTTTTCACCTGAAGCCGTCCTGTAATTGTAGAAGTTCTGCCTTTCCCAGTCCTGCAGCCCGCCGGGTATTTTCGGCATTCTGTCCTTGCTGTATGGAAAAGGAATGTTCCTGTTCTTTTCGTTTCCCTTTGACCATGAGGCTCCGCAATGTGTGAACAGCATCGGCTCATAATAATGGAAGGTGTAGATTAAGTTGCTGTCGCTGTATTTTGGAAGCAGTTCCAGTGTGTTAAAGGAATTCCAGTCGGCTCCGCCAACTACGATTGTGTGCTTTGTGTCGATTGCGCGGATTAAGTCTATCGTCCTGCCCTGAACTTTTCCCCACTTTGCCCTGTCAATTCCGAACGGCTCGTTGTGGATTTCATATATAATCAGGCTGCTTGCGTTCTTGTAGCGGTCGGCCACCTGCGTCCAGATTTCCGCAAGTTTTTTTTCTATATCTGCTGTCATTCCTTTGCCGGAGCCGTTCGAGGAATGGTTGTCTATAATCAGATAAAGGTTCAGGTCTTCCGCCCACTGAACGCACTTGTCCAGTATTGCAAGAACTTTTGGCGAGATTACAAAATCTTTTTGTCCGCTGGAAAGGTGCTCAAAATGAACCGGCAGCCGTATTGCATCGCAGCCCATGGACTTTATGTTTTCAAAGTCATCTTTTGTAAAGTAGTTTGAGGTAACCTGTCCGGCTGTGTCCTGTTCCAGCCAGCCCGAGAGGTTGACTCCCTTTTTGAAGGGGGCGGGAATGGCTTTTTTTTGCGCCGGTAAGAAGTTCAGCATAAGGCATGAAAGTGTCATAAAAAATATAGTTCTCTTATTCATATTTTTAGTATGAGTCTTGATGGCTGAATTGTCAAGGTTTAAAATGCAGATTGAACAAATTTAATATTTGTAATATAATTTAATTTCAGTCAACCTCAGGAAACTTTAATGAGGCTGACTGCCGGGTTTGAGACCGCTGAACCGGTAATGTCTTGAATCCCGCGTTTTTATGGCTGACTTAAAAACTAATGTTTTTAAAGTCTCCATTTTAAAATCATTTTAAGAGGCGCTTTATGTCCAAATATCCTTTTGAATCCATTGAACCAAAATGGCAGAAATACTGGGAGGACCACGAGACTTTCAAGGTTACCGAAGATCCGAAATTCCCCAAGGAAAAAAGAAGTTATATTCTTGATATGTTCCCTTATCCCAGCGCGGCGGGACTTCATGTAGGCCACCCGGAAGGCTACACTGCCACGGATATTTACTGCCGTTATCTCCGCATGAACGGATACAATGTTCTTCACCCCATGGGATACGACGCCTTTGGTCTTCCGGCGGAAAACTATGCCATCAAGACAGGAACACATCCGCGCACCACAACTTTTGCTAATATTGAACATTTTACAAAGCAGATAAAGGCGCTGGGATTTTCATACGACTGGGACCGCTGTGTTACAACATGTACTTCTGACTACTACAAGTGGACTCAGTGGATTTTCCTTCAGCTTTACAAGCGCGGTCTTGCCTACGAAAGCAATACACCGATTAACTGGTGTCCTTCATGCAAAACAGGCCTGGCAAACGAAGAGGTTAAGGAAGGCCGCTGCGAGAGATGCCATTCTGAAGTTACACACAAGACAATTCGCCAGTGGATTTTAAAGATTACGGATTATGCCGATTCTCTTTTAAAAGATCTTGATGAACTCGACTGGCCCGAAAGTGTAAAGATTATGCAGCGCAATTGGATTGGCCGCAGCGAGGGCGCCGAGGTTGATTTTGAGATTGACGGAAAACCCGGAAAGAAGATTACGGTTTACACAACACGCCCGGACACTCTTTTTGGCGCCACCTATATGGTTCTTGCTCCCGAGCACAAGATGGTTGCTGAACTGACCACTCCAGGACAGAAGGCCGAGGTTGAAAAATACATTTCCGACGCCGCAAAGAAGTCTGACCTTGAGCGCACTGACCTTGCAAAGACAAAGACCGGTGTCTGGACGGGCTCTTACGGAATTGATCCTGTAAACGGTGCAAAGGTTCCAATCTGGATTTCTGACTATGTTCTTACGGGGCATGGAACGGGTGCCATCATGGCGGTTCCGGCTCACGATGAGCGCGACTGGGATTTTGCGAAAAAATTCAACCTGCCTATTCTTAAAGTTGTAGCCTCAAAAGAAGAGGTTGCAAAACTCGGAAACGGAGACGAGGCAAGGGGCGCTTCCATTATCTGCGAGGCTGCGAAGGACTCTGACTCTTACAAAAAGCTGGTTGCCTACAATCCCGATATCTTTAATGTCGCGGAAGAATGTACTCCGGCAAAAGACGGTTACGCCATAAACAGCGAGCACTTTAGCGGAATGGCTACAAAAGATGTTATCGCTCAGATTACCGGTTGGCTCAACGAAAAGGGAATCGGTAAAAAAGCTGTGAGCTATAAACTCCGCGACTGGATTTTCTCAAGACAGCGCTATTGGGGCGAGCCAATTCCTTTGATTCACTGTCCTCACTGCGGAACTGTTCCTGTTCCGGAAGACCAGCTTCCTCTTGAACTGCCTGATGTAAAAACTTATCAGCCGACCGGTACCGGCGAGTCTCCTCTTGCCGGAATAGATTCCTGGGTAAACTGCAAGTGCCCTGTCTGCGGCGCTGACTCAAAGCGTGAGACCAACACAATGCCCCAGTGGGCCGGAAGCTGCTGGTACTATCTCCGCTACCTTGATCCCCACAACGACAAGGAATTCTGCTCAAAGGAAAATGAAAAATACTGGATGCCCGTAAACCTCTATATAGGAGGCGCGGAGCACGCTGTTCTTCACCTTCTCTATGCCCGTTTCTGGCACAAGGTGCTTTATGACTGCGGAGTGGTTTCTACAAAAGAGCCATTCCACCGTCTTGTAAATCAGGGAATGATAACTTCTTTCGCCTACCAGCGCGCCGACAAGACTCTTGTTCCTGTCGATGAGGTTGAGGACAGGGGGAATAATGTTTATGTGGAAAAGGCTACCGGTGAAAAACTTATGCAGGTTACTGCAAAGATGTCAAAGTCTTTGAAGAATGTCGTCAATCCTGACGAGGAAATCAAGGCATACGGCGCCGATTCTGTCCGTATGTACGAAATGTTCATGGGGCCGCTCACTATGAGTAAGCCTTGGTCAACCCAGGGTATTGTGGGAATCCACCGCTTTTTGGAAAGAGTCTGGGGCTGTGCGGAAAAGCCTTTGAGCGATACAGACATTTTCGGTAAGATTGAGGATTCCGCCCTTGTTGAACTCCGCAAGGTCTACGCTAAGACTGTTGACAAGGTTACAAACGATACCGCGACATTGAACTTTAACACTGCAATCAGTCAGATGATGATTTTCATCAATTCTGTTTCCAAACTGAATGAGGTTCCTAAGGCTGTGTGGGAGGGCTTTGTAAAAATGCTTTCCTGCTATGCGCCTCACTTGGGAGAGGAATGCTGGGAGCGTCTCGGACACAAGGAAAGCATCGCCTACGAGCCATGGCCTGTGATTGACACAAGTTTCTCCGCGGACGAAAAGAAAACGATTGTTGTAATGGTTAACGGAAAACTCCGCGGAAAATTTGATGTTGCTCCGGGAACTTCAAAGGACGAACTCTTACGGCTTGCCCGTGAGAACGAAGCCACCAAAAAGTTCCTTGAAGGAAAGACAGAAGTCAAGCAGGTTGTCGTGCCCGATAAACTTGTAAATATTGTAGTTAAGTGAGCACTGATGAGACTGCTTCAAGACCTTAATGCTTCGCTGGGTGCATGAGCGGCAACATTCGTGCGCGCAGGGCTTGCACGAACAGCCGTAGGTGTGGCACTGATGAGACTGCTTCAAGACCTTAATGCTTCGCTGGGTGCATGAGCGGCAACATTCGTGCGCGCAGGGGCAAAAAAAAAGGCTCGCAAAAATCGCGGGCCTTTTTTATTATCAGTGTGCGGTCTGTTTTTATTTATTCAAGAACGCCAGCACATGTGTCGGACATCCTTCCACGCACTTGCCGCAGGCGGTACACTTGCCGTAGTCAATCTGCGGAATTCCTTTTACAAGAACCAGAGCATCGTATTCGCATGCCTTTTCGCACTTGCCGCATTTAATGCAGCCGTTCTTACAGTTCTTTAATATTGAAGGTTTGTTGTCGCTTCTGTTCTGGCAGAGGGCGACGGGGCCTTTTGTCTCAACAGGAAGAATAGCGAACAGGTGCTTGGGACATGCCTTTGCGCAGGCTCCGCAACCGGTGCACTTGTTTTTGTCAACATGCGGGATTCCGTCTTCGCCCATTGTCAGACCGTCAAACTTACAGGCGGCAACACAGTCTCCGAAACCAGTGCATCCGAATGAGCAGAGTTTTGTTCCGTTGATTGCCTGAACTGCTGCGGCGCAGGTCTGAATTCCCTTGTAAGTTCCGCGTGGTTTTGCGCAGTCTTTTGTTCCGCGGCAGCAGAGAACGGCGGCCTTTTTTTCCGCGCTTACGCTTATTCCCAGAACCTTGCCGACCGCTTCCGCAACAGCGGGACCTCCCGCAGTGCACTGGCTCGGTTCGGCAGTTCCGGCGGCAACAGCCGCCGCATATCCGTCACATCCGGCAAAACCGCAGCCGCCGCAGTTTGCGCCGGGAAGACAGGCTCGCACGGCGCAAACTTTTTCGTCAACAGGAACGGCAAAGATTTTCTTAAAAATACCCAGCAGCAGGCCCAACAAAAAGGCCAGGGCGAGAGAAACTCCGATTGTTATTAAAATTGTATTCATCAGATCAACCCCTTAAAGCCCATAAAGGCAAGTGACAAAAGCGCCGTAGCGATAAACAGGCCTGAGTTTCCACGGAGGAATCCCGGCATGTTTGAAGTGCGCAGCTTTTCGCGGATTCCTGACATGATTACCATGGAAAGAAGGAAACCGCCCGCGCTTCCAAGAGCGTAGACCAGCGACTCGACATAGTTGTAGCTTTTTGAGATGCAGTTCAATGTAACCGCAAGTACAGCACAGTTTGTCGTGATAAGAGCGAGGTAAACACCCATCGCGCTGTAGAGCGAGGGAGCTGATTTCTTTAAATAAAATTCAACAAGCTGAACCAGAGATGCTATTACCAGAATAAAAATCAGCGTCTGCAGGAACTGCAGGTTAAAGGGAACCAGAATGCAGTAGTAGATTGGGTAAGTAACTGCTGTTGCCAGAAGAATTACAAATGAAGTTGCGATTCCCATTCCTGAAGATTTTCCTGTGTCACTGGTCATTCCCATGAAGGGACAGAGTGCCAGATACTGAACTAAAATTACATTGTCAACCAGCATTGACTTTAAAAATATTTTAAGGAGTTCCATTATTGTGCTCCTCCCTCTTTTTTATTTTCCTTTGCGGCGGAGATTCCGAGAACTATTGCGGTCATGATTCCGAAAACAAAGAATCCTCCCGGAGCGCCTGTAAAAAATCCTATGGCGTTTTCTTCCGCGAAAACTGTGTAACCCAGAAGCTTTCCGCTTCCAAGAAGTTCACGCACAAAAGAGATTGCGACGAGAACCCATGTATAACCCAATCCCATTCCCAGAGCGTCGAGCATTGAGTGGCCCAGCGTCTGCTTTGAGGCGAACGCTTCAACACGCCCCATGATGATGCAGTTTACTACAATCAGCGGAAGGAATACGCCGAGCGAGTCGCTCAAAGCCGGAATGTATGCCTGCAGGAGCAGCTGGACTATCGTGGTGAATGCCGCGATTACGATGATAAAAACCGGAAGACGGATTGCGGCGGGAATAAGTTTTCTAAAAAGACTGATGATTACTTCGCTCATAAAAAGAACGAAGGTCATGGAAAGTCCCATTCCCAGTCCGTTAAAAATGCTTGTGGTTACGGCAAGTGACGAGCACAAACCGATTGAGAGAACCAAAAGCGGATTCTCTTTTACAAGACCGTTTGTAAAAATGTTAAGGCCTTTCATTACTTGCCTCCCTGAATGTGGTTTTTAACAAGGGATGCCGCATCGGAAATGATTGCGCCCATTGTCGTAGAAGTAATTGTGGCTCCGGAGATTGCCTCGTAATCGCTTCCGAGAACGAGTGCGTCGTTTGCGTCAATACCCGCAAACTGTCCGTAGAAGGTATTTCCCTTTGAGTTGCGGTAACCTGCGTCAGCGGCCTTTTGTCCGAAGCCCGGTGAGTCGGTGGTTGCCAGAATATGAACTCCAGCAATCTTCATGTCGGGAGTAAATCCAGCTACCAGAGTTGACGCGTCATAAGTCGGACCGTTTGCCTTTACGGCAAAGCCTGCGGTTTCTCCGCCTTTGACAGCCTTGTAAAAGGATTCTATTTTTGTTGTTCCTACAGAAGTCGCCGTTCCCGCAATCTTTTCAAAAGAGTCTGCGTCCGGGAAAATAATCTTCAGTGCGGCCGACTCTTTTTCCAGAGCATGCTGCGCTATTACCGGAGCCGTAAAATTGTTTACCAGGGCAAGCGCGAAACATGCGGCGGCTGCATAAAGCGCGAGTGTTACGCCGAGTTTTAGGGCTTCTTTCATTTTGCGCCTCCCTTTGCAAGTTTTTTGTATCCGTACTTACGAGGTGTAATTTTATTCAGGAAAGGAACGATTGAGTTCATAATCAGAATGGAGAACATAACTCCCTCCGGATATCCGCCGAACTTGCGGATAAGGAAAGTGATTAGTCCGCAGCCGGTTCCGAATATAATGCGTCCCGGCATTGTAACCGGGGCCGTAACATAATCAGTTGCCATAAAGACTGCGCCGAAAAGCAGGCCGCCGCTTAACATTGCCATCAGAATGTCTCCGCCAGAAATCCATGTGCAGAGGGCGACAGTTCCGATCATAAAGAAGGGAGCGCGCCAGTCGATGGTGCGTGTTACAAGAAGGAACACTGCGGAAATCAGAATGAGTAGTGCCGAAGATTCTCCGATACAGCCGGCGCGGTTTCCAAAGAAATACTGAATGTAAGTGGCCGTGTCCGCACTGAAATTTCCGGCTTTTAGAGCCGGAAGCATTGTTGCGGAAGAGATTGCGTCTGGCATAGGACTAATCCATGATGAACCCATTGCGGCTGGAAAGCTTACGAACAAAAAGGCGCGTCCTGTAAGAGCCGGATTCCAGACATTTCCTCCAAGCCCGCCAAAGAGAGCCTTTGCGACGATTATCGCAAAGAGCGCGCCGAGCACGGTCTGCCATACGGGCAGTGTCGGGGGAAGCACCAGGGCGAGCAGGATTCCCGTGATTACAGCGGAGCCGTCGCCTGTAGTTCTGGCCTTTTTCGTGATTAAGTTGAACAGGAATTCTCCCAGCAGGGTAGAGGCTACGCTTACAAGAATTGTAATGAGAGCCGGAAGCCCGAAAAGAATTACGCCGTAAACGCATTCCGGCAAAAGGGCGATTACAACTGTCCACATTAGGGCAGGCGTTTTTTTGCCGTCGGAAATGTGCGGCGATGACGAAAGAATTATTGAATTGGTGTCTGCCATTATTTATTTCCTCCTGCGGCGGCGGCTTTCGCCTTTTCTGCGGCTATGCGGCCACGCTCAAGATTTTTTCCAAGTCTGAATGTCTGCACAAGGCGGACTGTTGCAGGACATACATAGGCGCATGAACCGCATTCGATGCAGTCCATCAACCCGTATTTTTTGGCGGCTTCAAGATCGTCCGCCTTAATTGATTTTACAATCATTACCGGAGTCAACTGCATCGGACATGCCTTTACGCAGCGCGCGCATGAAATACAGGGACTTGTTTCCGCCGTGTCAATCTCGTCTGCTGTAAGGAAAAGCACTCCGCTTGTTCCCTTTTGAACCGGAAACTGCGCGCTCTGCATGGAGAATCCCATCATGGGCCCGCCCGACAGAATCTTCACAACCTTGTCGCTGTTTACGCTTACAACAGACGGAATCAAGTCGCTTACGAGAGTCCCGATCGGAACAAGAAGATTTTTGGGCTCCTCAACTCCGAGACCGCTTACAGTAAAGGCGCGCTCAATGAGAGGCTTTCCCTCACGGAATGCGTCGCTTATCGCACAGACTGTTCCGACATTGCAGACGACACAGCCGGCGTTTGCGGGAAGTTTTCCGGCCGGAACTTCACGGCCTGTAATTGCCGTAATGATGTTTTTTTCCGCGCCCTGAGGATATTTTGTCTTTACGATTTTAATCTCAATCAGGCCGCCGCCGTTTTTCTCTGAATAGGCTTTGCCAAGAGGTGTCTCGGAAGCTTTTTCCGCGGCTTCGTTTAATTTGGGAACAAGATGTGCCTTGTTGCTTTCAAGGACTACTACAGGTTTTCCGCCTGTGATTTTCTGCACGATTAAAAGACCGTCCATGACCTTGTCGGCGTTTTCGTCCAGCGTCTCTTCGTCAACAGTAAGATAAGGCTCGCATTCGGCGGCGTTGAGCAGAACATGGTCTATGGCGCAGTCCTTTGGCGGATTCAGTTTTACATGGGTGGGGAATGAAGCTCCGCCCATTCCGCATATACCTGCGTCTTTTACGCGTGCAAGAGCGTCTTCCCTGCTGCAGGTAAGGGGATCCAGCGGAGGCATAAAGGCTTCCGTTGTTTTCCATGCGTTCTCGTCGTCGTCCGCCGCAATTACAATGCAGGGGATTTCCGAGTTTGCAGTTGAAAGGTTTGAGACAATCTTCTTTACAGTTCCGCTTACCGGTGAATGAACAGGCGCTGAGACAAAAGCTTCGCTTTTTGCGATTACCTGTCCGCGGACAACCTTTTCTCCTGCGGATACAACCGGATTATTGGGAGCGCCTCCCATAGTTACCGGAACCGTTACAGTTTTAGAGGCAGGAACGGCGGCAGTAATTTTTTTTCCGCCGGCCAGTTCCTTGTGCTCAGGCGGGAATATTCCGCCCTTAAAAGTGTAAGTTTTCATAGATCTCCTAGGTAAAAATCGAAAAAAATTATAGCATAATATAGAAATAATTTAAAGTACATAATGGAGAAAAATGCGGCAGAATCACGGCGTTTTTAGCGACTGCGCGCTGATATTGATTTTTTCCAATACAAGGGTTATTATTATTTATATAATATTAGTAGGAGATGTATAATGAAAAAGATATTCCTGTCATTGACTGCAGGTGTTTTCCTTTTGGGAAGTGTGTTTGCGGAAAGTTATAGTATGCCGGCTCTGGGCGAAAATATTTTCTTCCTTGCGCATCCGGAACTTCTTACGGGTGGACTTTCTTCTGCCGGTGGCGGTATTCTGTCGGTTTCACCTTCAAGCACTATGCTGAATCCGGCTCTGGGTGCTCTTGAGGAGCGTGTCTCAATTGATTTCGGTTATACCGGTGCATTTAATTCATCTGATGTTTGTGATAAATACGGACAGGCCTTTACAACAGGAATTCTTATTCCGACAGACTGGGCGATTTTTACCGGCGGTCTTGAGGGTGTTTTTGCAAACACCAACACCATGGTGCTGGGAAAGACTCTTAACTTCCGCGGCTCCGCATCAAAACAGATTATGGACAACCTTTATGTGGGACTTGGCCTCGTCTTCGGTTTCGGATGGGACTCCCTTTTGGGAAGCAACTCCGGCGACTGGTCTCTGGCGGCTGACATTGGCGCTCTTTACAATTTCGGTGATGTAGCCTTTCTCAAGAATTTCCGTGTAGCGGCAAGCGCAAACAATCTCGGAAAGACATATACATACGGAAGAGATTTTATAAGCGGAATTCCCTCGTTCATGACATTAAGGGCAGGAGCCGCCGCCGAACTGATTGACATGGAGAATTTCTCTTTGGGACTCTCATTTGATGTAACCACACCGATGTTCAGAAATTTAATCATTGACTCCGGCGTTCAGGTGAGAATCTGCAACTTTGTAAAACTGTATTCTTCATGGGAATACAATTTCTACGAGGCTGACCATGACATCAACTCCTGGCTTCCTACAGTCGGACTTGTATTCAAGTTCAATATAGGAATGGGAGGAAGCGATTTTGTTAAAAAGAACGACTGGTCGAGCAGCGAACTCTGTCCGTCTGCCGGCTGGAAGAATGTTGACGAAAAAGTGAACCTCTTTTCCGCCGGCGCGGTTTTGCGCTTGGGGCAGCGTGATACTTCAGGCCCCGATATCGAAATGGACTGATGAGGAAGTTATTTTATGATAAGAAATTTTACAAAGTACGGAGCGGTTATCGCTGTCGCGGGACTTTTGTGCGCCGGGATTCTTTCCGCGGACAAGGACAGCCCGGTCTCGGAATATATTTCGCCAAACAATGACGGTATTCAGGATACGCTTTCCGTAAATTTCAAGGTTAAGGACAAGAGCAAGATTATGGGCTGGGCGCTTGTCATTGAGGACGCGAACGGAAAAGTTGTCCGCACAATCGGAAACAAGGTTGCTCTGCCCGCAAAATTCAGCGGAAAAAATCTTGCAAAGACAATCTTCTCAAAGAAGCAGTCTGTCGAAGTGCCTCCCGCAGTGGTCTGGAACGGCGTTATGGATAACGGCGAGACTGCTCCTGACGGCGAATACTTCTATTATATTACCGCCGAGGACGAGCGCGGTAACAAGAACAGCGCAAAGAAAAAATCTGTGATTGTAGACAACACTCCTCCTTCTGTTGAACTGTCCTCTCTTCCCGAAGGTCAGCGCATTTTCGGCGAAGGCGACAAGCCTGTTTTTGAAATAAAACAGAGTGGTTCTGTCGAGGATAAATGGATCGGCACAATCCGGAACACAAGCGGAAAAACAGTCCGCAATTATACTTGGACAGATTCCGCTCCACAAAACTTTACATGGAACGGAACTGATGACAAGGGAATTATTGTCGCCGACGGAATCTATACCTACGAGATTACCGCGACCGACCGTGCCGGAAACAAGAATTCTCCGGCTCTTGTGTCAAACATTATTTTCTCCGCCGAAAAGCCTGAGACAAATGTTTATATTGTCGGCACACGCTATTTCTCAATTCCATCAAAGAGCAGCCTTGCAAGCGTAACGCTGGCCATTTCTATTCCGGAGCCGCGCGAAAACAGCGGAAACGCCCTTGTCTCATGGAGTCTTGAGATACTTTCGGCGGACGGAGCCATTGTCCGCTCTTATAAGGGCGGTAAGGACGAGAAGCCCGGCAAGCAGATTGTGTTTGACGGTAAAAATGATTCGGGCTCACAGATTGCTGACGGTGAGTATTTCGCCCGTGTCAACGCCGAGTATCTGAACGGTTACAAAACTCCTGAAGTCAAGTCCACTACTTTTGTCTTTGATACTACTTCTCCTTCCGCAAAGATTGTTTCCTATGACGATGTCTTCAGTCCTGACGGGGACGGAAACAAAGATTTCTTTACACTAAAGCAGGCTGCCGGCGAAAGGTCTTTTGCCCCTGTCCGCAACTGGACCGGAAAGATTTTCAGGGCTGGAACTTCCGATGCCGTTTATGAATATAACTTCGGTTCGTCTCTGCCGGCACAGATTTCATGGAACGGACTTGACATGAACGGCGCCCTCTGTTCTGACGGCGGTTACGATTACGAGATTTCGGCAGCCGACATGGCCGGAAACTCATTCAGCGTAAAGACAGAAAAGGCATTCAGTCTTGACACCTCAAAGACCGAGGTAATGCTGGTCGCAAACTATTCTGCCTTTAATCCTTCCGGAGCGAGAAAGACCTTAACTTATACCAGCGTGCTAAAGTCTTCCGCCGTAAAGTCATACAGTTTTGAAATAAAGAACAAGAGCGGAGTTTCTGTTTACTCGCAGAAGGGCAGCGGAAAGGTTCCGGCAAAATTTGTATGGAACGGAAATTCTTCCGCAGGCAAACTTTGCGACGACGGACTTTATTTTGCGTCGATTGAGATTGAGTCCCAGAACGGTTCGGGTGCGCGGGCGGATGCAAGTCCTGTCGAGATTGACACGGCGGCTCCTTATGTTGACGCAAGCCTTGAATACACGGTTTTCTCTCCTGAAAATGACAGCCGCAAGGATACTCTTAAAGTCGCCGCGAATAATTCAAGTGCAGAAGATGAATGGACAGCGGAAATTCTTGACGGTAAGGGAAAGACTGTAAAAGTCTTTGAATGGAACGGAAAGCTTACCTCCTTTGAATGGGACGGCTGTATGGACGACGGCAACAGGGCCGCGGACGGAACTTACTCAATGGTTATCCGGGCTGCTGACAAGGCCGGAAATGAGTTTAACAAAAAGTTTGATTCTATAGTTGTTGACACTCGTCCGACCAATGCCTATGTGACGGCCACTCTTCCGGGATTCTCTCCTGACTCACTGTCAGGACTTACCAGGCAGAAGTTTGATGTCCGCCTGAGCTTAAACGAGGAAATTGAATCGTGGTCATTTGACATTGTTGACATGAACGACAAGAAACTTTTCTCTTTTGACAATAAGGCGGCAGTGGTCCCATCAAACTTTGTTTGGGACGGAAAGAATGCTGACGGCAAGGTGCTTGAAGGAAGTTTTGCCGGCCGTCTGACTGTAGACTATAAGAAGGGAAATCTTGTCGATACAAAGACTTCCGCCTTTATCTGTTCTGTAACGCCGCCTGCCCTTACGGTTTCGACGGCTCCGGAGTTTTTCAGTCCCGATAATGACGGTGTTGACGATGACTGTTTTATCAATCTGAGCGGAAAGGCTTCCAACGGGGCAAAACTTGTCCGCTGGTCGTTTGTAATCAATAATCCGGAAAGTTCAGGTAATAAAAAGGCATTCTGGACAACTGCGGGAACAGACCGCATTACTCCTACAATCACATGGGACGGTCTCAGTAATACCAGCCAGGAAAAGAACGGCCTTGCCGAGCGTGTTCAGTCGGCGATGGACTATCCTTATGTATTTACGGTTACTGACAGTCTCGGACTTACATCAGCAAAGACAGGCATAATTCCTGTTGACATTCTGGTTATCCGTGACGGCAGCGCGCTCAAGATGGCGGTTCCGTCTATTATATTCCGGTCCAACCACGCCGACTTTAAGACTGCAAGAGAGGCCGCCGGAAGTCAGGTAACCGAGGCTCAGGCCGCAAACAATGTCCGCGTTCTGAAGCGTGTCGCGGAGATTCTTAAAAAGTTCCCGGACTACACGGTAACCGTTGTAGGGCATGCGAACAAGACCGGCGCCAAGGGCGAGGAAGAAACCTTGTTCAGGCTTTCCGGCCTCCGCGCGGACTTTGTAAAGACTCGTCTTACCGAATACGGAATTCCTGCCGCCAGACTTTCTTCGGAAGGAAAGGGCGCCACGCAGCCGGTTGCGGCATTTGAGGATACCGCTTCCTGGTGGAAGAACCGCCGCGTAGAATTTATTCTACACAAGTAGGGACTTGGAAATCTTATAAACCGAGCCGCAGTTTTTGCAGCTCACCTCAATCGGGTCGGGGTCGTTCTTGATGATGTCGTCAAGTTCGCTCCGGCCCAAATTTTTTATGGACTGGGCAAAAACTTCCGTGCTGCAGGGGCAGTCGAAAACCACCTTGCGGTCAAGAACGATTTTGGGGTCGAACTCGCGGAAAAGACCTTTGATTAACGGCTCTCTTTTGTTTCCCTCCGAGAACCACTGGCCGAGAGAGGGCGCCGAGCCGAACGCGAGTTCAGCCTTTTGAATGAGTGCCTCTTGTTCGGCCCTTGCATTCTCGACTTTTTCCGAGCCTGCTTCTCCGTCAAGTTTCGTTCCGCCGGTAGCCGGAAGCGCCTGCATAAAAAGTCCGCCCGCTCCGATTACACGGCCCTGTCTGTCAAACTGAATTCCTGTGTTAAAGGCAGTGTTGATTTGCTCTGACTTTGCGAAATACCAGGCAAGGTCTTTCGCTATGTTGCGGTATTTGATTTCTGTAGTTCCGCTTTGGGGAGCCTTTGCGCCCTCAATGTCCCGGGTTACGGTAACTGTTCCGCCGCCCAAAAAGTCCGCGAGATTCCAGCCGGTGATTTCGTGATCAACAGGAATCCTGTCCTGGAATATGTAGCCGCGGACATAACCGCTTGAGTCCGCCTCGACAGAAAAGCCTGCGGCAGGTCCGTCCGTGTCGTATCTGAATGTAACATGCTCCAGGCCCTTCATTGTCTGAATCATAAGGGCGGCACACAGTTCGGCCTGCCCTAGGACGAGGGTCTCGAGAATTCCGAGATTGTGCTGGGCGCGCATCTGGTTTACCATGCGTGTTCCGTTATAAAAAGCTCCGCGGAAAAGTCCGCCCGCCGCGACAAAAACAGTCATTCCGTCTTCCTCGACATTGCTCAACTGTTTTAATAAATCTTCATCAATAGGACGCTTAATCATTCTTCCATTGTAATCATTTTCATATAAATGTCAAACTAGGGGAAAGAAGATATTTATTCCGCACTCTATTGATACAATTTTCAAAATTTATTATAATGTATATTGAAATTTAACCGGGGAACCGGTGAATAAGGCGGTGTAAGATAAAAACTGCTAGAATACCGCAGTTCTTATCTACTCCAAGTTTGCGTTGCAAACTTATTATAACTGCACATTCTCATTTCATTGCGAATGTGTTTAAAAAATCAAATCGGAAATTGAAATTTCCTCATTGATTTTTTATGGGAGTCTTTATGACAGTTAACGACATTAAGAATGCCAAAATCAAGGCATGGGTTGAAGAATGTGTTAAAATGTGTGAGCCTGACAACGTTGTTGTTTGCGACGGATCTCAGGCTGAATATGACAAATTGATGCAGAAATGCGTAGACGCAGGTCTTGCTACTCCGTTGGCAAAAAAGCCCCATTCATATCTTTTCCGTTCACTTCCCAGCGATGTTGCCCGTGTTGAAGGACGCACTTTCATTTCTTCTGTAAAGGAGGAGGATGCGGGTCCGACAAACCACTGGATTGATCCTAAAGAACTCAAGGCCACAATGAAAGGTTTGTACGCAGGCTGTATGCACGGCCGCACAATGTATCTTATTCCTTTCTGCATGGGACCGCTCGGTTCTCCAATCGCAAAATACGGTGTTGAGCTTACAGACTCTGAATATGTTGTATTGAACATGGATATCATGACACGCGCCGGCGAAAAAGTATGGCAGTATCTCGGTGATGACTTTGTTCCCTGTCTCCACTCGGTTGGAAAACCGCTCAACAACGGCGAGACAGACGGCGGAATCTGGCCTTGCGCTGATGTTGATCACAAATATATTTCACAGTTCCCGGAAGAGCACCTTATCTGGTCTTACGGTTCTGGATACGGCGGAAACGCTCTTCTCGGAAAGAAGTGCTTTGCTCTCCGCATTGCAACTGTCCTTGCCCGTGAAGAAGGCTGGCTTGCAGAGCACATGCTCATTCTTAAACTTACTAACCCGAACGGTGAAGTTAAATATGTTACGGGCGCATTCCCGTCAGCCTGCGGAAAGACAAACCTCGCCATGCTTATTCCGACTATCCCCGGATGGAAGGTTGAGACAGTCGGCGACGACATCGCATGGATGAAGTTTGGAAAAGACGGCCGTCTTTATGCCATCAACCCAGAGAACGGATTCTTCGGAGTTGCTCCGGGAACTTCTGCCCATTCTAACAAGAATGCTCTTATATCTGCTGAGAAGAATACAATCTTTACAAACTGCGGTCTTACAGAAGACGGCGATGTTTGGTGGGAAGGCATCGGATATGCTCCCAACGGAAAAGAGATTGTTGACTGGCATGGAAACAAAGTTCCGTGTCCTGCCAACGACAAGAACCCCAAAGACAAGTCTCAGTGCGTAGCACACCCGAACGCCCGCTTTACAGCACCTGCCAACCAGTGTCCTTGTATCGCTTCTGACTGGGAAAGCCCGGAAGGTGTTCCGATTTCTGCCATTCTCTTTGGCGGCCGCCGTCCTTCTACTGTTCCTCTCGTACACCAGGCACGCAACTGGAACCACGGTGTATTCCTTGGTTCTATCGTAGGTTCAGAGATTACAGCCGCTTCTACAATCAATGCTGCTGAAGTTGGAAAGATTCGCCGTGACCCGTTCGCCATTCTTCCTTTCTGCGGATACAACATGGGCGACTACTTCCAGCACTGGATTGATGTTGGAGCAAACGCCGACCAGGACAAACTCCCAAAAATCTTCTATGTTAACTGGTTCCGCAAGGACGATGAAAACAAGGAGCTTCCCGGCGGATTCATGTGGCCCGGATACGGCGACAACAGCCGCGTTCTCGCATGGATTTTTGACCGCTGCGACGGAAAAGACAACTTCATTGATACTCCGATTGGATATATGCCCAAAGACGGTGCTATCAACCTTGACGGTCTTGAGGACGTTTACAAAAAGCAGATTCCGGCTATCACAAGTGTTGACAAGGAAGGCTGGCTCAAGGAATGCAAAGACATCCGCGAGAACCACTATCCTAAGTTCGGAAAGCATCTTCCGAAAGAATTGTCAGCTTGTCTCGATGACCTCGAAGCTCGCTTGAACAAGGCATAATTAAAAATATAAATTGCCAGTTGCCACGCGGTTTTATCCGCGTGGCATATTTTTTATAGAGGACTGTATGCTTTACTATTTGGGCCGGTTTCTTCAGGCCAACTATGACTTCGGACCTTCGAGACTTCTACAGTCTTATGCGGTCTTGATTTCCATCGCACTCTACTTAGGATTCTTTTGCTGTGTCAAACTGCTTCCTAAATTTTATAAATTTCTTCCTCATGACCGCGGCCGTGAGTTTACTTTAAAAGACAATGCGGAGGCTGCCAAGGGTAAGCCTACCGGTGCCGGCCTTGTATTCATAACAATGTTTTTAATAATCTGTCTACTCTGTGTTCCCATGACATGGCTTGAGACGGCTGTTGTATTTTTTACATGGATTATGATGATTACTGGCTATCTCGATGACAGAAGCCAGAAGGGCTGGGGTGAATACATAAAAGGTCTTTTGGACTTGATTGTAAGTCTTGCCACCTGTGTCATTATGTACAAGTGTCTCTCTCAGTATTCTGAGGACGGTCAGGTTTATTTCTGGATTCCTTTTGTTGCAAAGTCCATTGCCGTTCCATTCTGGCTTTATGTATCTCTCGGAACAATTCTGCTCTGGGCCTCTATCAACACCACAAACTGTACGGACGGAGTTGACGGCCTTTCTTCAACCTTGATTCTTATCGCCCTTATGACACTGGGAATTATTTTCTATGTAATTCTGGGACATGTAAAGATGGCCGAATATCTCTTGGTTCCGCATTTAAAGACCGGAGCCGCATGGGGTGTGATGACTTTTGCCATGGCAGGAATTCTTATGGGCTATCTGTGGCACAATGCTTTTCCAAGCAAGGTTCTTATGGGGGATGCCGGAAGTCGTGCCCTTGGATTTTTTATCGGAGCCTGCGTTCTTGTTACTGGAAACCCCTTTATTTTCCTTGCGACTTCCTCAATTATTTTTGTCAACGGCGGTCTTGGGCTTGTAAAGGTTTTCCTTCTCCGTTTCTTTAAGATTAAGATTTTTTCTAATGTCAGGTTTCCGCTTCATGACCATATGAGAAAAAACCTGGGCTGGTCTCCAACCCAGGTTCTTCTAAAGTTCATGATTCTGCAGCTGCTGATTACGATTCTGACGCTGGGAATCTTCTTTAAGATTCGCTAGCGTTAGAATTATTTCTGGCTGAATATTGCCGCGAGAGTTTCTGCGTCCTTGATAAGGTTGTCAATGACGCAGTACTCATTCGGCAGGTGGGCCATGTCGTCCAGCGTTGACCAGACTACGCAATTATAACCCAGGTTGCGCAGTTCCGCTCCTACAGTTCCGCCGCCTATGCCGATTGTGCGGGCCTCTGTTCCCTGCGCCTCTCTAATCGCAGCCTTTAGTTTAAGAACTACCGGGGCATTTAATGGTGTCGCGACGGATTCTGCCTTTTGCAGACACTCGTATTCAATGTCAACATTGAACTGCCTTTTGATTTTTTCTATTACAGATTCAACAACTTTTAAAACTTCGCCGCACTTATACTGTGGAAGTATACGGCAGTCAAAGTAAAGCTCGTCGCGCCCCGGAATAATGTTTACTCCGTCTACATTTGCCTTGCGCATTGTCGGCTCAAATGTCGAGTAGGGCGGAGTAAAGAGTTTGTTCCGTTTTCCGAATTTCTTGCGGAGGGCGGCTCTGAGTCTGACTGTCAGTTCTGCGCCCGCAAGGCAGGCATTGTTTCCAATGTCGGGGCGGGAGCCGTGCGACTGTTTTCCTTTGAGAATAATTTTTAACCAGATGATATTTTTTTCCGCAATCTCAATTGTCTCGCCCTTGGGATCTCCTCCGTCCGGGATAATGAATAAATCATTCCTTGCGAAAAGCTCACGGTGATTGCGCAAAAGCCAAATCATTCCGTATTTGCTGCCGACCTCTTCGTCAGCGGCGAACAGCAGTTTTACGGTATGCTCTGGTTTTTCATTGCAGGCGATGAATGACCATGCGGCGGCAAAACTGCTTACCAGCCCCTGCTGGTTGTCCTCAACTCCGCGCCCGTAAATGCGTCCGTCCTTTTCGACGGCTTCCCATGGATTTGTCTTCCATGCGGACAAGTCGCCGGCCGGAACTACATCCAGATGTGCTATTGTCCAGATTGAATAGTCATCATTTTTGCCGGGAATGGTTACGATTAAATTTGGCCGGATTCCGCCTTTTGCGCGGTTGTCCGGTGCGTCAAAACGCTGCATCATGTTTTCTGTAAAGCCGTGCGCCTTTAAGAAGTCAGTAAGGGCCTCGCACTTGTCGAGTTCTCCCTCGCCGCCGTTTTCCGGTGCAAGTGCCCTTGCGGCCGTAAGAACTTTTTCAAGAGCGATGTATTCGGCCCTGTTAGCGCTTATAAATGTTTTTAATGAGTCTAATTCCATTATTGTGCTGTCTGTTTTAAGTATTTGTTGTATGCCTTCCATGTTGTTTCAAGCAGTGTGTCTACGTCCGAGAACTGGGCCTTCCAGCCTAGTTTCTCGTAGGCATATTTTGCCGAGGCGACCAAAGATGCCGGGTCTCCGGGGCGGCGTTCAACATAGTCCGCCGGAATCTCTTTTCCGGTTATGCGGCGCGCTGCGTCCACCATTTCTGTAACAGTAGTTCCTTTTTCGCTTCCGAGATTTACCGTAAGGCTCTCGTTGTTCTTTACAATGTATTCAAGAGCCTTTACATGGGCTGACGCAAGGTCTGAGACATGAATGTAGTCACGGATACATGTTCCGTCTCGTGTATCGTAGTCATTGCCGAAAATCTTCATCTTTGGTCTCATGCCGCAGGCAACTTCCATGATAATCGGGAGGAGGTTTGCGGGATTCTGCTCAAGACCGTAGAGAACGCCGTCAACGTCATAGCCTGCCGCGTTAAAGTAGCGGAGTGCTGCGAATTTGAGGCCTTTGAGTTTCTCGTACCAGCCCATGAATTCCTCAATCTTGAGCTTTGTAAAGCCGTAATAATTCTCAGGATTTTTGGGATGGTTCTCGTCAATCGGCAGATACTGGGGCTCTCCGAACACCGCGGCGCTCGAAGAAAATACCATGAACTTACAGTTGTGGGCAACGGCGGCGTTCAGAATATTTATTGTTCCGTTGATATTATTGACTGAGTATTTTTCGGGTAGAATCATTGACTCGCCGGCAGCCTTGAATGCGGCCAGATGGATAAAGGCGTCAAAGCCGAGTGAGAAGGCTGCGTCAAGCTGGGACTGATTCAAGATGTCTCCGTGAATGAAACCGTTCTTCTTAAAAAGATTCTGTCTCAATCCGCTTGAGAGATTGTCAAATACAGTGACATCATGTCCCTGCTTGTTTAGTTCTTTTACAACATGGCTTCCGATATATCCTGCCCCGCCGATAACTAATACTTTCATATCAACCTCCTGATATTATTACTTTTATATAGAATATTATATGCATTATTGAAAGAAATTCAAGTCATAATGCGCAACTGTTGCGCAATTTTTTTATTTTTCCCCTTATCTTTTTTCCGGCCAGCCTCTTTTCCTTTGAGGCTTTTGTGGGCCTTGTCCTTTTTCTCTTTTTGGGAATGAAGGCCGCCTGCGCAATCCTCGCCTTTATCCGTTCCATGGCATTTGCCCGGTTCCGTTCCTGAAAGCGCTCGTCCTCCGCATCAATAAAAATCTCATTTTCCGAATTGATTGTATTTGAGAGTTTTGTTTTTATGAGTGCCAGTTCGGCAGCGGTAAGGCCTTCAAGTGAGTCAAGACTTATGGCGGCATGCACTTTCGTGTTTACCTTGTTTACATTCTGGCCGCCGGCGCCGCCTGAACGCGCGAATGTAAAGCGGATATTTTTTTCAATAGAGGCAAATAATTCAGTCTTGTTCATAAAATTCCAGTCATTTTTTTACAGTAGTATTTCTTTCATAAAATGTTTTTCCGTCGTAACCCTGAATGCTCTTGTCCGTGTCGGCGCGTATGAGTCGTTTCTCGGCGTATAGACAGTATTCTTTGTTCAGTTCAATGCCTGTAAAGTTCCGGCCCAGTTTTTTCGCGGTGACTGACGCGGTTCCGCTTCCTAAAAAGGGGTCAAAGACAATTCCGCCCGGCGGGCAGGAGGCGAGAATCAGTTTTGCGTAAAGTTTTTCGGGTTTTTGCGTGGGGTGGTCGGTGTTCTCCGCCATTGACCAGAAGGGTACGCTTATGTCGTCCCAGAAATTTGATGGGCAGGTAAGGCGGAATGCTCCGTCGTCTCCCAGGCTCCAGTCCTTGGGCTTTCCGTCTTCCCTGTAGGGGGCGAGGACGCGGCGCCTTATTTTTACAGCCTCAAGGTCAAAATAGTAGTTGCTCGGATTCTTTACCGCAAACCAAATGTCTTCCATTCCGTTTTTCCAGTTTTGCCTTGCGCCGCGGCCTTTTTCGCGCTGCCAGGTGATTCTGTTCAGAATTGAAAGATTTTTCTGCAGTGAACGCTGAAGCGCGCTGGTGCATTTCCAGTCGCCGCACAGGTAGAGGCTGCCGGTCTCTTTTAGTTTTCCGCATACGGCTGGAAGCCAGGAGTCAAGGTATCTGATGTAATCGTCCTCACTCATCGAGGAGAAATTCAGTCCGTTAAAATTCTTGTTGAGATTATATGGAGGATCAATGATTATAAGGTCGGCGAAAGCGTCCGGCAGCAGTGAAAGAACTTGGGTCACATCGCCGTTGATAGTTGAGTTGATGAAATTTTCCCCTGACACATCTTCCGGCTTAATTATGCGTTTTTCCAGACTTTCGCGTTCTTCCGGTAAAATTGTAAGCGTGCGGTTGCGGCCGGCCCTGACTTTTTCTTTCATACGATACATTATATTGAATAATATGAATAAAAGGAAGAGAAATATCCGTAAAAAAGAAGGTTTGTCATTCTCATATGACTTTTTTATGCAAAAATTCATTTTATTATTGCCTTTGATAAAAAGATGTGTTATAATTATATAAAATTGAAAAAAGTTCGGAATTAAAAGTCTCAAAAAAGCAGTTTCTTCTCACAACCCTTGCGGTTCTTTTTATATTGATGCTGATGCTCTTTTTGCAGGTAAAACTGTTGAACAGGCGTTCCTATGTCTACGAGCAGAAGATAAAAACACCGCAGGCAAATGTTGTTGAACAGAGAATCGTTTACGCTAATGTTGCGATTCCTGACGGAAAACTCTGGCAGGAGCATGACGGCTCTTACGGGGCGGAATATGACTTTACAATCTGCAATAATACACCCTATGACTTTACGGGATGGACGGTAGAGGCAGAATCTGTTCCCGGTTACAGAATTGACAGCCTTTGGGCCGGCATATATGATTTTGAATATACAGACAAGATGAAGGTTCCGTTCGGTGCTTTCAGTGCAAAAGAATTCGGCAGCCAGACCGTATCCTCAAGAGATGAGATTATCGTAAGGGCTATGAATAAAAATTACAATCTGTCAATTGCCGCCGGAGAGAGCATAAGTTTCGGTATGATTATGTATCTCCCTGACGGTTTTATGCCTGATAACTTTCTGCTGAGCGGCGTAAAAATTACAGGAAGACACATATACAGAATCCGCAGCCTCAAATCTTTTTGGGTGCTGTTTTTCCTTATTTCTGTTAATCTGGTTTTTCTTTTTATTACTGTAGTAATAGAGAGAGGTGTCCGCCGTGAGATGACAGAATACGAGACCCGGAGAAAATATTATAATGAGGTTATTATTCAGTCCTTCAAGACTTTTGCTAACTTTGTCGACTCAAAAGACCCGTAACCCGTGACCATTCTCTCCGAGTCGGAATCTATGCCCGTGAGATTGGCCGCCGTTTAAAACGCAGTGAGGAGGAGCAGGAGAATCTTTATTGGGAAGGTCTTATGCATGATGTCGGCAAGATTACCATAAACGATTCAATTTTAAAAAGCCCGGAAAACTTAACGAAGAGGAATTCAACATAATAAAAAATCATACGGTAAACGGCTACAAAATGCTCAAGGATTTTTCCGCCATGAAGGATCTCAAGGAAATTGCCCTGAGACACCACGAGCGCTATGACGGAACAGGTTATCCCGATCATCTTTCCGGCAAGGAAATTCCTTTTGACGCTCTTATTATCGGTGTATGTGATTCCTTTGACGCAATGAATTCCGACCGCTGCTACCGCCCGCGGCTGTCAAAGGAAGATATTATTGCTGAGTTGCAGAAGGGTAAGGGCAGTCAGTTTGAGCCGGAACTTGCGGAGATTATGATTCAGATGATAGCGGACGGGTTTATTGACAAAGCGGGAACAGGTGCAAATATAAAGATTTGACTTTTAATATAAAACTAACCGGAGTCTAACATAAAAGTTCTGAATCTGATTGAAATTTCTGCATTGATTTATTATAATTCTATTATATGAAAAAGGTTATTTTGGTACTTTCGTGCCTTCTTCCCCTCCTCACTGCTTGCGGTGGAGAAAGAAATTCTCGTGATGTTCTTAGAATGAATATTGACGCGGAGCCGGATTGTTTTTCTCCATGGAAAAGCGCTGCGGCCGACACCAGGGCTATCTGGGTGAATATTTTTGAAGGCTTGATGTCTTTTGATGATACCGGAAAAATAATTCCGTGTCTTGCGGAGACCGTTGCGGAAAGTGCGGACCATTTGACTTTTACCTTTAATCTGAGAAAAAATGTCCTCTTCCACAATGGAAAACCTTTCACATCCGAAGATGCAGTTTTTACTTACAAAAATCTTGTGGGGCTGGACGGCTTTACTCCGGTCTCGTCTAAATTCGGGGCTGTGGAGAGTGTCATGGCGGACGGCCCCTATACATTTATCGTTAGGCTAAAAGAGCCCCAGCCAGCTTTTCTGATGCAGGCGATTGAGCCTATTCTTCCTGTAGACTGCGACAATCAGGAAAGACAGCCCGTGGGAAGCGGCCCTTACAAGCTCCTTTCTTACGACATTGGCCAGAAAGTTGTGCTTGAGCGTAATGATAATTACTGGAATAAAAAGGCTCTGCCAAAAATAAAGACAATCGAACTTTATATTATGACTGATGAGACCGCCGTTGTGGCAGCCCTTCAGTCCGGCCAGCTTGATATTGCCCAGAGAGTTACGGGCAAGAACGCAAGATCCTTGGAAAAGTCTTTTTCGATTTACAACGGGCCGCAGAATATGGTTCAGATTTTGGGAATGAATAATTCTTTTACTCCGTTAAAGGACAGGCGTGTCCGTAAGGCTGTCGCCCTCGCAATAAATAAAAAAGAAGTTATTCAGGGGGCTTTTGACGGATTTGCCACGGAACTTTACTCAAACTTTTCTCCTATCCTTAAGGAATTCTATAACGACAGGCTTTCTGATGTAAACGCATTCAACATAAACCGGGCAAAGGAACTTTTAAAGGAAGCCGGCTATGAGAATGGTTTTGATGTTTCAATCACTGTTCCCGCAAACTACCAGCGCCATATTGATACTGCCCTTATTATTCAGGCTCAGCTTGCAAAGGTGAACATTCGCGCCACAATCAATCCCGTAGAGTGGGCCACCTGGCTTGATCAGGTTTACACAAAATTCAACTATGAGATGACTGTAATCGCCTTTGCCGGAAAACTCGATCCGGCAGATGTTCTGCGCCGTTATTTTTCCACTTACAGCAGAAACTTCACTCGTTTTTACAGTCAGGAATTTGACAGCTATTTCTCTGCCGCAGGAAGTGAGCTTGACTTGCAGAAACGCAAGGACTATTATAGGGAATGCCAGCGTATTCTGGCGGAAGAGTCTCCTGCTGTTTTTATCTGTGATCCGAACAATATTTATGCGGCTGTTTACGGTCTCAAGGGATTTAAAATATATCCGGTTTCTTTCTATGATTTTGCTTCAATGTACTTTGAATGAGTTGCATTGATTCTTGTTTGAGGCGTCGGTGATTTTCTATCTGCGTAAATTTCTTGAATTTATCTTTACGCTTTTTCTGATAAGTCTGGTAACTTTTGCGACTTTTCAAATTTTACCGGGAAATCCCGCCGAGTCCATTTTGGGTGTTGACGCTGACGAGGCGCAGATTGCCGCCTTGGAAAAGGAACTGGGGCTTGATAAAAATCTTGCTGTCCGCTATGGTGAATGGCTTTTGGGAATTGCCAGCGGTGATTTTGGAAAGAGTTACAAGTATAATCTCCCCGTTTCCCGGCTGATTGCAAAATCCGCCGGCGTTACGGCGGAACTTTCTGTTTTTGCGCTGGTTTTGACCTGTCTCCTTGGTCTTGCCGCGGGAATATTTATCGCGCTAAAGGAGCGGAATCCCTTTGCCTTTTTTATTTCCGTACTGAACCAGATTTGGATTTCGATGCCGTCTTTTTGCGCGGCGGTTCTGCTGATTATTGTTTTTGCGGTAAGACTCCGGGTATTTCCCTCTATGGGATATGTTTCCTTTTTTAAGAGTCCCGCCGCCGGTATAAGAAGCCTTTTTTTGCCGGCTCTATCTCTTGCACTTGCCTCCGGCGCCATTCTTTCCCGTTATCTCAAGAATTCAATTTTGACCGAGCAAAAAAAGGATTATGTGAGAACCCTGCGCGCAAAGGGGCTGAGCGGACGCCGGATCGTTTTTTCACATACGCTCCGCAACTCACTGATTCCTGTCCTTACAACATTCGGAATGATTGTTACGGAAATTCTCGGCGGCTCTATCATAATTGAAAATGTTTTTGCCTTGCCGGGACTGGGCCGTCTGATTGCGACTTCAATTTCTTCCCGCGATTTTCCTCTAATCCAGTCGCTGGTTTTATATCTTGCCTTTATTACGGTTCTATGCAATTTTGTAATTGACATTTTGTATTCTTTGATTGATCCCCGTATCAGAAGAGGCGGCGCTCAAGGCGGCGTAAAATGAAAAAGTATTTTTTTAACAGAAGTTTCTGCTGCGGCCTTATTCTTGCTTCGGTTGTTTTTATGCTTATGATTGCGGGTCTTTTTTTTATGCCCTGCAATCCGCTTGAGAACGATGTTACAAATACGCTGGCAGGATTTTCCGCCGCCCATTTTTTGGGGACAGATTATCTTGGCCGTGATGTTCTGAGCCGGCTTATGCTGGCAAGCCGCATTTCAATCATCATCGGTTTTATCGTAACTCTTGTTTCTTTTGTTTTCGGAATTCTTCTCGGCGCTCTCGGCGGCTATTTCGGCGGCTGGCTGGACGCGGTTGTTACAAAGATTATAGATGTTGAGATGGCTTTTCCGGGAATTCTTCTGGCGCTTATGCTTACGGCAGTTTTCGGCGCGAGCATTCAGGTTACAGTCTTTGCCCTCTGCATAATGGGATTTCCCCGTTTTGCCCGCATCGCAAGATCCGGCTTTATAAAATACAAGGAGGCGACATTTGTGCTGGCCTCAAAGGCGCGCGGTGCTTCTAACATACGCATTATGGCCCGTCATATTCTCCCCAATATTTCCGGTGATCTTATAGTTACGGCAACTGTCAGTTTTGCGATGGCGGTTCTGAGTGAGTCGGGCCTCAGTTATCTGGGGCTTGGAACGCAGCCTCCTTATCCCTCGTTCGGGAACATGCTGAATGATGCCCAGCGCTATATTCTCGCGAATCCGGAGGGTGTTTTGATTCCGGCGCTTTGTGTGACCATGCTGGTTCTGGGCTTTAACTTGATTGGCGACGGAATAAATCAGGTTGACAGGGGGCAGATGTGATATATACAGAAGACGCCCTCCTTAGAATAGAAAATCTCTCTCTTGAAATTATTCGGGGTAAAAAGAATGCAGTCCGTGTGGTGGACGATGTGAGCCTTAACATAAAGTCCGGGGAGTTTGTCGCCCTTGCCGGGGAAAGCGGCTGCGGAAAAACTCTTACGGCTTTGAGTGTTCTGAATCTTCTTCCCGAAAATATTATTGTTTCCGGCGGCTCGATTCTGTTCAGCGGAAAGGAGAGGGCAATGATTTTTCAGGACCCGACAAGTTCGCTTGATCCCCTTATGCTGGTGGGCAGGCAGGTTGCCGAGGCGGTCCTTGTCCGTGGATTTGACAAAGAGGACGCCGAGAGACTTGCGAAAAAGAATATGGCGGCCGCCGGACTTAAAGATTTGGACAGAATCTATAATTCCTATCCCCATGAGCTTTCCGGAGGACAAAAACAGCGTATATTGATTGCACTGTCTCTTATGAATAAGCCTGAACTCCTGATAGCCGACGAGCCGACCAGTTCTCTAGATGTAACCGTGCAGAAGGAAATTCTCGAAACCATTTCCGCCCTTAACCGCCGGCATGGAACTTCAATGCTTCTGATTACTCACGACCTGTCTGTCGTAAAAAAATACTGTTCCAGACTCTACATAATGTATGCCGGCCGCATTGTGGAAAGCGGTCCTGTGTCTGAAGTTCTGCGGAATCCCGCCCATCCCTATACCAAGGCCCTGATTGACGCAATTCCGTCTTTTTCCAAGCAAAGGCTTTCAACTGTGTCGGGCTATGTCCCTTCGCCATATATGCGTAAGGAAAATGCCTGCGGCTTTTATGAGCGCTGCCCGCTTGCGGAAAAAATATGCCTTGGGCAGAAGCCCCTTTTAAAAGAGAATGACGGTCGGGCAGTCAGGTGCTTTTTTGCGGAGGAAAAATGAGTGTGATTCTGCAGGCAAAAAATCTTGACAAAACTTTTATCTCCAAAGGAAAATCTGTTCATGCCGTAAAAAATCTTTCCGTCGCGATTGAGCGTGGAAAAATTTACGGGCTTGTGGGGGAGTCGGGCAGCGGAAAAACTACCCTGGGCAAAATGCTTCTGGGGCTTTTGCGTCCCGACACCGGAAGAGTTCTTTTTAATGATGAAGATATATCTCGGTTCAGCCGCCGGCAGAAAAAGGCATTCTGCAGAAACGCCCAGATTATTTTTCAGAATCCTTATGAGGCTCTTGATCCTGCGATGCGGATTGGCGACATAATAGAAGAGCCGCTTTTAATTCATAAAATAGGCAGGACAAAAAAAGAGCGTGAGAAAATTGTTGATGAAATGCGTATGCACACCGGCCTTGATACAAGCGTCATGAGCCGGCGGCCCGATGAGCTTTCCGGCGGACAGAGACAGCGCGCGGCGATTGCGGCGGCAATGATTCTGAAACCGCAGCTTGTTGTCTGTGATGAGTGTGTTTCCTCTCTTGATGTTTTGGTGCAGGCACAGATACTCAACCTGCTCAAGGATTTTCAGAAGAATCTGGGTATAACCTGCGTATTTATCTCGCACAATCTCAGCGTAATTTCCTATATGGCCGACACCATCGGCGTTATGCACGAGGGAACCATCGTTGAGGAGGGACCGACCGGAGAAGTTCTGTCCAATCCGAAGAATGAGTACACTAAAAAACTTCTGGACTCGCGAATCTAAGAAAACTCTGTTTATAATCAGCGTTTCACTAACGCTTCTTTCCCAGATAGGCTTCCTTTACCTGCTCGTTGTCCAAAAGTTCCGCACCGCTTCCTTTGAGGCTTATTGTTCCTGTCTCAAGAACATAAGCGCTGTCCGCCGCTTTTAGCGCCATATTCGCATTCTGCTCAATCAGAAGAATTGTCATTCCCTTTCTGTTGATTTCGTCAATAATGCTGAATATCTGCTGGACGATGAGAGGGGCTAGTCCGAGAGAGGGTTCGTCCATCATAAGGAGGCTGGGGCGGCTCATCAGTGCGCGTCCTACGGCAAGCATCTGCTGCTCTCCGCCGGAAAGCGTTCCCGCAAACTGCCAGCTGCGTTCCTTGAGACGCGGAAAGAGCTCATAGACCCAGTCCAAGTCCTTTGCAATTCCTTCCTTGTCATTTCTAAGGTAGGCGCCTATCTTAAGGTTTTCCGCAACCGTAAGGTCCGTAAATACGCGGCGTCCCTCAGGAACAAGGGCAATTCCCTTTTTGCAGATTCTGTCGATTGAAAGGCCTGAAATTTCCTCGCCGTTATATTTTATGGAGCCGCTCTGGGGCTTTACGAGGCCGCTTATTGTGCGGAGAAGTGTGGACTTGCCGGCACCGTTTGCTCCGATAAGCGATACGATTTTCTTGTCTTCCACCGATATGTCAATTCCGCGCAGAACTTTGATTCCGCCGTAAGAAACGACTAAGTTTTTTATCTCAAGCATTTTTGTCTTCTCCCAAATAAGCGGAAATTACAACCGGGTCATTCTGAACCTCGGCAGGTGTTCCCTTGGAAATAAGTGCGCCGAAATTCAGAACATAAATTCTGTCGGAAATATTCATTACCAAGTCCATGTGGTGCTCAATCATGAAGACCGTAAGCCTGAAGTCCTGACGGATTTTGTAGATAAAGTCTGTCAGTTCCAGAGTCTCCTGCGGATTCATACCGGCCGCCGGTTCGTCAAGCAAAAGAAGTTCGGGCTTTGTGGCAAGCGCGCGGGCAATTTCCAGCCTCCGCTGCTGCCCGTATGGAAGCGATGTGCAGATTTCATTCCGCACATCATAAAGGTCAAACATGTTCAAAAGCTCGGAAGTTTCTTCACGCTGTCTTTTTTCCTCCGCAAGGTTCAGGCGGAATGTGGCCGTCAAAAAGTTTGATGTGCGGCGGCAGTGCTTTGCAATGAGAACATTGTCAAAAACAGTCTGGCTTTTCCACAGCCTTATGTTCTGGAAGGTGCGGGCAATTCCCATGCGTGTAATCTTGTCAGGCGTCGGCTCTATCCGCTTTGAGTACTTTCCTTTCTCGGTTCCGGCGTATAGTTTTTTCATCTTGCCGCGCGGAAAATTCTCCGCAATTTCCTCGCCGTTAAAGTAGACCGCTCCGTTTGTGGGAGCGTAGACACCTGTGATTACGTTAAAGGCAGTTGTTTTTCCGGCACCGTTCGGACCGATGAGGGAAACTATTTCGTCTTTGTTTACTTCAAGACTTAAAGAGTTTACGGCTACGACGCCGCCAAACTGCATCGTAATGTCTTTCATGCTTAATACAGGTGAACTCATTTCGCACCTCCCTTGACTGCCGGTTTACGGGTGAATTTTTTTGGAAGTGACTTAAAGAATTTTATTATCCCCTGTATCGAGAATTCGTTCTCTCCCATGATTCCGCGCTGATAGAATAAAACAATCAGCATGATTACTATGGAAAAAACAACCTTGCGGAATCCCGGACGGAGCAGGGGAATGCCGAATTTGTCGCTGTCCAAAAAGCGCAGCCACCATTCCGAGCAGGCGATGAACAGCATTGATGAAATGCAGGAGCCTGTTATTGAACTGATTCCGCCTATTACTACGATAAGCAGAATCTCGTAAGTCATTGCTGACTTGAACTGGCTTGCCTGAATTGTAGTCTGGAAAATTGCAAGCAGGGCGCCGGAGATTCCGGCAAAGAAAGACGAGACAGTAAATGCCAGGCGTTTGTGGTGGGCAAGGTTGATTCCCATAGCCTCGGCCGCAACCTCGTCGTCACGGATTGCCTTAAAGGCCCTTCCGTAAGTTGAATTTATTAAAAGAACAATAAGCGCGATGCAGATTCCGCTCACCGCAAACGGAAATAGTGTCGAGCGGAATACGGGATACTTTCTCAGCAGGTTTGAGCCGTTTGTAACTACACCCAGTTTGTCCCACTGGAAAAGGGCGCGCATGATTTCCGCAAAGCCCAGCGTGGCTATTGCGAGGTAGTCGCTCTTTAGATGGAGAACCGGAAGTCCTATAAGATAGGCAAAGAATGCAGCGGCAAGACCTGCCAGAATCAGTGCGGCAAAAACCGGGATAGTAAACTGGATTATTCCGCCGTCAAAATACTGGTAAACCGCCGCGCGCTGGGCAAGCGGAATTGTAAAGACGGCGTATGTGTAGGCGCCTATCATCATAAAGCCCGCCTGACCGAGCGAGAAAAGGCCTGTAAAGCCGTTCAGAAGATTCATGGAAACAGCGACAAGAGCGTAGATTGCGCCCTTCTTCAGGACCGTAAAAAGCATTGATGTTCTCGGAAGAATGTGTTCCAGAACCGTGATGAGCAGGAACATAAAAACCAACAGTCCCGCGGAAATTATATAGTCTCTTTTTTTAGTCTTTTCCATAAATCACACCTTGTCAGTAGCCTTCTCACCGAAAATACCGGTGGGCATAAACATAAGAACCAGAATCAAAAGAACAAATGTAAAGGCATCGCTAAAAGTGGTAAGGCCCATACCCTTGATGATATTCTCGCAAATACCGATTATAAATGCGCCTATGACGGCTCCCGGAATTGAGCCTATTCCTCCGAAAACCGCCGCGACAAAGGCTTTGAGTCCCGGCATGGCTCCGACTGTAGGCGTTACTCCCGTGTAGTTTGAGAAAAAGAGCAGGGAGCCGATTGCGGCGAGAAAAGTTCCGATTATAAAAGTTGAGGAAATTACGCGGTCAATCTTTATTCCCATAAGCTGGGCGGTCTCAAAGTCGCGGCTTACCGCCCGCATCGCCATACCTGTTTTTGTGTAGCGGATAAGGAGAACCAGAATCACAACCAGCGCTATTGTCAGAAAGGGTGTTATTACCGTAACACGCTTTGTCATTGCGCCCGCAATCTCAATCGGGTCGCTGATCCATGGAATTGGCGGATAGTATTTTGTGAGACCTCCCGTAATGTAAAGGGCAAGATTCTGAATGAGATATGAGACCCCGATCGCGCTGATCATTACGGACATGCGGGGAGCGGTGCGGAGAGGCCTGTAGGCCACACGCTCAATCGCAAAACCGATTAAGACTGTGATTACAATCATCAGCGGAATTGAAATGTAAAGCGGAAGAACCGTTGATGTGTAAATGAGAATGAGTCCCGCGGCCATAAAAACATCGCCGTGGGCAAAGTTTATGAGCCTTAGAATTCCGTAGACCATCGTGTAGCCGATGGCAATAAGCGCATATTGTCCGCCGGTTGAGATTCCTGCGAGAATATACGGAAGATTAGTTGTAAAAAAATTCATCGGAAGTCCCTTTCTAAAAAATTTACAATAAAATTAAAACAATAATAAAGAGGCTCTGAAAAATTGGAGTTTATAGAGCCGTCTTTGAAATTGCGGTGTTCTCGCAGAGCGGCTGTTGCGGCAACGCGAGGATTTGTAGGCAACCTCTAAAAAGCCGGGTTATTGGATTCTTAGAGACACCCTGAATTATATATTAAACTGCTTTTTTTTTCAATGTATGTTACTATAAAAAATAACATATTTTTTTAGGAGGGCTGAATACGGGGGCGGCCTGAAATTGCGTCAGGCGGACTAAAAAAAGCCGGGCCGCCTCAGAATTGAAGCTTCCGGCTTTTTTTTAGAAATTTCTGTTTTTTATTTTTTTTTCTTACTATTACTTTTACTTTACGCCCTGGATTGCAACGAATTCCCATGCGCCGGTCTCGTTGTTGCAGTGCTTTACATATGCGACATCACGCTTGGCATCTCCTGTGCTGTTGAATTCGATCATGCCCGTAATTCCGTTGTGGCGGACTTTCGGAAGGGCCTTTTTAATGTCCTCACCCTTTGTCGAGCCGGCAGTCTTGATTGCCTCGAGCGCCACATTGTAGGCGTCGTATGCCATGACCGGGTTTGCGGCGATAATGTCGTTTCCGCCGTTGTCAGTAAGGCGGGTCGGGTCCGCGTTTATCCATGAGCGGAAGCTGTCTACGAAACTTGTGATGTCAGCGTCCTCGGAACCTTCTGCAAAGAATGTTGTTACATTGATGTTGACGCCTGTTCCCCTTGCCGCTCCGAGAATTATGTTTGAGTCCCATGTGTCGCCGGCAAGAATAGGCAGCCCCAGATTCTGTGTGTTTGCCTGCTCGATGATGAGAGCGGCGGCTTCTGTTGAAACCGGAGCGCAGAAAACATCAGCCTTCATATTCTTTGCGTTTGTTACATAGGCCGCAAAGTCGCTTGTTCCCTCCGGGAATGTCTCAAACACAACTTCTCCGCCCAGTTTTTCAAAGGCTTCGATAAAGTAGTTTGAGAGGCCGACAGAATAGTCATCGCCGAGCTTTGCGAGACAGTAGGCTTTTTTTGCGTTGAATTTGTCTTTCGCAAAATTTGCGAGAACTGTTCCCTGGAACGGATCGAGGAAGCAGATGCGGAAGTAGTGGTCGTTTCCGAGTGTTACCTGAGGGTTTGTGCATGTGATTCCGATTGCCGGAATTCCTGCCGTGGCAAAAGTGTCGCTGGCGGCTATGGATACGCCCGAACCGTAAGAGCCGAGAACTACGCTCACACCCTTGCTTACAAGTTCCGAGGCGGCCGTAACGGCTTTGTCGTTTGAGGATTCGTTGTCTACGCGAACCAGTTCCACAGTGTATTCTTTGTCGCCGAGCATAATCTTGGGCATTACTTCGTTTGCGTAGATGGCGCCCAAAGTTTCCTGCTTTCCGCCCGCACCGTTGTCTCCGGATGCCGGCTCATAGATTCCGATCTTTACGACGTTCTTCTTTGAACCGCCGCAACTTGTCATTGCAAAAGCCGTAAGCAGGGCTGTCGCAATAAGAATGATTTTCTTCATAGAAAGTCTCCTCCTGTTTTTTTTTGTTACTTACAAGAGTAACAAATTTTTGATTTTTATTCAATAAGAAGAAGCGGGGGAGAATGCGGAATTTTTTATAAAGTATGAAAGTTTTAAAATACTTGCTTTTTTCTGATAATGGTGCTATAATCAAAATTGCTGTAGTCGGGTAATTTTTGTTTTTTTTGAGGAGATAACTAATGAAAACAAAATCATTGTTTTTTTGCGCTCTGCTTGTAACTGAAGCTTTATTTGCGTTTGCCGTGCCAAGCGCTTCTTCTGTAGCGCAGGATTTTGTAACAGTAATACCTTCCGGCCAGACTATGAATGTCAATAATTTTGCGGGGACTATCGGAACGCAGACTCTCAGAGGCTTTTCCATCAGTAAATATGAGGTTACGCAGAATCTTTATAACTCCGTAATGGGGGTGAATCCGAGTTCCTTTAGGGGAAATCCTGCGCCCGGAGAGGTTCAGGGGCTCCGTCCCGTTGAGAATGTTACCTGGTTTGACGCTGTTTTCTTCTGCAATGAGCTTACAAAACAGACTCTTGGAGCCGGTTTTCAGTGCTACTCAATAGCAGACATAAAGCGTGACGGTGATGGAAAGATTATTTCCGCGACCGTTACCTGTGATCCTGCAAAGACCGGTTACCGTCTTCCCACTCAGGCTGAATGGGAACTTGCGGCCGGCGGCGGAAGTCAGCTTGCAAGTTATATGTATTCGGGCAGTGATGATGTGAATGATGTGGCCTGGTACTATTTTAACAGTGACAACAAGACCCGTGAGGTTGGCAAGAAAAAGCCCAATGAGCTGGGGCTCTATGATATGAGCGGAAATGTCTGGGAGTGGTGCAACGATTTAAAGCTTACAAACGGAAAGTGCGCCAACCGAGGCGGCGGCTATGCCGGAACCGACACTATGTATTACGAGATTACCAACCGTAACTGGGATCCCGCGGACTTCTCAAACTTTTATCTGGGACTTCGCCTGGCCCGTACAAACTAGCCAAAGACTATTGACTAAAACACTTTAATTCATTACAATAAACTTTCACATTATATTAGGACTTGGCTCCCGTTCGAGCGAGAGTTCTTTTGGAGGTTTAAAGTGGTCAAAATCAGACTTAAGAGAATCGGAACTGCAAAGCGCCCCTTCTACCGTATCGTCGTAATGGATTCGCAGAAGCCGCGCGATGGAAAATCGATTGAAGAAATCGGCGTTTATCAGCCAATCGAAGTTGCTGACAAGCAGATTTCATTTAAGGAAGACCGCGCAAAGTATTGGCTCAGTGTTGGTGCTCAGCCTACAGAAATCGTGGCAGAAATTTTCAACAAGAAAGGCCTGACACGCAACGGTCAGTCTAAGTAGGAATCGTCATGGAAAAAGACCTGATTGAATATATTGCGAAATCATTGGTCGATGATCCTGAGGCGGTTTCTGTTTCGGAAACTGAAGGTGAGCGCGGCCCCGTTCTGGAGCTGAAGGTAGCTGACGGTGACATTGGAAAAGTAATCGGCAAGTACGGCCGTATTGCTAAAGCCCTGCGCACTGTATTGAGCGCCTCGGCAAGCAAAGACGGAAAGCGTTACAGCCTTGAAATTCTGGACTGATTGTACTGATGGAATTGACTGTAGGATTTGTTCGCGGCACGCACGGGCTTACGGGCGAATTTAAAATTGAAAGCGCTTCTGGCCGTTATGAGCATATTGCCCAGTTAAAGGAAGTGACTTTAAGGCAGAAAAATTCTGAGGCCGTTTACAAGGTTGAATCGGTTTCGGGCAATGGTAATGCCTTTTACATGAAGTTGGCGGGAATAGATTCTCCGGAGTCGGCGAGAAAGCTTAACGGAGCCGAAATTCGTACTTCCCGCGAAAATGCTGTTCAGCTTAAAAAAGATGAATGGTATGTTGAGGATCTGAAAAACTGCTCCCTGGTTTTTTACGGGGAGACTGACGGATTGGCCGATGAGGTTGCGCCCGTAAAGTTGGGTTCAATCACAGACGTATTGGAAGGCGGAGCGGGAGACCTTTTGGAGGTTGTCCTTTCCGAGAGTTGCGACATTTTGCCGGATAATATCAGAAAGACTGGTGGCGGAAAACCCAGGACGGTTTTAGTTCCGTTTAACGGAAGCCACATTGGAAAAGTTGATGTTGAGGCAAAAACTGTTCAACTGATGCACCTCTGGATTCTGGAGTAGTCCATGAAATTTACTGTGCTGACCTTATTTCCGGAGATAGTGCGCGTTTACTTTGAAAACTCAATCATGGCGCGCGCGGTTCAAAAGGGAATTATTGCCTACGATTTGGTGAATATCAGGGATTTTGCCCATGATAAGCACCGTACTTGTGATGACAGTCCGTATGGCGGAGGGGCCGGTCAACTTATGATGACTGAACCCCTTGGCGAAGCGCTGGACAGCGTTAAGGCTTACAAAAAGGACCGCCGCGTGATTTACGTGACGCCCGGAGGAAAGCCCTTTACGCAGAAGAAGGCGCAGGAGCTGAGCCGGGAAAAAGAGCTTGTGATAATCTGCGGCCGTTACGAAGGTATTGACCAGCGGATTATTGACGAGTATGTTGATGACGAGATAAGCATCGGCGACTATGTTATGTCGAGCGGAGAAGTTGCGGCGGAAGTCGTAATTGATACTGTGTATCGGTTGATTGACGGCGTTATCTCTTCCGAGTCGCTTGACGAGGAGTCTTATACCGACTATTTATTGGAGTATCCCCAGTACACGCGTCCGCCTGTGTATAAGGGCATGGAAGTTCCCGATGTTCTTACGACGGGGAACCATGAGAAAATCCGAAAGTGGCGTCTTCAAGAGCGCATCAAAAAAACATTCATGAACCGGCCGGATTTAATCGCCGAGGCAAGAATGAGCGGTGCACTAACTGATGAGGCTGAAAAAATGATTGAGGAAATCACGGGGTTTGCTTTTAAAAAGCATAATCTCAGGAAACGGAGAAAATAATGGATCTTATAAAGACTATTGAAGAACAGCAGAAACGCCCCGGTGCCCAGGCATTCAATGTCGGAGACACTTTAAAGGTTTTCTTTAAGATTGTTGAAGGAAAAACCGAGCGTATTCAGATTTTTGAAGGAATCGTTCTTTGCTTTAAGAACGCCGGCGCACGCCGCTCATTCACTGTCCGCAAGACTTCTTTCGGAGTCGGTGTAGAGCGTGTATTCCCGATTAACTCACCCCGTATTGTAAAGGTTGAGATTGTTCGCCCCGGAAAAGTCCGCCGCGCAAAGCTTTACTACTTGCGTGACAAGATCGGTAAGGCAGCAAAGGTTAAGCAGCTGGTCGGTGGCGATGTAGCAGCCGCAATCGCAGCCCGCAACGCCCGCGCCGACGCCGCATCTGCCGTTAAGGAAGCCGAGATTAAGGCCGAAGCAAAGGCAGAGCACGCAGCTGAAGTTGCAAACAAAAAGTCTAAATAAATTTTTGCTTGCAGACTGGAATTGAATGTTGTTCTACGGCACTCAATTCCGGCGAACTGGTACGAATGCAGAACGTTATAACGCATATACATTCTAAAACCGCCCTCCAAGGAGTTCAGCAGAATCTCCGGGAGGGCGATTTTGTTTTTGTAAGGGTTCTGAAAAACCTTGGCGGAAACAATTTTCTTGCCTCGTTCGGAGGCGGCCGTTTTACGGTTTTCTCAAAGGAAAATCTTTTTGCGGGCCAGACTTTCCGTGCCCAGATTTCCTTGCGGGGCGGCAGTCTTGTCCTGACACCGGTAAATGCGGAAAAGGGCGGCGGCTCTTTGCAGTCTGTGGTTGTGTCACAGTTTGACTCGCTCGGCCCCGAAATATCCGCATTTCTGTCCTCCGCGGGGCTTGCAGCGGATTCTGTTTCCGCGGATATGCTCCGTTTTTTAACGCAGTCCGGGGCAAAAATAAATACAGGCCTTATGCGAAAGGTCAGGAGCCTCTCAAAAAAATACAGCGGCCGTGAGTCGGAAGCCGCCGAAGCCGCCCTCGCCCTTGAGGAAAAAGGCATTGACAGTGAGTCCGCCCTTGATACAATTATGGGAATTTTGGACGGTTACGGCAGTCATAATCCTGACGGCAGTAACTGTCCGCACGGAAATAACGGGAGCCGTGATGGCGACAGCAAAGAGGCCGCCACTAAGCCTTTTGACGGGGAAAGAGTCCTTGAAATTAAAAAGGAGCTTAAGCGTTTTTTTGCCTCGTTTTACGGTGAGGGCGGGGATTCTCGTTCCGACAATGAGGGGATTCTTTCTCTGTTTAACCACAGGAATTCAGCGGGAACCGAAATTCCATTTAAATCATGGGTAATAATTCCGTTTGAATTTGACGCAAACTCCATTGCAGGAACTGGAGTAATTAGACTTTTTCTGAATTTAGAGAAAAAAATTGCTGAAAAACTTGTAATAACCTTTAAAATAAATGGAAAATTCCTGGTTTTTGCGCTATACTTTAAGTGTAAGAAAGTGGTGAAACTTGCCTTTGCGTCTGATTCCCAGAGTCTGAGCGGAAGGGAAGAAACGGAAACCATGAGGGCATTGGGAAAGATGCTTGGAGAAAATGTCGAGGTTACGGAAATTCCTTATGAAGAGTTTTCCTTATTCGGCACGCAAGATTTACCTCTTTTTGGCGTTGACGGAGTTGTGTAATGGCAGGCAGTTCAACTAAAAAGGCTGTAGCCCTGCATTATCCCAAAAACGCTGAGTCCCCGTTTATTGCGGCAAAAGCGAAAGGATTTCTGGCAGAAAGAATGCTTCAGATTGCGGAGCAGAAAAAGATTCCTGTTGTTGAGAATTCAAATCTTGCGAATATTCTTACGGTTAATGAAATTGGCTGCGCAGTCCCTGAAGAAACATGGGAAGCCCTTGCAAGGATTTTTGCCTTTGTCGTAAAAATCGGGGAAAGGAAAGAATATACTGATGTTACACAAAATTAATCCAAGTGACGCAAAATTGAATATGCTTTTTTCCGCACCTGTGTTTTTTGATGATGGAAAATATATGTTCTTAGCGGCAGGAAAAACTATTAAGCCTTATCACCTTGCGGCTTTAAAAAGGTGGCGCATTCCATTTCTTCTCACGGAAGGTCATGTCATTGAACAGACTGATGGAATGAATATAGAGCGTATGGCGGGGTTTGATAAAATGCGCCCGAGACCTTCTTCGTCTGACGATGACATTGCAGAACTTGAGGAAATCTGACTTATAATGCCGCGACTGTAAAATTACATTACGGCATTTTATCCTTTTTGTCCGGCAGAAATTTCTTTACAAAACGCTGAATATTTTCTGAGTTTATTATACTTTTCTTAATAAAACTTCTATGATATATTTTGATGCGTAATTCAGCAAACACAAAAGCAGTCGGCAATGATGGAGAGAATAGGGCGGCGGAAATGTATGCCGATCTCGGCTTTACAATTATCGGAAGGAATTTCCGTACCAGGTGCGGTGAGATCGACATTATTGCCAGCAAAGGTTCGGCGGAGGAGGGTGTGTCCCTTCTAGTCTTTGCGGAGGTAAAGGCTCTTCCGAACGGCAATATAGAAATTCTTAGTCAGGAGCTCGGCAAAATAAAGCAGAAAAGAATAGTAGAAACTGCTAAATATTTTGTTCAAAAACATCGAAAATATAGTAACAGCATAATCAGATTTGACGCTGTGGTTATTGACTTTCCGGGCAGATCTCCGGTTTATCTGATTGAAAATGCATTTTCGGAATAATGACTTGATTGAATATTATTTGGGAGTCGGGAGGATTGCGCAAAAAATGAGTACAGCGTTGGACATTGCGCCTTATGAAATAGACCAAGCTGATTATGGATACGGGGAGGTGTATCAGGACGATATTCCGCCACGACTTATGGCTTTGCGCCTTAAAATACATGATTCTTCTTATCTGAACAACGCAATCGGAAGAATTGCTTCAGTTATTAGTCGCAACATAGTTGACAATCCTGAAGAATTACACTTAAATTCAGGTGAAGGATTGTATTGGTAAAATGGGAAGAAGAGACAGAAATAACAGACACAACAGACAGAAGAGTAATTGGAATTCACAGCGGCCGGAACAGAGGCCGCTTGTCCGCGTTCATTTTAATCCGGAAACGCCGGCCGAGGTTGCCGCACGAGAAAGCGCCATTCGGGAATTTAAAAAACGGGAGAATATTTGTCCCGCATGCGGTCAGCCTATTGAAGATATGACAAGTGCGGTTGCGGACAAGACAACAGGTCAGGCGATGCACTTTGACTGCGTTCTGCAGAAACTCAATTCAGAAGAACCCCTGAAGCCTAATCAGACTATTTCATATATAGGGCAGGGACGCTTTGCCGTAATCACGCGCGAGAATCCATCTGATGTCAAGAACTTTAAGATTGAAAAGATCATAGAGTGGGAAGACAAAAACAAACCGTCTTTATGGCGCGGTGAGATGGCCGAGCTTTATTCAAAGGTAAAATAAGCGTCCATTCCTGAAATGCATTTCTTCTTTCCTCTCTGATAAATGCCGTGACAGGCTTTGTTATGCTCTGCAATAATCTATGCAGATGTCTGCGACAGCTTATGGCAAAGATTTCTATCGCTTGTGTTAATGTTTGCGACAGCTTATGGCAAAGATTTCTATCGCTTGTGTTAATGTTTGCGACAGCTTATGGTAAAGATATCTGTAAGCTAATGTGTCTGGCAATAAAGACTGTCGGCCGCTGGCGGTTAACCGTTTTGCAATGGCGTGTTTCTGTCGGTAATCGGAATCTGCCGTTTACACAGATTTCGATTACAGGGCTTTTCTATCCACGCCGGTTCTGTGCCTTGAGTGCCTCAATCTCCGCCCTCAGTCTTTCAAGTTCCGCAGCCTGCCGGGAAAGCGTTTTGTCCTTCCTGTCGAGTTCCGCGGCCTGCTGGGAAAGCGTTTTATTCTGCAGGGAAATTGCCTCGTGTTGTTGTAATAGCTCCGCGTCCTTCTGCTCTATGATCTTTCCGTAGTACTCGTCGTCGTCGGCCT
>CAYFWC010000019.1:37166-46639 GCA_964346805.1 uncultured Treponema sp. | reverse complement strand
GTATCACATATCAGAAAAAGTGTCAACAAAATTATCCGTTTTTTTTGAAATTTCTGCATAAAATTCTGTTATTTTTCAAAAAACGATTTTTATGTCTTCGGAAAGCCCTCCGTCTGGGGATACAGATATTTCTAAGTTGTTGTAATATCACAATTTAGAAATATTGCGGCTAAAAAAAAGGTTCTGAAAACCGCAGTCCTCAGAACCTCAATTTATTCATTTTTTTTAGTTTTTTTTCTTAGTTTATAGACTCAATATTAGCCTTTCCGGCCATTACATAAGGCAGCACATCTTCCTCAGGGTCAATTGAGACCCGTACAAAAGCAGGTCCGCGGCGTCTTGAGGCGAAAACCTCTTTCTGCCAGTCCCGGTCGGCGTCCGCATCAAAGGTCTCGATGCCGAATCCGCGCGCTATGCCCAGAAGATCCGGGCTTTTGCCAAACTCGCTGGCGGAGTAGTTCCTTGCAAAAATGTATTTCTGCTGCTGGCGGACCATTCCCAGAGTGCCGTTCTGCAGAACAATGACCGTAACATCAAGAGCCTGCTCGGCAAGAGTCGCAAGCTCCTGAATGTTCATCATGATGGAGCCGTCTCCGGAAATGCAGACAACCTTCTTCTTTGGATTTGCGATTGCCGCTCCGATTGCCGCGGGGAGGCCGAAGCCCATTGTGCCGAGAGAGCCTGATGTCAGGAATGTGCGCGGCTCGATAACAGGGTAATACTGGGCGGCCCACATCTGGTGCTGACCTACATCGGTAGTCACAATAATATCTTCTGACGGAAGTTCGGAAATCAGTCTGCGCGGGTTAACGAATTTTCCCTTTGATGAGCCGCACTCCAGGCTGAATGTCTTTTTTCTCACCGCCGTCATCTGCTCGAACCATAAATCGCGCGAAGAGGCCGATTCCCTGCAAGAAAATTTCTTTTCGCGCAGATACTCATTCAGAATGGAAAAAGAAGATTCAACATCAGCTATGAGCGAGACATCAGCGGAGAAGATTTTATTTATCTCCGCCGCGTCAATGTCCACATGAATTATTTTCGCATCCGGACAGAATTCTTTTGCAAGGCCTATAGCCCTGTCGTCAAAGCGGACTCCGCAGGCAAAAACCAGATCCGAGTCATGCATAGCGCGGTTCGCTGCGACAGAGCCGTGCATTCCCACCATTCCGAGATAGGCCTCGTCTTTTGCGGATACCGCGCCAAGCCCCATGAGACTTGAAACAACCGGCGTTTTATAAATTGAAATGAATGTCCGCAGATACTTTGCAGCCTCCGGAGAGTTGCAGCCGCCACCCAAATACATTACAGGTCTTTTGCTCTTTTCCAGTAAAGCCGCTATTGAATTTATTATTTCGGGTATCTGTTTTTTTTCTGTATGAAATCTTACAGGAATTTTTGCGGAGGAGATTTTCGGCCAGCTGTCAAATTCAGCGGTCTCAAGCTGAACATTGCGGGGAACATCAACAAGGACCGGCCCCGGACGGCCGTTCACGGCAATCTCAAAGGCTTTGGGAATTGCGGTCAGAAGTTCTCCGGCGCTTTTAACCATCATTGAATGTTTTGTAATGGGGAACGAGAGACCGAAAGTATCAGCTTCCTGGAATGCGTCCGTTCCTATCATCGAAAGATTCACCTGGCCGGTAATCGCTATGACCGGAATTGAGTCACACCTGGCATCGGCGATTGCCGTAAGAAGATTCATTGCGCCCGGGCCGCTTGTCGCCATGCAGACTGCGGGCTTACCGGTTGTGCGGGCCTCTCCCTGAGCAATAAAACCGGCCGCCTGTTCCTGACGTACAAGGACATGCTTGATGCCGCTGCGGTTAAGCTCGTCATAAAGGGGAAGAATGGAACCGCCGGGAATTCCCGCAACGGTCTTAATCTTATACATCTTCAACAATTCACAAATAATTTCGGCGCCTGTCTTTTTCATAAGAATAAATATATCACAATATGTAAAGAATTTCAATCTTATTAAAGACAGACATTTTTTAAAGTATTTTTCACAGACAAAGAATATGTGATATAATCAACGCATGACGATTCACGCAGAATTATCCGACGAACTATTAAAACAAAGCGAGAACAATTTTGTCCACAGCGACTACTCAAAGGAAATGAGTTTTTACAATGCTGTAAAGAACGGAAATCTTGACGCTGTAAAAATTCTTATGACACCGCTCACAGGAACAGGACTTGGAAAACTCTCGGACAATCCGCTGAACAATATGCGCTATCATTTTATTGTTTCCGTCGCAATGATAATACGCATCTGCATGGAAGGAGGCCTCCCGTCAGAAACCGCATACACGCTGAGCGACCTTTACATACGCAGGGCTGACAAAATTCACAACCGGGAAAGTATTATGGAGCTGCACAGAAAAATGATTTTTGACTTTACCGAGCGCATGCAGAAAATTCAAAAGCCTTTCCAGTCAAAGACAATCACGCGCGCGATAGAATTTATAAACACGCACATAAGGAAAGCCTTTACACTCAGCGATGTGGCGGAGGCTGCGGAAATCAGCCCCTGCTATCTTTCAACTCAATTTAAAAAAGAAACCGGGCAGACGATTACAGCATACACCCAAAAAATGAGAATTGAAGAGGCAAAGAACATGCTCCGCTTCGGCGAGATGGATTTTATCGACATAAGCGAGTATCTCTGCTTCAGTTCACAGTCGCACTTTACCGCAGTGTTTAAAAGGATTGAGGGCATGACACCCAAAACTTACCGTGACAGATATTACGGCAAGGAATGGGAAAAAGAAAAGGCCGGCGTAAACGCCGGCCCGAAATCTCAATAAGTTCTACTTATGACAATCTCATTATTCTTTTTTCGCGGAGAATTTTGTTATATCCCAGTTGGCGGGCTGTCCGAGCATTAAAACCAGCTGGCAGTATCCCGGAGCGGCGCTCTCGACATTCTGGCTTACCTTGAAGGTAAGGTCAACGACAAATGACTTTCCGTCTTTTCCGCTTGCGGAAACAACCTGATAGTCTGACTTTTCACGCCACCATTTTACCGCCTCGCGTGTATCGCAGAGAACGGCTTTTACGCCAGAGAAATTTCCATGAGTCGTGCCCTCAATGTGGAAAGTAACCCTGTCGCCCTTTTTGAGAGCATAGTTGTTTGTCGCGGCAAGCCAGTTCACTTTTGCCTGATACTCAATTACTCCGGGACCGGCATAGTCATTCTTGGGGAATTCAATGTGCACAGGCTCCTGGACAACCTGAGCAAAAAGACCGGCGGCACACATAAGAGATGCCGCGAGTACCAAAAACAGTTTTTTCATATATCACCTCTTTATTTTCATTCTGAATCGAATTCGTTTTCAGAAAACTGATTCAGATTTAATATAATTAAACAATGTTATTCAACTTTGGTTACAAAAAAAACAGTTGAAACGCCCTGTATTTATATATTATGCTAAATTTGAATTCCAAAACACGCTATTATTTTTTTTCTGTTTTTGTCATTCTTTTTTGATTATTTTTTTTCTTGAACACTATCCGCAATTCTGTTACAATGCAAGGCGAAATACGGAGCACAAACATGGAACTCTTTAAGAAGAATCTCTCAAGTGCGGAGACTGTGGTAAATCAGGTTTTAAGAATAAAAAAGGGTGAGCGAGTACTAATTATTGCGAATCCGGAAACAGCTGCGATTGCGCAGGACTTGTATACGGCATCTTCAGACTGCGGGGCAGACACAGTTTTGATGTATCAGCGTGAAAAAACTTCTCTAGATGACGCTGAACCTTCTGTAATCGGAGCCATAAAAACAGCGCCCGATGTGGTTATGTCAATCTCAAGCCAGAAGCTCGGAAAGGACGCCGAGGCCACGGCCACACCTTATGTTTCGGAAGCCGGCGTAAAATACGACCATATCTTTGACTATTTGCTCGAAGGAAAAAAATGCATGAGAGCAGTCTGGACTCCCGGACTTACACAGGATATGTTTGACCGCACGGCAAGCATTGACTACGGGGAACTGGCGGGCAACTGCAGAAAGCTGGGCGCAAAATTCAAGGATGCGGTCAGCGTCCGGGTTACGGCACCGGGAGGCACGGACATTCTGGTTCCGCTCGAAGGGCGCGAGCCGCAGTTTGATGACGGGGATTTCTCAAAGCCCGGAACAGGCGGAAACATTCCCGCCGGCGAAGTATTCATAAGCCCGGTTGTCGGAAACGGCAAGGATACTGGCTGTTGCGGAACAATCGTCTACGACGGTTCCATGACATTCGGTGACGGTGACTCAATTCTTGAGGAACCGATTACAGTCAAGGTGGAGGGCGGTTTTGTAACGGATATAAACGGGGGCAAAGAAGCCGGGCGCCTGCTGAAGACAATAACGGAGGCTGAACTGCGTTCTTCCGCGATGGAAAAGTCCGGAGCGCTGCCGAAAGGGTCGGGTGAAATTTACAGGCGCAACGCCAGAAACATAGGCGAACTCGGAATAGGTCTTAATCCCGCGGCGGTTATCGGCGGTAACATGCTGGAGGACGAAAAAGCGTTTAAAACCTGCCATTTTGCAATAGGCGCGAATTACGATGACGACGCGCCAAGCCTGATTCATCTTGACGGAGTTATAAGGTTTCCGACAATTGTAATCAATTACAAGAACGGCTCTTCTGCCACGGTGCTGGAGAATGGAGGCCTTAAATGAAAAAGACAAACGCCATGCGCATTTTGGAAAAAATGGGCATTCCCTACACAACCGCCTCTTACGACGATGACGGAGAGCATGTCCTTTCAAAAGGCGCGGCGGAAAAAACGGCCGAGAAACTGGGCATAGACCCGAGCACGGTTTTTAAGACTATCGTTATGCGGAGCGACTCAAAGGAGATTTTTGTATTCCTGCAGAACGCGCTTACAGAAATCAATTTGAAAAAAGCCAGAGCCGCGACAGGGGCAAAGGAAATTACGCCCGTAAAACCGGAGGAACTTCTGGCGCTTACAGGCTATGTGCGCGGCGGATGCTCGCCGCTCGGCATGAAAAAGCAGTTCAAGACATTTATAGACAAAAGCGCGCTTGAGTGCGAGAAAATTCACATAAGCGCAGGAGTCCGCGGAGAGCAAATATGTATTCTGCCGGAAGATTTGGCAAAGGCTTGCGAAGCAGAAATTATTGATCTGAAATTATAGAACTGCCAAGACTGGAGTAATATGACACAAGACGAGTTTATCGAGAACAATGAAGAAACGGACACAACCCTTCTTCTCAAAGAGTTTTTTAAATTCTTTCCAGACTACGAGGAAGACAAGGCCCGCATTACCTCCGCATGGGATTTTCTTGTAGCAAAAACCGAAGGCATGATTCGTTCCTGTGGCAAGCCCTACTACCTGCACCCGATGCGGGTTGCCACCATCCTTGCAAAAAACAGGCTGGACTCGGACTCTGTCATCGGCGCTTTTTTCCACAGCATTCTTAATGTTCCGGGAATAACGCTTGATGAGATAAAGGAAAAATGGGGACAGTCCGTGGCGAATATCGTCAAGGGGACGACCCGCATTACGGGCATTCCCATCTCAAGCAAAACACTCTTGCAGGCGGACTCAATCCGCAAAATGCTTTTCGCAATGGTTGATGATGTCCGCATTATTCTTGTAAAACTTGCTGACCGTCTTGACAGAATGAGAAACCTTAAAAGTTATGACGCAAAGGTTCAGCGGGCGGTTGCCGGAGAAGTGATTGACATTTGGGCGCCACTTGCAGACAGGCTCGGTATGTCCAACGAAAAGAACGAGCTTGAGGATTTGAGCTTAAAATACTCAAACCCCGATGTATTCCAGCAGATAAAGGCCATTGTCTCGCAGAAAAAGGACGAGAGGTCAGACTATCTCACAAAGGCTGTCCAGAAAATTCAAAAGGGAGCGGAAAAGGCAGGCATTCAGATTACGGTAACAAGCCGGGCAAAGCACTTCTATTCGATTTACCAGAAAATGCGCAAGCGCAACAAGGAGGCCGGAGAACTATTTGACCTGCTCGCTCTCCGCATTCTGTGCAATACAGTTCCAGAATGCTACACTCTTGTGGGACTTGTGCACTCTCTGTGGAAGCCGCTTGACGGACGGTTCAAGGACTACATAGCCATGCCAAAGGCAAACGGCTACCAGTCGCTCCACACTACAGTTATATGCGAGGGAAAGCCTCTTGAAATTCAGATACGCACATACGAAATGCACAACATAGCCGAGCACGGAATCGCCTCCCACTGGCTCTACAAAAAAGGCTCGTCTCATGATATGGTTGATATAAAGGGACTCTCTATTTTCAATCAGCTGAGAGAACTGCGGGCGGAACACGCCGATGACGAAAACTTTTTTGCGGAATTCAAGAACGAACTTCTGGGCGATGAGATTGTTGTCTTTACCCCCAGGGGAGACGTAGTTCAGCTGCCGCACGGAGCCTCCGCGATTGACTTTGCCTACCACATTCACTCAGGTATAGGAGAGAAAATAATCGGAGCAAAGGCCGACGGCAAAATAATTCCGCTCAGCACTCCGCTGCAAAACACACAGATTATTGAGATTCTCACAAATCCGCAGGCCCACCCTGTCGAAGGCTGGCTGAAGTGGACAAAAACATCAAAGGCAAAGCAGAAAATCCGCGCATGGCTCACAGCCAATGATCCGAACTTTATAGACAAAACCACCGTTCAGACAAAAGCGGACAGCGACTCACAGCACGGCGGCCGGCAGCAGACTGTAAGATCTCACAAAAAGGGAACAAATCCGCAGGGGGCTCCACGCCATACGGGAAAAGTTGTCGTGGAAAATTCCAAGAACTTCTTTGTCACCTTTGCGAAATGCTGCGACCCAAAGTACCCCGACCCGATTGCAGGATATGTCTCGCGCTCAAGAGGCATTACAATTCACAAAGCCTCATGCACAACATTTCTCCGCATTCCTGATTTGGAGCACAGGGCAGTCGAGGTAAAATGGGACGACGAGCCGGAAAATTAGTTCTTACTTGAATTTAATATTCTTCTGCAATATAATTGTTTTTATGAATATCGCCCTGTTTACAGATTCATTTCTCCCCACAAAAAGCGGGATAGTAACAGTTGTTCTCCAACTGAGAAAAGTGCTCCTTGACATGGGGCATCATGTTGTAATAGTAACTGTAAACACCCACGACGGAGACACCGCCGCCGCCGTAGAAAACGATCCTAATATACTCAGAATAAAATCGATGCCGGGCGGGCCGTTCGGAATTCCCGACCAGTTCATTGGTTTTCCGCACGAAAAGAAAATCATCAATTTTCTCAAGCTTCATAAAATTGAAATCATTCATTCCCACACAGAATTTCTTGTCGCCCATGCGGCAAAGTTTGCCGGAAAGAAGCTTCATATTCCTGTAATAGCCACGACACATACTCTTTGGGAAGACTTCTACAAGTATTATCTTTTTGCCGGAAAACTCATTCCCGTAAAAGTAATACGGCGAGTGGTAAAGAGGCTTTACACAAAATTCTATGCGCTGATAAATGTGTCGCAAAAAGCCCACGATTATTTTAAACAGCCATTTATTCTGCCGAACACATCATCCGCAATCATACCGAATGCATTGGACTCTGACACTTTTCTAAAATGCACAATCTCAAAAAGCGAAGTTCAGCAGATAAAAAAACAGTGGGGAATAAAAAACAGTGACGTGGTCTTTTTGTTCCTCGGACGCATAGTAGAAGAAAAACGCGTGGACGAACTTCTTGACATCTGCATGAGGGTAATTCAGCGCAACCGGCACATAAAGATTTTATTTGTCGGCGCAGGGACAGCGATCCAACGGCTGGAGCGAAAAAGCCGCCCCGTAAGCGACAGGATTATTTTTACGGGATATGTTCCGTGGACGCAGGTTCACTCATACTACCAGTTGGGCGATGTATTCATTACGGCCTCGCTGTCGGAAATGCATTCCATGACAGTTCTCGAAGCCCTGCAGTCAGGACTTCCCGTAATAGCCCGCCGGGACACGAGTTTTTACGACACGGTTTTTCCGGGCGAGAACGGCTTTTTTGCGGACACCGACAAGGAAATGGACGGTTACATGATTGAACTGGCTGAAGACGCAAAGAAGCGGAGTCAGTTCAGCAAAAAGAGCGTGGAAATATCAAAACGATTTTCACTCGAAATGTTCGGAAAAAGAACGGTCGCCTTTTACGAAAAGGTACTGGAGAAGTTTCCCGATAAAATTTCAGACTGGGAGTTGCAGACGGCGGTAGACGAGGCGGAAGAATGAAAAAACTTGGAATAATCGGCGCGATGGAAATCGAGATTAAACTTTTACTCAAAGCCATGAAAGAAAACGGCGGCTGCAAGGAAACAGCGGCCGGCGGAAACATCTTTTATGAGGGAAGGATTTTCGGCAAAGAAATTGTTCTTGCAAAAAGCGGCGTAGGAAAAGTCAACGCGGCCCTGTGCGCGCAGAGAATGATTCTGCAGTTCGGAGCGGATTTTATTATAAATTCCGGAATCGCCGGCGCACTGGGTAAGGGGCTTGATATTTTTGATGTGGTAGTCTCTGACTATGCCCTTTACCATGACATGGACGCAGTTCTGTTCGGCTATAAAATCACGGAGATTCCGCAGATGAAATGTTCGAAATTTCCGGCCGACCGGGATATGATTCAGGCTATACAGAATATTTTTCCGACGATTCCCGAAGCAAAGGGTCATAAACTTGAAGTCGGTACCGTCGCTTCCGGAGACCAATTCATTGCGGACAAGACGAAAAAGGAATACATAAAAAACATATGCGCCCCGCTATGCGTGGAAATGGAAGGCGCCGCGGTTGCCCATGCCTGCTATCTGTGCGGCACACCCTTTGTCATTATCAGAACGCTGAGCGACAAAGCGGACGACATGGGCGGCTCCGCCTACTCTTTTAACGAAGAGACTGCCGCAAATTTAAGCGGCGCGATTATGCTTGCCATTATTGAGAGATTCTAGAAATCTTAAACAGGAGTTTTTATGTCTGAGGAAAAAAAGTACAATGTAGATTCATTCAATCTTGATCACACAAAAGTAACCGCGCCCTTTGTCCGCCTTGCGGGGAAAAAAATCGGCCAGAAGGGCGACATCGTAACAAAGTTTGACATTCGCTTTTGTCAGCCGAACAAGGAATTTATGTCCACAGGCGCAATTCATACGCTTGAGCATCTGGTTGCCGAATACATACGCGATGAGATTGACGGTGTCATAGACTTTAGTCCAATGGGCTGCCGAACAGGTTTTTACTTTACAATTTTCGGCGACAGGAGTGAGGAAGAAATCGCAAAAGTATTTTCAAGCGTTCTCAAAAAAGTTTCAGTATGGGATAAACCTGTTCCGGCGACAACGGAAAAGGAATGCGGAAACTACCGCGACCATGACCTTGACGGAGCGAAAAAGCTCGCCTCACAATGGGTAGCCGGCATTGAGAAAAAGGGCTATTCCGCATTCATCTGATATAGAGCATGAATATA
>CAYFWC010000019.1:0-37066 GCA_964346805.1 uncultured Treponema sp. | reverse complement strand
ACTGAAAAATTCAAGGAAATATAGAGCATGAATATAACTGAAAAATTCAAGGAAATATAGAGCATGAATATAACTGAAAAATTCAAGGAAACCGCAAAATCGGTTCTGCCGGTTATTGTCATAGTTCTCTTTTTAGGACTAACAGTTGTTCCGCTTGAAAAAACATTACTTGCCAGATTTGCTGTCGGCGGCTTTTTACTGATTTTCGGCCTCACCATTTTTCTGATGGGCGTCGGAATGGGAATTGAGCCCATGGGCGAAAGATGCGGCTCCAGTCTTGTTGCAAAGAGAAATCTTCCGCTTCTTATCTTCTGTGCCTTTGTAATAGGATTTATTGTTACAGCCGCAGAGCCTGACATTCAGGTTTTCGGCGATCAGGTGCGGAGCGTGTTTCCCTTTGTAAACAAGGCGGTTCTTACATTTGTAATTGCCGGCGGCGTAGGTCTTTTTATTCTGATCGGTCTTCTGCGGACTGTATTGAATTTTCCTTTAAAAATAGTATTTTTCATTTCATACACAGTTCTCCTTGGCGTAGCTTTGTCCGCGCCGCTTTCCTTCTGGGGAATTGCCTTTGACTCAGGCGGAGCCACTACGGGTCCCATGACAGTTCCCTTTATCATGGCGCTGGGTCTGGGCGTCGCGACGGTCCGCCACACATCTTCCAAGGACAACGACTCATCGTTCGGTCTGACAGGAACGGCAAGCGTGGGTCCGATCATGGCGGTTCTCCTCTATGCCATTTTCTTAAACCGTACAGGACTCATCGGACAGACTGAATCCGCCGCCGCGGAACTTGAACTTGCGGAGCAGAGCGCGGGAATTTTATCACGGATTTTCTCACCATTCGGGGCAATCATTTCGTCAACACTGCACGAGTCAATAATGTCAATTGCGCCGCTCTTCGGCCTTTTTATAATTTTTCAGATTACGCTTTTTAAAATGACTATACGACAGGCCGCAAAATTCATAGTCGGTTTTATCTATGCATTTATAGGGCTCTCGATTTTTCTTGTCGGAGTAAACGGCGGTTTCAGCGACGCAGGCCGGGCACTGGGAGAAGTTCTCGGCGCAAAAGCCTCGGGCGGCGGACTCTGGTACGCGCTCCTTATAGGAACAGGAATTCTTTTCGGGGCCATAATAGTATGCGCGGAGCCGGCTGTCTGGGTTCTAAGCGAGCAGGTTGAACAGGTTTCCGGCGGAACGATTAAAAGAAAAGCCCTTCTGTTTTTTCTTTCAGCCGGAACAGGGCTCGCAATTGCGATTTCCCTTTGGCGCAATGTAAACGGATTCAGCATAAAATATATTCTGGTTGCAGGCTATGCGACTGCCCTGCTGCTTATGATTTTCTCTCCGCCACTCTTTACGGGAATTGCCTTTGACTCAGGCGGAGTTGCGTCAGGTCCTTTAACAGCAACTTTTATCCTGTCATTTACGATTGGAGCGGCTGGAAAAGGAGCGACAGATTCTTTCGGTGTAATAGCGCTTGTCGCCATGATGCCGCTGATAGCAGTTCAGATAATGGGAATAATCTTTAAGGCAAAACAAAACCGTTCAAACAAAGGAGGCGCGGCGAATGTATAAACTGATTGTAACCATTGTGCCTGCAGATTCAGGAGTAACGATAAGCACCGCGGCAAACAGTGCCGGCGCTTCCGGCGGAACAATAATTCCCGGCCGGGGAACAGCCTCCAGCAGCGTACTTTCACTGCTGGGATTCGGGGATTCTTCAAAAGAAATCGTCTACATCATTGTGCCGGACGAAAAGGCAGAAAAAATCCGCGGCGCAATTGAGACTGAATGCAAGAAACAAAAGCCGCACTTTGGCGTTCTGTTTACGCTTGACGTGAACTCATTCTTAAAAAGCGGCGCTTCGGGCGACCGGGGAAAATTTATTTTGGGAGAAAAAAATATGGCGGACAGCAATTCATACCAGATGATAAACATTATCGTAAACAAGGGATATGCGGAAGATGCGATGGCAGCGGCCCGTAAAGCCGGTGCCGGCGGCGGAACCGTAGTAGGCGGCCGCGGAACTGCAAAGGAAGGAGACGCAAAATTCTTCGGCGTTGAGATTGTTCCCGAAAAAGAAATGCTTGTCATTCTTACACCGACAGAAAAGGCCGCCGCCGTAGTGGAAGCCGTTCAGAAACTTGAATGCTTTGCCACAGGAGGAAGCGGAATTATCTTCTGCTCGGAGGCTAAAAATTTTACTCTTCTCGGCAAAAAACAAAAATGAACTTCATTCACTTTCCTGTAATTGACTCCACAAATTCGGAGGCGCTCCGCCGCCTTGCCGCATGCACAGAAAAAGAACAAATCCGTGCCATGAACAAGAGCGTAATAACAGCAAAGTCCCAGACAGCCGGACGCGGACGCATGGGACGGATCTTTTACTCGCCTGAGGAGACAGGAATTTATTTTACCGCTATTTACGCCCCCGACAAAATCATTGAGAACCCGGCAGTATTGACCGCCGCGGCGGCCGTCGCCGTATGCAGAGGTATTGAGAATTTTTACAAGACCGACGCAAAAATAAAATGGGTCAACGATGTCTATGTAAACCAGAGAAAGGTGTCGGGTATTCTGACAGAGGGTCATCTGAATAAAAACGGAAAGATTGATGCGGCGGTTGTAGGTATAGGCATAAACATCACGACGAAAGATTTTCCGGAGGAAATAAGGGGGCGTGCAGGTTCGATCCTGTCCGCGCCTCAATGCCATTCAGCAAACGCATGCGTCTCATTTCCCCGATGCGGCGAGACAGATAAAGAGCTTTCAGCAGGGCAAAAAAGCGGTTTTCAGGAACTTGTGGAAAACATCTGTCTTAATCTCTTTAATTTTTATGAAAATGAAAGTGAATACAAGACTGCGCTAAAAGAATACAAGGACCGCTCCTTTATTATCGGACACACGGTTCAGGTAATTCCCGTCATCGGCCGGAATGAAACAGCCTATTCCGCAAAAGTAACGGGAATAGACGACGAGGCACGCCTCCTCGTCCAGACAGAAGACGGAGAGAACCGTGCATTGTCGTCAGGCGAAATCAGCATAAAGCTTTGACTCTTTAGTCCGCCTCGTCCTGAAATTTCTCCTCGAACATATCAATCACATCACACAAGTCATCGTCGTCCAATAAATCCATCGCGTCTTCGCGCATGTCCTCAGGAACACCGTAAAAAGCTTCCGCAACAGAGCCGGTAATAGCGGCCAGCGTATCGGAGTCACCGCCGAGGCTTACCGCCGTGCGAATGGCATCTTCAAAAGACTCGCTTTCCAAAAAGGCCTCTATTGCCTGCGGAACCGTGTTCTGACAAAGCGCTCCGAATCCATAGTCAGGCCGAATCTGATCAATCGTAAAGTCCAGTGTGTAGTAATTCTTGTTGACATAATCACGGATTTCTTCCTTGGTCTTTCCGTCACGGGCAAGGACAATGCAGACTGCAACGGCTTCCGCCCCCTTCAAGCCCTCCGGATGACTGTGGGTCGGAGAAGTAATTTCCCTGGCAAACATCCTTGCCTCTTCTATGTCCTTTGCGGCAAAGCCTGCCGGGCTTATACGCATGGCGGCACCGTTACCGCAGGAATTATACGGCTTCGGGTCTGGACTTGTAAGCCACTCCCGGAAACCGTGTCCATACATACTCATATATTCAGGATAGGCCGCGCCAAGTTTTCTCATTGCCTTGACAGCCTCATCATAAAGACTGGCGGGTTTCTTTTTTGAAAGAAGATTCTTATATCTCATTATGGCAACGGCAACCGCAATCGTCATAAGACTGTCATCAGTGGGATGATGCTCCAAATCGAACATATCAAATTTCTTTGACTTATTATTATTAAATTCAAACGCACTTCCGGCTATATCACCGATAATAGCTCCAATCATATTAAAATCCTCCCGAAAAAAAATCCTGCGGAAAAAGACCGCAGGATTTTAAATTTTCCTTGAAAGTCCTCAAATACTTCGTATATCCTCAACTTCAAGTTTTAGTTCAACAAAGACTTTCCTCAGTTTTGCCATAGTAAGTCCCGTTACCTTCAGAGTCAGCTGTCGCTTTGATTTCTCGCCGGCCGTACTTGTTATGCTTGAAATAATATTGCCGCCGTCGGCCGCGATTCTTTCCGCAATCTGGGCAAGATGACCGGGAGTGTCGTCCGCAACCACAGTTACGCGCACACCCTTTACATTTGCGCCGAACATATTCGTAAAGAGCTGGAACAAGTCGTTTTCCGTAATAATTCCCACAACCACGCCGTTCTTTACAACCGGAAGGCAGCCAATCTGTTTTTCAACCATAATGCGTGCGGCTTCCTCAACCACATCATCAGGAGTGCAGGTGATTACCTTTGTAGTCATAATTTTCTTTACGTTAAGTTTTGAAAGCAGGTAGCTTATCTCATACATATCGAGCGTAGTGGCAAGGCTGGGACCTGCCTGCAACAGATCATTCTTTGTAATAATACCGACAAGTTTCCCACCCTTGATTACAGGCAGTTTGCTGATATTATTTTTATTCATCAGTTCCTTTGCTTCGGGAACGGTTGTCTCAGGCTCGACTGAAATTACGGTCTTTTTCATCACGTCTTTAACTATCATATTATGCCTCCAAATAAGTAGATTATAGCACACATTTTTAAAACGCGCAAATTATTTTACCGCCTCAGCCGCCCAAATACGCCGCCTTTACAGCCGGATCCTTTGCAAGCTCTGCGGCGCCACCTTCTTTTGTAATAGCACCTGTCTCCAAAACATAGGCACGGTCGCTAATAGAAAGCGCCTTAAAGGCGTTCTGCTCAACGAGCAGAATTGTTGTTCCGGCCTTGTTGATTTTCTGAATAATCTCAAAAATCTCGTCAACCAGAATCGGAGCCAGTCCCATGCTAGGCTCGTCGAGCAAAAGAAGTTTCGGTTTTGCCATGAGACCGCGCCCCATTGCAAGCATCTGCAGCTCGCCGCCGCTGAGAGTTCCGCTTATCTGGTTGATTCTTTCTTTCAGTCGGGGGAACAAGTCAAATACCATATCCATGTCATTCTTAATATTCGCTGTATCCCTTCTTGTAAATGCACCCATTTCCAGATTGTCACGGACTGTCAGATTCTGAAAAATACGGCGGCCTTCCGGAACTTGAATCAAGTGTTCTTTCACAATTGCATCTGGAGCCAGATTCGTAATATCCTCGCCCTCAAAAGTAATCGTCCCCGAAAACTTTTTAATAATATTGCTTACCGCGTGGAGAGTGGTTGTCTTACCGGCACCGTTGCTTCCGATCAAGGAAATAATTTCCCCTTCCTTTACACCAAAAGAGATTCCGCGGAGCGCCTTGATTGCGCCGTAATGAACCGTCAAATCTTTTACTTCAAGCATTTACAGCCTCCTGTCCAAGATAGGCCTTGATTACCTGCGGATCAGCCTTGATTTCCGCCGGTGTTCCCTCCGCAATAATTTTTCCGTAGTTCAGCACCATAATGCGCTCACAGATTCCCATTACAAGACGCATATCATGCTCAATGAGAAGAATCGTAAGATTAAATTCTCTTCTGATAAAGGCAATCAAATTCATCAAATCCTCAGTTTCCTGCGGATTCATTCCGGCGGCCGGCTCATCGAGCAGGAGCAGCTTGGGGTTTGAGGCGAGCGCGCGGACAATCTCCAGCTTGCGCTGCTCTCCGTAAGGAAGATTCTTTGCCAGTTCTCCCCTCTTTGAGTCAATCTTAAAGAGAGAGAGCAGCTGCAAGGCCCTTTCCTCCATCTGCTTTTCGTCCTGCCTGAACCTCGGAGTCCGTAGAAGAACATCAACAGGACTGGCAGTGCGCGAATTATGCAGGGCAATCTTCACATTGTCAATTACCGGCAGCGCGCTGAAAAGCCTTATGTTCTGAAAAGTTCTGGCAATTCCCAGACGGCTGTGGCCGGCAGGATTGACCTTATTGATTCCGTGAATCTTTCCGTTTCTGTCCCAAAAAGAAATCTGTCCTTCAGTCGGAGTGTAAACTCCGCTCAGCATATTGAATACAGTAGTCTTTCCGGCACCATTGGGACCGATAAGTCCCACAAGCTCGCCGTCATATAATTCACAGTTAAAATCACTCACAGCGCGGAGGCCTCCGAAAACAATGGAAACATCTCTGGCCTGCAAAATCATTTCTTTTTTTTCTGTTGAACTCATTTTACCGCCTCCGTCCTGTTCAGTTTTTTCTGAATGAATTTCTTCGTCCACTCAAAGGCCTTTACAAACGAGGCTTCCTTTGTTCCCAAAAGTCCCTGCGGTCTGAAAATCATTACCAGAATCAGAACCACCGGATAGAAGAGCAGGCGGTAGTTCTGCAGGAACCTCAAGAATTCCTGCAGATATGTGAGGACATAAGAGGCAAGAACGCTTCCAGTAGTTGAACCCATTCCGCCGAGAACAACGAATATCAGGTAGTCAATCGATTTTGTAAAGCCCGCCTGGTCCGGTTTGATGAAGCCGATAAGGCAGACATAAAGCGCGCCGCCCACTCCGGCGACAAAAGAGGCGATTACAAATCCAATCATCTTGTAGCGGAAAACACTGATTCCGCTTGAGTTTGCGGCAATCTCATCTTCTCGGACCGCAAGAATGGCGCGTCCGTAAGAAGAGCGGATAAAGTTCTGCACAAGCACAATCAGCAGAACAAGAGTTCCCGTAACAACCGCAAAGGCGATGGCCGGATTAAATACCATTATCGTGTTGAACTGAATTCCGTTCGGGCCGCCCGTCCATTTCTTAAGGTTAACCAGAAATACACGGATAATCTCGCCAAAGGCAAGCGTTACAATCGCAAGATAGTCGCCCTCAAGCCTTAAAGTCGGAAAACCGATTAAAAAACCGAAAAAGGCGGTAATAACGGCCGCAAGGATAATCGCAAGCGGCAGCGGAATGTGCGCGTTCGTGCACAGCAGAATCGTCGAGTATCCGCCTATAGCCATAAAGCCCGCCTGTCCGAGCGAGAGCTGACCGGTAATTCCGCAAATTATATTTACACTAAGGGCCATAATCGCATTTATTCCCGCAAGTGTAAAAACCTGCGCCGTATAACCGTTGATAACACCGGCCGCAATCAGAGCCGCCGGCACAACCGCCGCGGCAAGACCTATTATTGTCAGAAGCAATGTATTGCGTAAATTCTTTGTCATACTTTTACAACCTTTTTCTTTCCCATCAAGCCGGTCGGCTTAACCAACAGAATAATAACCAGAATACCGAAACTGATGGCGTCGGCATACTGGCTCGGCCCGTATCCCTTGGTCATAGTCTCCGCAATACCCAGAATCACACCGCCGACCATCGCGCCCGGAATAGAGCCGATTCCGCCGAGAACAGCGGCGACAAAGGCTTTAAGGCCCGGCATGTAGCCCATAAGCGGGTCAACCTGCGGATATGCCGAGGCATACAGAATGCCGCCGGCTCCGGCAAGTACCGAGCCGATTGCAAAAGTAACCGCGATTGTACGGTTTACATTAATTCCCATAAGGCTTGAAGCCTGCATGTCATAACTTACAGAACGCATCGCCTTGCCTGTTCTTGTATAATTTACCAAAATATGAAGGGCAATCATCATCACAATTGAGGTTATAATCACCAGAGCCTTTATTCCGGGAATTGAGACCGCGCCGATATTAAGCGCCGGGACTTCCAGCACAGGAAAAGCCTTCGGATCGGGGCCGGCAAAAGGCAGAACACGCATCATATTCTGTAAAATCAATTCAACAGCAATAGCCGTAATCAGAGAATTAAGACGCGGCGCGTTGCGGAGTGGTCTGTATGCAAGGCGCTCAATAGCCACGCCGAGAAAACCGCAAAACACCATCGCCGCAAGAAAAGCCAGCGCAAAAGAAGGTGCGCTAAGCCCCAGCGCCGCAAGAACAAAATATCCCGCATAAGCGCCCATCATCATAATATCCCCGTGGGCAAAATTAATAAGCGTAACAATTCCGTAAACCATCGTGTAGCCGAGCGCGATAAGCGCATAGATGCTTCCGAGCGAGAGTCCGTTTATGAATTGCTGCAAAAACAAAGAACCGCCGTCCACTTTTTACTCCTGTCTAAGCCGTCTCGCAGGGCGGCCGTATTCAATCATAACAGTTTAAACCAATTTAACATAAATTTCAAGCGTAAGACACCAATAAAAAAGACCGTCCCCATAAAAATGAAGACGGCCTTGTCTTTTCTACTTGTTACAGCCTGAGGGCATCTCTAAAAACTGCAATTTTCAGAGTTCCCTGAATTACATATTACGGATTAACCGTAGTCTTATAAACGGCGTTCAGCTTGCCGTCCTCGCCCTTTACAACCTCGAGCATTACAGCAGCCTTAACAGGATTGTGTTTTGCATCGAATGAAAGGTTTCCTGTAACATACTCACCCTTAATGTTTTCCAGAGCAGTTCTGACGGCGGCAGTATCGGTAGAGCCGGCATTCAGAATCGCATCTTTAAGCATATAAACTGAATCATATCCAAGGGCGGCAAAGGCATTGGGGTCCTTGCTGAATTTTGAGCGGAAAGCGGCTACAAACTTCTTAACCGCCTCGCTTGTAGAGTCAACCGAATAGTGGTTTGAATAATATCCGTTAAGAACTTCGTCTCCCGCGTTTGTGGTAACTCCGTCCCAACCGTCAGCGCCAACAAAAGCGATATCAATTCCCTGCGCGCGGGCCTGCTTTGCGATAAGGCTTACCACATTGTAATAGTCAGGCAGGTACAGAACGTCAGGATTAGCGTTCTTAATCTTTGTGAGCTGCGCGTTAAAATCCTTGTCGTTTGTGGCATAAGACTCTTTTGCAACAATTTTTCCGCCGAGGGCAGTGAATGTCTTCTCAAAGTTCTCTGTCAGACCTACAGAGTAGTCGCTTCCAATGTCGTAGAGAATTGCGGCATTCTTTGCATTAAGAGACTCCACAGCAAATTTTCCGCCCACAGTTCCCTGGAAGGGGTCGATAAAGCAGGCGCGGAAAATATAGTCGCCGGCATCAGTAATATCGGGAGAAGTGGCGGCAGGCGCAATCTGAATGATTTTCTGGACCTGAGCGCGGCTTGTAACAGCCTTTGTACATCCGGAAGTAAGTGAACCGATAACAATCTTAACACCGTCTCTCGTTGTCAGTTTCTGAAAGGCGTTGACTGTCTTGTCCGGATTTCCCTCATCATCCTCACTGATGAGAACTACTTTCTTGCCGTTAATTCCGCCGGAGCCGTTAATTTCATCAATAGCCAAATCAATTCCGTTATTTGCCTCAACGCCGTAAACAGAGACGTTTCCGCTGAGAGGAAAGATTCCTCCGATTTTAATGCTGTCGGCTTCCTTTTTGCCGCAAGAAGTCGCCATCAAAAGGGCTCCGGCTGCAAGGGCCGCAAATGCAATTTTTTTCATAGATAGCCTCCTATCTTTTTTTTGAGTTGTAAAATTATACTAAAAAAATGAAGTTTTAGTCAAGCACCGGACAAAAAAAATCTCCCACGGGAAAATCCGTGGGAGTTATGAACTACGCCTGAGCGTCGGCAGCGGGGGCTGCTTCAGCAGGAGCTGCAGCGGGCTTTTCCAAGCGGGCCTTGTTCTTTAGGTGTGCTTTGCAGAATTTGCAAATCTTAACCTTTTTGCCGTCGAGATCGTATTCGTATACAACCTTAACGTTGGGGTTCTTACAAATCGGACATACACCGCGACCGTGATTTACAGTCTTGCGGAGTCCTGTTCCACGATGTGATTTAGACATATTCTACTCCTTATGCTTCCGCTGTTTTAGCGTCGTCTTTGGCGGCCTTTGCAGCAGCTTTCTTAGCGGGGACCTTTTTTGCGGCTTTATCGGCCGGCTTCTTGTCCTTATCCTGATCCAGTTTGTAATCAACCAGTTCAAGGATTACAACATCAGCAGCATCTCCCTGGCGGAAACCGAGTTTCAATGTGCGGGTATAACCGCCATTGCGTTCCTTCATACGTGGAGCAATCTCTGTAAAGAGCTTGTTCAAAATCTTTTCATCAGCAATGTATTTGGCAACTTCGCGTCTGTTGTGAACGCTGTCTACCTTTGCGCGAGTGATAAGCTTTTCAGCCTTTCTGCGTGCTTCAGCAGCCTTAGACTTGGTAGTCGTAATGCGCTCAAATCTAAAAAGAGAAGTAACCATATTGCGCAGCATTGCGCGGCGGTGCGCTGTAGTGCGCGAAAGGGGATTAAATCCAATCTTATGATTCATCTGACTCTTCCTTTTTCTTAGTTAAATTCACAGCATCCTTAAGGTAGCTGTAGTCCGTCATGCCCAAAGTCAAGTTCCATTCAAGAAGCTTTTCTTTGATTTCCGTAAGACTCTTTTTACCAAAGTTTCTGGTTTTGGCAATATCGTCTTCTGTTTTCTTTGTCAATTCACCAATCGTGCGGATATTAGCATTCTTCAAACAGTTTGAAGAGCGAACTGACAACTCAAGTTCTTCAACAGGAGTATTAAGGAGGGCGCGGATATGTTCATCATCCTCGTCATAGTCATCGTCCATAGAAGAATCGCTGTCATCAAAATTGATGAAGACAGAGAAGTGTTCCTTTGCGATTTTAGCGGCCTCGGACAAAGCATCAGCCGGTGCAATAGAACCGTCGGTCCAAATCTCAAGAAGCAGCTTGTCATAGTCGTTTCTCTGACCGACACGGCAAGGTTCAATTGAATATTTAACCTTCTTAACCGGGCTAAAGATGGCGTCCATCGGAATCGTACCGACAACTTCAATATATTTGTCGTTGGTTTCCGCCGGAACATAACCGCGTCCCAAGTCAACCTGGATTTCAATGTCAATCTTTGCGCCGTCCATCATAGTGAACAAAAGCACATCTTTTGACATTACTTCGAGCTGGCCCTCTTTTTCGAGGTCGTTGCTCATTACTTTTCCGGGTCCTTTAAATTCGTAAAGTATAGTATCCTGCTCGCCGTCATTCGGAAGCCGCAAACGGATTTGCTTCAAGCTGTTCAAAATTTCCAGAGTATCTTCCGACACATTAGGAATTGCTTCAAACTCACTTGAAATCACATGCGGAACATTATCAGCATCATACGACGTAATTCTAATAGAAGTTACGGCATATCCCTGAATAGAGGAAAGCAATACGCGGCGCAAAGTGTTTCCAACTGTTGTGCCGAATCCGGGTTCAAACGGATAGGCGTAATACTTACCGTAATTCGGGGTCGATGTTTCCTGATCCTCAAAATATACTTTCTTAGGTCTCTGAAAGCCCTTAAGCAGATTTTTGCGAGCCATCTGAACTCCTTAAACTTATTTAGAATAGTATTCAACCACGAGCTGCTCTTTTACATCAAAGTCGATGTCTGTGCGAGCCGGCAGCGTAGTAACCTTACCCGATAAATTGTCCTTGTCAGCTTCAAGCCAAGCCGGAACCTTGCGTTCCTCGATTCTCGCAACCAACTTCTTGATGTTTGCAGAATTCTTGCTAGTCTCTTTGAATGAAACTGTATCACCGGCCTTTACCAGGTAAGAAGGAATATCTACCTTTTTGCCGTTTACGGTAATGTGTCCATGGCCTACCAGCTGCTTTGCCTCATCACGAGTCTTGGCAAAACCAAGGCGATAGATGACGTTATCAAGTCTTGTCTCAAGCAACTGAAGCATAATTTCGCCCGTTACACCAGGCTTGCGGACAGCCATTTCATAATAGCGTCTGAACTGGCGCTCAAGAACTCCGTAAATAAAACGAAGCTTCTGCTTTTCATCAAGCTGAAGTCCGTATTCAGAGCGCTTGCGGCGTGTTTCTTTCTGATTTCTTTTGCTTACCTTGGCATATCCCATTACGAGAGGGTTTACACCGAGTTTCTTGCAGCGTTTTAATACAGGTGATTCACTTCTACCCATTTCTTACTCCTTAATTACACGCGGCGTGTCTTACGAGGACGGCAACCGTTATGCGGAATCGGGGTAACGTCAGAAATAGACTTTACTTTGAGTCCCTGATTTCCAAGAGCGCGAACGGCGTTTTCACGACCCATTCCCGGTCCCTTAACAAATACGTGAACTTCACGCAAACCATAGCTTACAGCCTTAGCGACAGCTGCCTCAGCAACTGACTGTGCCGCAAACGGTGTTGATTTCTTGGCGCCGCGGAACTGAAGTCCGCCACTTGAAGCCCAAGAAAGTGTGTTGCCGTTCAGGTCTGTGATTGTTACAATCGTATTATTGAAGGAAGCTTGAATATAAACGTTTCCTTCGTAAACGCTCTTCTTTTCCTTTCTTTTCTTAGCAGTAGCCAATTAATTTACCTCCGCCTTACGCTTTCTTCTTGTTGGCAACGGTCTTCTTCTTACCCTTGCGTGTTCTGGAATTAGTGCGAGTGCGCTGTCCGCGAACAGGAAGCCCCTTGCGGTGGCGCAGGCCACGGTAAGATCCGATATCGATAAGGCGCTTAATGTTAAGACCAATTTCTGAGCGAAGACGGCCTTCTACCTTGTACTCTTTGTCGATAACCTCACGGAGCTTTGCAAGCTCATCCTGAGACAAATCATTCATCATCGCGTCTTCTTTTACCTCTGCCTTTTTGCAGATTGCGCGCGCTGCTGAACGGCCTATGCCGTATACATAGGTCAAAGCGATTTTAACCTGTTTATTTGGGAGGTCAACCCCCGCAATTCGAGCCATCTGTTACTCCTCAACCCTGTCTCTGCTTATGTTTCGGGTTTGAACAAATGATGCGGACAACGCCGTTTCTTTTGATAACCTTACACTTGTCACAGATAGGCTTTACGCTGGTTCGTACTTTCATAAAAGTCCCCCATGAAATGGATATGTGTTGTATTCCCGATTATGGCAATTCGCAATGAATTACAATCGGGAATAGGATTATATCACATTTCCAATAATTTAGTCTAGAGCCTTGCTCAAAAAACCGCTAAAGGTTTCTAGAGCGAATTCTACCCTTCTTCATAATACCATCAACATGGTGCATTTTCAAAAGGGCTTCAACCTGACTCATTGTATCCAAGTCAACACCAACCATGATTATCAGTGAAGTGCCTCCCATCAGCATTGCTACTGACTGCGGGAACTTAAAGATAAGCTGAATCAATGTCGGCAGTACTGCGATTGCAGCGAGGAACAAAGAGCCGGGCAATACCAAACGGTTAAGTATCTTCTGCAAATACTCTTCCGTTTTGTCTGTTCTTACTCCGGGGATGGAGCCGCCGTTTTCCCGGATTTGCTTTGCTATTTCAGTGGGGTTCAGTGTTACCTGAGTGTAGAAGTATGCAAAGAATACGATAAGAACTACTAAAATAATATTGTACCACAATCCCATCGGATTCAGGAATACAGCCAATTTCTGAATCCAGCTTGCAGCGCCGTTACTTGAAATAGAAGAAACAAGCTGCATAGGAAGCGTCAAAAACGATGATGCAAAAATAAGAGGGATAACATTTGACGGATTTACCTTAAAGGGAATGTAGGTATTCTGACCGCCGTACATTTTTCTTCCCACTACGCGCTTTGCATAGTGAACCGGAATCTTGCGCTCGCCGCATTCTTCGTAAACGACAAGGGCAACAATTCCGACAAACAGAATCAGTGCGACAATTACAAATACGATGTTCAACTGTCCGTTGCGGACTTGCTCCGCAAGTTCAGTAATAGCAGAAGGGAGACGGGCTACGATACCTGCGAAAATCATAATGGAAATACCATTTCCGATTCCGCGGGCAGTAATCTGATCTCCCAACCAAACTGTTACCATTGAACCTGTTGTTACAGTAAGAATCGCTAAGAGCTTGAAGGCAACTTCATTGTTAAGTGAAATAACGCCGATGTTCTTTGCATAAACTGTAACAGCAAATGCCTGGATAAAGCAGACAAAAATCGTTCCGGTTCTTGTCCACATCTGCATTTTCTGCTGGCCGCCCTCTTCCATTACCGTGCGCTTGAGCGACGGAAAAATGATAAGGAGCAGCTGCATAATAATCTGCATAGAAATGTAAGGCATTACACCCAACATAAATACAGAGAAGTTAGAGAACGCGCCACCGACAAAGAAGTCCATATAACTTGCGAACGCATTTTTATTCTGCGCCGCAAGATTATTGAAATACTCAAAGAGGGCTGCGGCATCGATTCCCGGAATTGTGAGAACGCATCCGAGTCTGTAAACCGCAAGCACCACGAAAGTAAATAAAAGGCGGCTGCGGAGTTCCTTAATCTTAAACATATTCACCAATGAATTGCTAGCCATTTACTCCGCCCTTAGTCCTTATTTTCTGTCTTCTCAGCCTTGGCAGCTTCTTTTACAGAACCGCCGGCCTTCTCAACTTTCTCTTTTGCTGACTTTGAAACTTTGTCAACATCAACAGTTACCTTTTTGGTAATATCGCCGTCACCCAGCAATTTTACCATAGATTTCTTTGACTTAACAAGATTCTTTGCAATAAGAGTTTCCTTGTTAACTGTCTCGCCGTCGGCATATTTTGCCTCAATGTCAGAAACATTGACAACAACATATGTCTCCTTGAACGGATAGTTAGAGAATCCTCTCTGTGCGATGCGACGGTAAATCGGCATCTGACCGCCCTCAAATCCTACATAAGGAAGAGGAGATCCGCTTCTTGACTGTGCACCCTTGTTTCCCTTACCGGCAGTTGTACCAAGTCCTGAAGAAGAACCACGGCCAACCCGCTTGGGTTTTTTGTTAGCACCAACAGGTGCGTGCAATTCAAAATCTGCCATTACTGTACCTCTTCAACTTTAACAAGATGCGCAACTGACGCAACCGCTCCGCGTACACAAGGAGTATCTTCCTGTACTACAGAGGAACTGATTTTCTTTAATCCCAAGCTGCGAACAGTGGCCTTTTTGGCCGGTTTCTGTCCAATAACGCTTTTTACAAGTGTAATCTTAAGTTTTGCCATAGAATTAACCCCACATCTCGCTCAGAGTTTTACCTCTGTTCTTTGCTACTGCCTGTGCGTCAAGCATATTTCCAATAGCGTCGAACGTAGCGCGAACAACATTTATTGAAGAACTTGAGCCGAGTGACTTAGAAATAATATCAGTTACTCCGGCAGCGTCCATAATAGCGCGAACAGGACCACCGGCGATGATTCCGGTACCGGCAGAGGCCGTGCGCAGAAGAACTTCTGAACTCTTAAACTTTCCGACAACATCGTGCGGAACTGTTCCGTGTTTTACGGGAAGAGTAACAAGATTTTTCTTTGCGCGGTCAAGGCTCTTTTTAATAGCTTCTGTAACGTCATTGGCTTTTCCAAAACCGTAGCCTACACGACCCTTCTGGTCGCCAACTACGCTGAGGGCCGCAAATGACATACGGCGTCCACCTTTGACGGTTTTTGAAGTTCTGTTAAGGGTAACGAGTTTTTCAACGAACTCTTTATCCTTAGGCTCTTTATCAAATTTATTCTGGCGTTCCATAACTTCTCCTAGAATTGAATGCCCGCTTTGCGGGTACCGTCAGCAAGGGCCTTTACAACGCCGTGGTAAAGATAACCGTTGCGGTCAAAAACCACAGTAGTAATATTCTTTTCCTTTAAGCGCTGACCAAAAGCTTCACCAAGTTTTGCGGCTCCCTCAGTTGTAGGCTTGAGAGCGGCAAAATCCTTTTCCATAGTAGAAATGGCGGCAAGTGTTTTGCCCTCGTCGTCATTGATTACCTGAACATAAAGGTTCTTGTTGCTCCGGGTTACTGTCATGCGCGGGCGTTCTGCCGTTCCATAAACAGACTTGCGGATATGAACCTTTCTGTGAAGGCGCTTTCTGTCTTTATCATTAAGTTTCTTAAACATCTTCTCGCCTCACTTATTTAACACCAGTCTTACCGACTTTGCGTCTGATAACTTCAGTTGAATAGCGGATTCCCTTTCCTTTGTAAGGCTCGGGAAGGCGCAGCTTACGAATCTGAGCACAGAATTCACCGATTTTCTGCTTGTTGATTCCAGAAACCGTAATGTTTCCCTTTGCGTCAGCCGCAACGGTAAGTCCGTCGGGAATGATAGCGATAAAATCAGTTGAATAGCCAAGGTTCATTACGAGTTCCTTGTCCTTTACTTCCGCACGGAAACCTACACCGTTGATTATAAGAGTCTTTGAGAAGCCAGTTGTAACACCGGCAACCAGGTCTTTAATCAAAGAGCGGTACAAACCGTGGTCGGCATTTGCCTGACGCGCGTTGCTAAGCGGTTTAACAGTGATTTCGTTATTCTCAAAAACAACGTCAATGTTCTTGCTGAAAGCCTGGGTAAGCTCACCCTTGGGGCCTTTAACAGAAATAACATTGTCCTTGACGCTTACTGTTACGCCTGCAGGAACAGCAACAGGGAGTTTTCCTAATTTAGACATATTCTTCCTCCGTTACCAAATCTTGCAGACCAACTCGCCGCCGACCATCTTCTCTGTAGCCTTTTTTCCGGTTGTAATGCCGGCGGATGTTGAAACGATTACTGAACCATATCCGTTGCGGACACGGGGCAGCTCTTTATAACCTGAATAAACACGGCGACCGGGAGTTGAAATGCGTTCAATTCCATGAATAACCGGCTCATTCTTGTCATCATACTTGAGGAAAATGCGGATAATGTTTTTTCCGTCTTCCTGAACCTTCTTGAAGTTTTTGATATAACCTTCAGTCTTCAGGATTTTTACAATTTCCAACTTTAACTTTGATGCGGGAATATCCACTTTTTCGTGGCGGGCCATTACCGCATTGCGGATCTTTGTAAGCATATCTGCTACGGGATCTGATGCACTCATATTACTTCTCCTACCACTACCAACTTGACTTTGTTACACCGGGTAACAAACCTTCACTAGCATACTTGCGGAAGCAAAGACGACACATCTTAAATTTGCTCATATATCCTCTCGGGCGGCCACAAATCTGGCAACGGTTGTAACGCCGTGTGCTAAATTCAGGAGTGCGCTTTGCCTTTATAATCATTGATTTCTTTGCCATGACTTCCTACCTTACTTTCTGAAGGGCATATTAAACTTAGACAACAAGAGTTTGGCCTCGTTGTCAGTTTGTGCGCTGGTTACGATAGTGATATTCATACCTGCAATCTTAGTGATTTTATCAAAGTCGATTTCAGGGAAGATAATCTGTTCCGTAATACCAAGGGAGAAGTTTCCGTGTCCGTCAAAGCAGGTTGCCTTGATTCCACGGAAATCCTTAACGCGCGGAAGAGCAACGTTAATCAGGCGGTCCAAAAATTCATACATAATGTTACCGCGCAACGTTACCATAGCGCCAATTTCTGCGCCCTCACGAAGTTTGAAGTTAGCAATAGATTTCTTTGCCTTTGTCTTGACCGCTTTCTGACCGGTGATCTGAGTCAGGTCAGCAACTGCGGCGTCAAGAAGTTTCTTATTTCCGAGAGCCTCGCCAACGCCCATGCTTACGACAACTTTTTTAATTGCCGGAATCTGCATAGGTGATGTGTATCCCAACTCCTTAAAGAGTTCAGGAGCGATTGTTTCTTTGTAGACTTTCTTAAGCCGGGGTACGTAATTTGCCATTACAGTGCTTCTCCACATTTGCGGCAGACACGAATTTTCTTGTCTCCGTCAAGCTTATAACCAATTTTAACCGGGCGGTTGCATTTTTTACATACAATGCCCACTTTAGAAATATGAAGAGGTGCCTCAATCTCTGCGATTCCGCCGGCATCCTGCTGGCTGCGTCTCTTCATAGCCTTTTTGACGAAATTAACGCCGGATACAATTACCGAATCCTTTTTGGTAAGCACGCGGATAACTTTTCCCTGCTTGCCCTTATCTTTTCCGGAAAGTACCTGTACTGTATCGTCTTTATGAATCTTGAATGTCTTTGTCATTTCCAATACTCCTTACAGAACTTCCGGAGCCAATGAGATAATCTTCATGTAGTCTTTTTCACGAAGCTCACGGGCAACGGGTCCGAAAATACGTTTTCCAACGGGGTTCTTGGAATCGTCTACGATTACGCAGGCGTTGTCGTCAAAACGGATATAAGTTCCGTCCGGGCGGCGGTATTCCTTGGCCTGGCGGACAATAACCGCCTTTTTGATTGAACCCTTTTTAATTGTTGAAGTAGGAATAGCATCTTTAATGGCTACTACTACGATGTCGCCGATTCCCGCATAGCGGCGGTGTGTTCCGCCAAGTACCTTAATGCACTGGGCAATCTTGGCACCGGAGTTGTCGGCTACTGTCATGCATGACTGCATCTGAATCATAATCTAAACTCCTTACTTTGCGCGTTCAACGATCTGTGCCAAACGCCATCTCTTGTCTTTGCTCAAGGGGCGTGTCTCAACAATCTTTACTGTATCACCAAAGTGGGCCTCATTCTTCTCATCATGAGCCTTGCACTTCTTGGTTCTTGTAACGTACTTCTTGTAAAGAGGATCCATACGTTTTGTAGTAATTGTAACGACGATAGTTTTATCCATCTTGTCGCTTGTAACAACACCTACATAAGAACGTCTTTCCATTTTAACAGCTTTCTGTTCTTCTGCCATGGGTCAACTCCTACTTATTTCCTTCAGCGGCGGCAGCCTTCTGAGAGGCGGCTTTCTGCTGAATAAATGTGTTCAAACGCGCGATTTCATGACGCATATTGCGCTTTTCCATCGGGTTGTCTACATGGCTTACGATCATCTTGAATCTCAGTTCCATGTACTTCTGCTTAAGCTCGTCACGGCGTGCAACCAATTCAGCATAAGACAGTTCTTTATCGTTATTCTTCTTTTTAGAATCAGACATCTTATTCCTCCTTAATTAGGCCTGTACCGGCTTGAATGCGATTTTTGTAAGAACCGGAAGCTTTGCAGAAGCGAGGCGCAACGCATCCTCAGCCAACTTAATGTCAACTCCGCCGATTTCAAACAAAATCATTCCAGGTTTTAGGTTGGCAGCCCAAAATTCAGGGGCACCCTTACCCTTACCCATGCGGACTTCAGCCGGCTTCTTAGAGATCGGCTTATCCGGGAAAACACGAATCCAAATATTACCTTTGCGGTCAAGCTTTCTGCTGATGGCAACACGGCAAGCCTCGATTACACGGGCATTAAGCCATGCTGGTTCCATCGCAACAAGAGCTATATCGCCAAAGTCAATATGATTATCGCGGGTAGCAAAACCGTGCTGTCTACCGCGCTGCACCTTGCGGTGCATTACTCTTTTTGGGCTAAGCGGCATCGTTTAACTCCTTGCCTTTGCGACAGTATCTTTTGTCTGTTTGTCAGACTCAGACTTATCAGAAGAACGCTGTGAACGGTCGCGTCTGGGTTTTCTTACCATCTGACCTGCATCTTCGTTCTGCTCGTGACCATAGTTCATTCCATTGTAAACCCATACTTTTACGCCAATTTTGCCGTAAGTTGTAAGAGCCTCAAAAGTTCCATAGTCGATGTCAGCACGGAGAGTGTGAAGAGGAACGCGTCCTTCCTTGTGTTCCTCCGTTCTCTTCATTTCAGCACCACCAAGACGGCCGCTCAGGCGAATCTTAATTCCCTGTGCGCCGGCGCGCATAGCGTTTGCAGTAGACTGCTTGAGGGCCTTGCGGAAAGAACCGCGTCCCATGAGCTGGCGGCCTACATTCTGGGCAATCAAAGAAGCGTTCAGTTCAGCGCGTTTAATTTCCTTAATCTTAATCTGAACTTTCTTTGTAAGCTGCTTCTGAATGTCAGCGCTGATCTTTTCAATTGTCGCACCCTTTACACCGATGATAACACCGGGGCGTGCAGTGTGAATTACGATTGTAACACGCTGCGGATGACGAACAATTTCTATTTCGGCAATGTCTGCGCCTTTGCATTCGGGAAGCTCAGAAACCAGTTTTCTGATTTTGAAGTCTTCGAGAACGAGGTCTGCGTATTCGCGAGGATCCGCATACCAGCGTGACTGCCAAGTTTTGTTTACGCCTAAGCGCAAACCAATCGGATTAACTTTCTGTCCCACTTTTTATTCCCCCGCCTTTTCAGCAACAGTGACGGTAATATGACACATACGCCTGAGCAGCTGATCTGCTCTGCCGCGAGCGCGGAACCAAACTCTCTTGAGTCTCGGACCTTCATCGATGCGGATTTCTTTTACGTAAAGCATATCTTCATCCAGCTTGTTATTTGCAACAAGAGCGTTCGAAACAGCAGACTTCAGAGTCTTGCTGATGAGTCTAGCACCTTTCTGGGGCATATTCTCGAGAACAACCTGTGCTTTTGAACAAGGCATTCTGCAAATTGCTTTTGCTACAGGGCGAACCTTAGTAGGTGAGGCAACCAGGAATTTTGTAGTGGCTACATAGCCTTTATTTTCTGCCATAATATCCACCTTTATTTAGCTGCTTTTGCGGCAGTCTTATCAGTTCCGCCATGTCCGCGGAAAATACGTGTGGGTGCAAACTCACCGAGCTTGTGCCCTACCAAGTTTTCAGTAACGTATACCGGAATCCATGACTTACCGTTGTGAACAGAAATGGTGTTTCCAACCATTTCAGGAATAATTGTCGAGCAGCGAGAATATGTCTTAACCATCTTTCTCTCTTTAGCTCCAAGCTTATTCATTTCGATAATCTTTTTGTAGAGCGATTTTTCAACAAAAGGCCCTTTTTTAACAGATCTTGACACAGTTAACTCCTAGCCTACTTCTTTCGACGTGAAATAATAAAGTTGCTCGATGTCTTGCGCTTGTTGCGTGTTTTGTAACCACGACAAGGCTGACCCCACGGAGTAACCGGATTGCGTCCCTTACCTGCACCTTCACCACCACCAAGCGGGTGATCTACAGGGTTCATTGCCATACCGCGAACGGTCGGGCGAACACCCATCCAGCGTCTGTGTCCGGCTTTTCCGAGCTGCACATTCATGTGCTCCTCGTTTCCTACAACACCAATAGTCGCATAGCACTTTGCATTAATGCGGCGAAGTTCGCTTGAAGGAAGACGGATTGTTACATACTCGCCCTCTTTAGCTGCAATCAGCGCAGAAGCACCGGCAGAGCGGGCAAGCTGTCCGCCGCGGCCGAGCTGAAGCTCAATGTTATGAACTGTAAAGCCTACAGGAATTGCTGAAAGCGGAAGTGCGTTTCCAACAGTAGGAGCGGCGTTTTCGCCGGCCATAATTTTCATACCAACAGTGAGACCCTTTGGTGCAATAATATAACGCTTGTCTCCATCTGCGTAATAAATCAAAGCGATGTTTGCGCTGCGGTTAGGATCATATTCAATTGAATGAACTGTTCCCGGAATTCCGTGCTTGCTACGCTTAAAATCAATTTCACGGTACTTCTGTTTGTGACCGCCGCCCTGATGACGTACAGAAGTACGCCCACCAGCTCCGCGTCCACCATGAGATGCCTTTCCTGAAGTCAACTTCTTTTCGGGTTTGTCGGCTGTCAGGTCGGTTCGCAGGAGGTCAACACGTCCGCGAGTACCAGGTGTAATTGGCTTAAATACTTTAAGAGCCATCTGATTCCCCTTAATAATCTATTTGCTCTATTCGAACAACTTAATTGATTCGCCATCTGCCAAGCGCACAATGGCTTTCTTATAGCTCGGTGTTGTACCTTTGTTTCCACGAAGGCGCTTTGTCTTACCGGCTACATTGATTACAGTGCAAGAAATAACCTTTACATTGAAAAGTTTTCTTATAGCTTCCTTAATCTGAATTTTTGAAGCATCAGGGCGAACTACAAATACAAACTTGTTCTGTTCGCGAAGTGCGTTTGCTTTTTCAGAAACAACGGGCTCAATAAGGACATCATTAAAAGGTATCATTACTTAGCCTCCTTTTTGTCCGCGTAAAAGTCACTGAGGTTCTTTGCGGCGCCTTCAAGTAAAATTACCTTGCGTCCGTAGAACAAATCATGTGCTCTGAGGCGGTTATATGAAAGGAAATATACGTTGCGGAGATTGCGTCCTGCCTGCTTGATTTTAGCATCATCATCTTTGAGGATGATAACAGTGCGCTCGTCTTTGGTGAAATTCTTGAGAATGTTTGCCAAATCCTTTGTCTTTCCGCTTTCTACAGTGAAGTCCTCAATAACAGTAAGTCTGTCACTCTGAGCCTGCATGCTCAAAATAGACTTCATTGCAAGGCGCTTTTCCTTTTTGGGAATTGAATAGCTGTAATCCTTGGGACGAGGTCCAAAGATTGTGCCGCCGCCAACCGTAATCGGAGACTTCTTGTCACCGCGGCGGGCATTACCAGTTCCCTTCTGCTTATACGGCTTCTTGTTAGAACCATGCACTTCAGCACGAGTCTTAGTACAAGCTGTTCCAACACGCTTATTTGCTAATTCATTTGTGATGGCGTAGTAAATGACATCTTCATTTACCGGCAGGCCGAATACTTTGTCGTCAAGAGTAATTGTACGCAGCTCTTTTCCATCGGTTGAATAGACTTTCTTTTCCATAAATCTTTTCCTCCGCCTTATTTCTTAACCGCGGACTTGACGATCAGCGTACAGTCTTTATTCCCGGGAACTGCCCCGCGAACCATAACAACCTTCAATTCAGGATCGATTTTAACAATCTTGAGGTTCTGTACCGTAACACGCTCTGTACCCATGCGGCCAGGCATCTTAATGTTCTTGAAGCTGTGTCCAGGAGTTGTACACTCTCCGGTACCTCCGGCTTCACGGTGGAATTTAGAACCGTGAGTTGCGCGTCCTCCGTGGAAGCCCCAGCGCTTCATAACGCCCTGGAAACCTTTTCCCTTTGAAGTGGCGGTAACATCCAAAAAGCGGATTCCGTTAAAAAGCTCAACGCCAATCTGGTCGCCAACTTTTACTTCGCCTTCAAAATCACGGAACTCTTTGAGAGTTTTCTTGGGAGTAACGTTTTCCGTAAACTGTCCGGCATAAGCCTTGTTCACTCTTGACTTCTTCATCTCATCAAGGCCAAGAACAACAGCATCATATCCGCAGTTTTCCTTTGTCTTTGTGGCAACAACCGTATTAGGCTCGACACGGATCACGGTTACCGGGATAAGGTTTCCGCTTTCGTCAAATACCTGGGTCATGCCCACTTTTTTTGCTATCAGACCTTTCATCTGAAATTCTCCTAATGGCCGCCATCCCGGATCCACGGGACCGTACCTTTTATTTTACAAGAGGCTGCAAAGGCAACCACTCGTTTAATTACTGTTTGATTTCTACATCAACACCGGCAGGAAGCTCAAGCTTCATCAGTGAATCCATAACACTTGAAGAAGGATTCTTGATGTCAATAAGGCGCTTGTGTGTGCGCATCTCAAACTGCTCGCGTGACTTCTTGTTTACGTGAGGTGAACGCAATACAGTAAACTTATTGATTTTTGTCGGAAGCGGAACTGGTCCTGCGACCTCCGCACCGGCTTTTTGCACCGTCTGCACGATGGCTTTAGCACTCTGATCGATCAGTTCAACATCAAACGCGCGAAGTCTGACACGAATCTTACCGTTAGCCATGATTCCTCCAAAAAATTCTCAACAAGAGCTGCCGTTTCAAAGAACAAGTCCGGATGCCGGAGCATCCTTGCAGGCTGTCCCTCGCAGGACAGCCCTTGCTGTATTAAATACTACTCAATAATCTTTGTAACCTGACCAGAGGCAATTGTGCGTCCGCCTTCGCGGATAGCCAATTTAAGACCTTCGTCCATAGCTACAGGGTGAATAAGTTCTCCAATAATCTTAACATTGTCGCCAGGTTTTACCATGTCTGTTCCGGCCTCAAGCTCTACTGTACCAGTAATATCTGTTGTACGGAAGTAGAACTGAGGACGATAACCTGTAAAGAACGGGCTGTGGCGTCCACCCTCGGCTTCTGTCAAAACATAAAGCTGGGCTTCGAACTTTGTGTGCGGGTGGATTGAGTTCGGCTTTGCGAGAACCTGTCCACGAACAACATCTTTCTTTTCGATACCACGGAGAAGGATACCAACATTGTCACCAGGAATACCCTGATCCAATATCTTCTGGAACATTTCGATTCCAGTTACAGTTGTATCTGCTGTCGGGCGGATACCAACAATCTGTACGGGGTCGTTCATGCTAACAACACCGCGCTCAATGCGTCCAGTAACTACTGTTCCGCGTCCAGAGATTGTGAAGATGTCTTCAATCGGCATCAAGAACGGCTTAGACTCGTCGCGAACAGGATCGTCGAACCAGTTGTCCATAGCTGAGAGCAATTCTTCGATGCACTTTGTATTTTCCGGGTTCTCAGCTTCGTTGAGAGCCTTGAATGCAGATCCCTTAATGATCGGTGTCTCATCCTGATATCCGTATTTCTTGAGGATGTCTTTTACATCTTCTTCTACGAGCATCAGCATCTCCTCATCGCCGTCGAGCTGGTCAACTTTGTTAAGGAACACAACAATCTTCGGTACACCTACCTGACCGGCGAGCAGCAAGTGCTCTTTTGTCTGAGCCATAGGACCATCAGTTGCGGCGATTACGAGAATAGCACCGTCCATCTGGGCAGCACCAGTAATCATGTTCTTGATGTAGTCAGCGTGGCCCGGGCAGTCAATATGTGCATAGTGGCGCTTGTCTGACTGATACTCGAGGTGGCGAGTACTGATTGTAATACCACGCTCTTTCTCTTCCGGAGCATTGTCGATTTCATCGTAGTTAAGAAGCTTATCACCGTACTTTTTAGCACAGTAAGTGGTGATAGCAGCTGACAATGTTGTCTTACCATGGTCTACGTGACCAATGGTTCCAACGTTCATGTGAGGCTTTGTTCTTACGAACGCTTCCTTAGCCATGTGTTTCTCCTTGCCGACAATTCATTTTTGCCGACATTTTAAAATATTTTGTGTGCTGCACTTTAAGCCAGAATTCTGTCTCTTCAAAGAAAAAACAGAGATTCGCATACACATCTTTTTTATGCGGATTTGATAAACCTTAGTGACGGTAAAAGAATAATTTCTAACAAAAGCGCTCCATAATTTCGGAACACTTATGGCCGACACCACCTGTTCATCGTCATGCTTCCGCTGACAACCGGTTTGGCACCATGAGCCAAGGCATCGGAAGTGAAACTTCCGTACACAATCGAAAACCTCCGGATACAGTTTTAAGACTTTAGTTAACAACAAAGTCTTTGCACCCGAAGCCGCTTCGCCTGAAAGCGGTCTTTTGCAAGACCGCCAACTTTACGGTTCCGCCGGGATAAATCCCGTCCGACTCTCAAAGAACCAAAGATAGGTTTAGAAAATATACAAGATTTTGCTATTTTGGTCAAGAGATATAATAAGAAAAAGCATAAAAATAAAGGCTTTTCTTTTTTTCTATTATATAGTATTATAGAATCATGAATCAAGACACTAGTGAAAATCAGGAGACGACCGGGGCAAAGACAGCGCTTGTCGTAATCATAGGACGCCCGAGTTCGGGCAAATCAACTTTTTTGAACACAGCCTGCCAGGAGAATGTTTCTATCGTCTCGCCCATACCTCAGACTACGAGGAACGCCATACGCGGGATTGTGAACACGAGTCTGGGACAGCTGGTCTTTGTGGACACACCGGGCTACCACCAGTCAGAAAAAAAGCTAAACCTTAGACTCCAGCAGACTGCGAAGGATCAGCTCGACGGCGCCGATGCGGTTCTGTATCTTGTTGACAGCACCCGCGCTCCCGGAGACGAGGAACTTCTCACGGCGGAACTGGTAAAACCGTATTCGGCAAAGACAGTGGTCGCAGTAAATAAGATTGACATCCCATCGTCAGACACGGATTCAACAAAAAAATTTGTAAAGGCGAACCTGACGGAGATTCCTGACGAGAGGATATTCAGCATTTCGGCAAAAGACGACACGGGAATAAACGATGTGCTCAGGGCGCTCTACAGCCTCTCGCCGGACGCTCCGAAACTCTATCCGGAAGGCTTCTACACCGATCAGGAAGTAGAGTTCAGAATTGCGGAGATTATACGCGGAGAGGCAATCAACCGGCTGGAACAGGAAATTCCGCACGCAATCTATGTTGACATCGCCGATGCGGAATTTAGGAACGAGGGCAAGAAACTCTGGGTGCGCGCCTTTTTGTGCGTGGAACGCGAGAGCCAGAAGGGAATCGTCATCGGAAAAGGAGCTGCAATGATAAAACAGATTAGAATGGCCTCCCTTAAAAAACTGAACGAGATTTTTGAGTATAAGATTGACTTGGACCTGCAGGTTAAGGTTGACAAGAACTGGCGGCAGAAGGACATTACGCTGAACAGACTTCTCAATAATTAAAGGCCGGCACTGAAGTAAACTCCATTTTTTTTCCGTTAACCGGATGGGTAAAGCAGAGATAGTTGGCGTGAAGCAGGAGCCGGATCTCCCTGCCGCAGGGCATCGGGGAAATACCGTAAATGTTGTCGCCTACTATCGGGGAACCTAGACCGTAACGGCTCGCAAAACGCAGCTGGTGGGTGCGTCCTGTCTGCGGCGTAAAGAGAATACTTGTTACAGTGCGTCCGCCAAGATTCCATACACGGAGTCGCTTCCAGACGGTAACAGCAAGTCTTCCGTAAATGTCGTCGGCAATCTGCACAGGCCGGTTTTCTATGTCTACCCGGTGCTTTAATTCTATGCGTCCGCCCTCCTCCCTTACAAGTCCGTCAAGAACCGCAATATATGTTTTATGAACGCTTCTGCCCTCAAACTGGGCGTTAAGGGCGCGGTGGCTCTCCTCGTCAAAGGCAAGCACCATAAGGCCGCTCGTGTCCATGTCCAGACGGTGGACGGCGGGCTGCCTTATCGTCGCAGGGAACAGCCTTTGGACACGGGTAACAACGCAGTCCTGTTTTTTAGGACCGCGGCCGGGAACTGAAAGAAGACCGCCCGGCTTTTCCACAACTATAATATTTTTGTCACGGTAGAGTATTTTTAGCCCCAGAATTGCAGGCAGAATAAAGCCGCATTTTTCGTCGCAGGGCGGGAAAAATTCAGGCCCGGAACAGCAGTCCGTAAGCGCCTTGCCGGAATTTTCGCCCTTACCGCCGTTCCAATAGAATTCCGCAAGGCTTACAGGAACAAGGCCGCGGCTAAACGCCTCGCCAAAAAGCTTGGGGGCGCAGCAGTCACCGGTTCCGGTGGGAAGAAGCTTGACGGCGTTTTTGTCCGGCGCACCGCTCTGGTAAGCCCTCATTTCCTGAATATCGGAAAAAGTACGAAGGACTCCGTCAGAGCATGAAAAGCGGTAGAGCCTGTAAATGCGGGAAAGGGTTTCGTTGCAGAGGCGCAGACGCTCGCTGTTACGCAGAGTTTTTTGTTCCGGACTTTCGTTATCGGGGGCGGCGCTCAGAAGATGGATTTTCTCGTCGTTGACAGAGACTGCGTCCTTGTAGCCGGACTCGTCAAAAAGCGGCGGACACCAGCCCTTTATATTCCAGTGGCCGGCCAGTGCTCCGCTGAACGCTTTTAGAACAAGCGGTTTTGCCGGAAGCGATGCGCCGCCCTCATCGCCCTTTTTTTTCCGGCAGACGCAGGGGCCGAAAAAGCCTTTGCCGTCAAGATGGTCTTGGGGGCCGTCCCCGTTTTCCGATGCGCCGCCCTCCATATTTTTCGGAATACACACAAGGACACCGAACATTCCGGTAAAATTATAAAAATCGGGGTTTTCTCCGAGAGAATGTTTTTCTTTTAATTCAAAAAACATATCCCGGCAAATGCTCCGGGCACTACTTTCATCAAAGGGCGGCCACATTCGGTATACAGAAAACTATTTTTTAATTTCGGAAACGCTGCCGTCTTCTGAACACACAAAGACAAGGGGTTTGTTCGCAGTAAAGAATCCGTTTTCAACGACACCAACGATGGCGTTCAGTTTCTTTTCCATAACCCTGGGGTCAACAGGTTCCTGCCAGAGCACATCCAGAATCTGGTTGCCGTTGTCCGTAATGACAGGGCCCGCTTTTCTGACACCCTCGCGCAAAGTGCACTTGCCGCCAAGCTTGGCGATTGCGGCTTCTACGGGAACGCGCGCCTGCTCCACGATTTCTACAGGCAGGGGAAATTTTGTTCCGAGTGATTTTACGGCTTTTGAGGAGTCTCCGATTACGACAAAGAGTTTTGCGTTGTAGGCGACAATCTTTTCGCGGAGAAGGGCCGCGCCGCCGCCCTTTATTACATAGTTGTCGGGATTTATTTCGTCCGCGCCGTCAATGGCAAGGTCAAGTTTTCCGCCTATGGCACGGTCATTCAGCGAGTAAACAGGGATTCCATAATCCTCGCAGGCGTTTGCAGTCTGAAAACTTGTTACGACAGCCTTAATGTCCTTCAGAGTTCCGTCGGCGATGCGCTCGGCAAGGCGGCGGACAGCAGGCATAGCGGTAGAACCGGTTCCAAGACCGATTTTCATTCCGCTGAAAATTTTCTTCTCGTTAATAAGCGTGTCAATCGCAGTGCATGCGACAAGGTTCTTCTGCTCACTCTGGCTTAAATTCTTCATAGTCAACTCCGGTAAATATTTTAAATTGTTCGTACCCCTGGTATTTGAGCATTTGGAGCCCGTTGCAGACCTTGCAGCCGGCTTCCATCGCGCGCTCCATAACCGGTGTAACTTCAGGCGTGTAGACAATATCAAAGAGATATTCATTTCCTGTAAAGCGGTAAAAAGACAGCGGGTCATTATCAGGATTGCTTGGTTCTTTTGAATTCATTCCTACGGAAGTAGTCTGAATTATTATGTCAGAATATTTTTCAAGTTTTCTTACAGAATCTGCGCCCAGCTGCTCGTGCTCAAAGCCGAACATATCGGCCACGGTCTTTGCCTTTGCGGCGGTTCTGTTAAAGACGCAGGCCTTGCCGCCCAAAATTTTTATGGCGTAGGCAATTGCCCGGCTCGCTCCCCCGGCTCCGATAATGGCGACCTTTTTATGACGAAGGTTTTTTAGCCCCGTAAATTCCAGAAGTGCTTTTGTAAAGCCGGTGCAGTCGGTGTTGTATCCGTACCATTTGTCATTTTTTCTTACGATAGTATTGCAGGCGGAAATCTCACGGACCCTGTCATCAACTTCAAAAAGTTCTCCCACAACCTTTTCCTTATGGGGAACAGTAACAGACATTCCGCAGACACCTATTTCATTTCCAAACTCAATGACCTGATGAATATCCGGAGAGGGAATGGGAATATAAACCGCGTCCATAAAATGATTCACATAGCCCTGATTGTGGAGGGCGGGACTTCCGGTATGCAAAAGCGGCCAGCCGGTGATTGCGTAAATCTTTGTCTTCTCGTTCAAGTCCCTGAAATGATAAATCTGATTCATCATAATGGGATCGATGTGTCCGATATTCTTGAGACTGGGGTCCGCGTCCTCGGGAGAGGTGTATGTCAGGAACGAATGTGTCTTAAAGGCGAGAATTCTTGACGCAAGCCCCATAGGTCCCATAGCGCAAAGAATATGCTCGTAATGCGTGAAGTCGCGGGTTTCGTAAAAAAGATTCTTAATGTCGTCAAGTGATTTTGGCATGAAAGCTATTTTTGGAATCTCGTAGCCAGTGCGCCTCATCTTGTCGCAGTGGAGAATAATATCGGCGACAGGCGCATTCATGCTGTGATAACTTCTGATGATTTTTGTTCCAAAGGCCAAAGCCGCATCCTGCAGGCTCGGCACATGAAAGTCTTCCTCAAAGTCCACATACTGAAAGTTTTTTTCGGGATTCTGGTCATCGGCAAAAGCCATGGCGCGCGCAAAAAGCATGGTGCGGCTGCTCTCGCCCGCCACGAATTTTCCTCCGTCTACACGGCGGCGGATTGTAAGGATACAGGGAATTTTTGCCAGTTCCGGAAATCTTCTTACATGAAGACTCTCGTCATCGTCCAGATAATCTGCCCTGAGTTCAGCTATGTCGATATAGGGACGGTAGCGATTTACCAGCGCAAGATTCTCTTCAATTGTTTTACCCGTTAGTGTTAGGCAGATTTTCGGCTTAGTCATTTTTTTACCCGACACGCAATTCAGATTACTGAACTGTGAATCTCTCCTTTTCCTGATTAAGGACACTCAGCACCAGAGTAGTTCCGTGGGGAACCGCATAGGGAACCGTTACATCTCCGCCCAGATGATTAAAGGAGGCGAGAGTATGCTCGTTTCCGTCAGGAACAAGCGCATCCAGCTTTACGGGAACTGCAAGCGGATATCTGGAAATCCGAGTCCTGAAAATTCCGTTTGTATAGTTTGAAGTGTTCTCATTCTTTACGCCGGCAACCTCATCTTCCGTACGCCCGGAAATGTTGGCCTCAACGACAGTGTCACCGCTGAACGATGTGTTCAGGGCAGGAAGAGCAAAGTCGAGAGTAATTCGGGAGAACTCTTTTTTCTGAGTGTTTTCTTTTTCAGACTGGCTTACGACGGTGCCGGCCTCCTCGCCCTCAAGAGCCGTATGACCGGTAAAGTCAAAGAGCAGGCTGGTCTTTCCCATAACCTCAAGGATTTCCGCGACGGTTTTTCCGATATAGTTTTCTACTTTTACAAGCGGCTCGCTCGGTCCGCTTGAAACAATCAGTTTAAGTTCCACAGGCTGGCTGATGGGTGTTCCTGCCACAGGCTCCTGCTCGAGAATTGTTCCGGCCGCGGAAGAATCGATTTTAAAAACAGGAGGGGCAATGGTAATCTGCGGTGTCTCAACTCCGCCGTAAAGGGCATCGAGCTTTGACTTTAGGGCATCGAGATTTGTTCCGACATAATTTCCGATATGGTCGATCATAACACCGCGGCTTACGACAAGAGTAACCCGGCGGCCCGCCTTGACAATACTGCCCGGACGCGGATTCTGGCTCAGAACCTGCCCGGCCTGGCCCGGCAAGTCGGAATAACGGAGCTGAAGTTTCGGATAAAGTTCCTTTTCCTGCATTTCCAGCAGGGCGCGCGTAAGACTTTTTCCCGTAACATCAGGAACAAGCACCTGCTCGTAGCCCCTGTTGGAAAAGAAGAATACAGCAAGCGCTGTAATCAGCATAAGGACAAAAGCGGCTGCAGTGTAAGCGATGAAAGCCGGAGTACTTTTCTGAAGCCCCGCCTGCATCTCGTTTATAGAAACACCCGCATTCTTGATTTTATTCTTAACATCCATAATAATCCTCTGATTTGATAGAAGAATATTCTAGCAGAAAAAGAAAAAGAATTCAAGGAAAACGGATGCAGGACAATAAGTTGAGAGGGCGGAAAGGTCACAGGTCCGGCAGACACAGACAGGGGAAACAAGTGACGGTAAAGCTACAGGCGTTTTTCTCCGACAACACGCTCCTTGCCGTTTACTTTCAGGATTACAACAGCGCTCTCCTCAAAGCCCTCTCGGCTCATAATGTGGCGCATGCGCCTGTTGTCCTGATGTGTGTCGATTCTCGCAAAATTCACTCCGGCTTTTTTTATCTCCTCAAAAGCTGACAAAAACATAAAGTGCGAGAGCCCTCTGCCCTTGAACTCCTTGGAGACTGCCGTTCTGTGGATTGTGCCTTAAGGCTCGCTGTATCTGAAAGTCCCTTTTATAGGATTTACATAATCTTCTTCAATTCCAAAGGCAATGACAAAAAAGCCCGCGATTTTTCCGTCAGCAAGAATTACATAGGGTGAACGCATCTTCATATCATCGAGGACATCATCTACACCCGGAAAACCGTCCTGCCACTGGTCAACGCCGTCCTCCTTGAGCGTCTCCTGCGCGTCGTGGATAACACTCATAATCCGGTCCAAATCATCTTTGTCTGCCTTTCGGTAAGTAACATTCCTGTATGCTGAATTCATATGGCTAATTATAAACAAAGTTTGAGAAAATAATACAATTTTTGTATTAAAGTTGAATCTCCGGAAGCAGGAATATGGACACTATTGAATTTTACGGAAAAGAAAAAATCGGCAGAATACTTTTCAGGCTGGCGCCGCCTGTCATGCTGGCGCAGTTGATTCAGGCTCTGTACAACATTGTGGACAGCCTTTTTGTCGGTAGGTTTTCGGAAATAGGTCTTACGGCGCTTTCCATTGTATATCCGCTGCAACTTCTGATACTGGCGCTTGCGGTGGGGACAGGGGTCGGAATCAATACGGTAATTGCCGCAAAGCTGGGCGAAGGCCGTAAAAAGGACGCCGTGGAATATGCCGGTGTCGGAACGCCGGTCGCCATTGCGCTCTGGTTTTTATTTGCGCTGGCAAGCTTCTTTATCCTGCCCCTTTACGCAAGAATGTCGACTTCTTCGGAAGATGTCATCCGGGAAGTGGTGGTTTACGGCAGAATTGTCTGTGTCTTTAGCCTCGGGCTTTTTCTGGAAAGTATATGGACAAAAATTCTTCAGGCAAACGGCGACATGAAGACGCCTATGATTGCGCAGATTGCCGGAGCGGCGGCGAACATTCTTTTGGACCCGCTTCTCATTTTCGGAATGTTCGGGCTCCCAAGAATGGGAATCGTTGGAGCCGCCCTTGCCACTGTCACCGGGCAGATTGTCGCAGCCCTTATTGTAATGAAAAGGGGATTCAGGCCTTCTCCCAAAATAAATGTATACCCGAAATACCTTGCAAGAATATTCCGCCTGGGAATTCCGAATATCCTGATGCAGTCCGCATACACTTTTTATATTCTCGGCCTAAATCTCATTCTCTCGCTGTTTTCCGATCAGGCTGTAACGGCCCTCGAACTTTACTACAAATGGCAGACATTTTTCTTTATTCCGCTCGGGGCAATGCAAACCTGCATTGTGCCTGTAATAAGCTTTAACTATGCCGCCGGAGACATCAGCCGCTGCAGAAAAACTCTCGGCGCCTCGCTGCTTTTCGGGCTCGTCCTCATGGCTTTGGGAACCCTCTGCTTTGTTTCCGTTCCTGTCCAGATGCTCAGAGTCTTTACAAAAGATGCCTCTGTTATCGAAATAGGCCGCTGGGGTTTCCGGTTTGTGGGAATAAGTTTTATTCCCATGGTTACATCGCTGATTTTTCCGGTATTCTTTCAGGCTGTCGGCTACAGTTTAAGAAGTTCCGCACTGACAGTAATCCGCACCGTCGTACTTTTTGTGCCGCTGGCATATTTATTCTCGCACTTCGGGCTTAAGTCTTTTTGGTTTACTTTTCCTGTGACAGAAACAATCACAAGCCTTGTGGGATTTGTCTTTTACCGTCAGTTTCTTAGGGCGGACTACACGGGGCTGTGATTACAGCGCCGCTTACACTAAAAGGCTTCCCACAAAATCGCGGGCGCCGTTCATAAAGTCTTTGTAGCCCATTGCCTTTTTCTGCTGACGCTGAAGTTCTGTAACACACAAAAATCCAGAGCCGCATTTTATAAAGATGCCCGCTCTCTTGTCAAACAGAATGACGCTCCCGCATTTTTCCGCCGAAGCGTTTTGCGGAAGTTGAATCTGCTTTTGCGCAAGAAGTTTTTCATCCGCAGGGCTGGCTTTTATAATCTTTAAGTTTTCTCCCCGCTCGCTCCCTATTCTGGTCCATGCGCCCGGCTCGCTGGTGTAGGCACGGATTTTCGCGTCTATGACCTCCGCACTCTCCGACCAGCAGATAAGAGCGTCTTCGCGGGTTATGGTTTTTGTGTAACTCACTTCTCCGGACTGCGGCTCGCCTTTTGGAAGATTTCCCTGCGAGGCGGTTTTATCCAGCAGTTCTTTTAAAAGACCTGCGGCGACTTCCGCGCTCCTGTCCAAAAGAGAATCCGTGTTTTCCGTAAAATCCAATTCAACCTTTTGAGACGCCAGAATATCCCCCTCATCCATTCCGAGTGCAATCGTCTGAACTGTAACGCCTGTTTCTTTGTCCCTGCTGAGAATTGCGGCCGGAACAGGAGTCGCCCCCCGGTATTTAGGCAAAAGAGACGGATGCACATTGCAGCCGCCCATTTTAAAGAGCGAGAGAAACTTTGGGCCAAAAATATGACCGTAGGCAAAGCAGACAAGCAGGTCAAAGCCAAGCGGTTCTATTTTACCGCGGAATTCCGCATCCAAGTGTTCGGGCGAGAATACAGGAATATTATTTTCGGCGGCAAGCGCACCGGCCGGTGTCGGAATCAAGTCCTTGTGCCGTCCTTTTGTCGACGGCGGATTTGTAAGAACACCGGCAATCTGCCAGTCCCCCTGACAATTTAACAAGAGTTGCAGAGTTTTGGCGGCGCAACCGGGACTTCCGGCGTAGAGGACTTTAATCATGTTTTGCCTTTTTGGCGGCAATTTTTGCGGCTAGCCGCCTTGCCTTGGCTTCTTTTTCCGCGGCCTTCTTTGCGGCATTGGCGGCGCGCCTTGCAAACTGTTCCTTAGTTTTTTCAGCAAAATCCTTGTCGCCGCGGTCTATAAAAATAATTCCATCAAGATGATCGTTCTCATGCTGAATGATGCGTGCCAGAAGGTCTTCCGCCTCAAGGACAAAATGCTTTCCATTTAAGTCCTGCGCCTGAACCGTTACCTTTGAGGGTCTCATAATATTTTCATAAACCTTGGGCACGCTGAGGCAGCCTTCCTCATAAGGGACACTGTCATCTGATGTCTTTACAATCTGCGGATTTATAAAAACTCTTCTTACCTCGTCATCGGCCATCGCAACAAACATACGCTTGCTGAGACCTACCTGCGGACAGGCAAGTCCGACTCCGTTTGCCGCTATCATAGTCTCAAACATATCGTCCGCAAGTTTTTTTAGGTCGTCATTAAACTCAGCCGGCTCAAAAGGAATCGCCTTCTGGCGCAAAACATCTTCACCTAATTTACAAATATTCAGCATATATTTCCTCTGTCAATCACAATCTTATTCTGGCGGCGCGGGCGTGTCCGGCAAGTCCTTCCGCATCACCCAAATGACCTGCGGCCTCAGCGCTTGCAACGGCGCCCTTTGATCCTTTTACCGTGCGGAGGGTCGTAACAGTCTTGATAAAGCAGCGGACACTGAGACCGCCGGTAAATTTTGCCGAACCGCTTGTGGGCAATGTATGGTTGAGGCCTGCCGCATAGTCGCCGAAGACTTCCGCCGCGCCGTGTCCTATAAAGAGAGAGCCGTAGTTGTGGACAAGCGCCCTAACTCTTTCCATATCAGCGCCTTCATCCATTGCAAGCTCCAGGTGCTCCGGTCCTTTTTCGTTTGCAAGTTCCGCCGCCTCTTCCAGCGTTTCAGTTATGATAATCTTTCCAAAATTATCGATGGAAGCGCGTGCGGTTTTTTCTGTCGACAGTTCTTTGAGCTGCTCTTCAATTTCAGCCTGAACCGCCTTTGCGAGCCCTTCATCGTTAGTCGCGAGAACCGGCTGGGCGACAACATCGTGCTCTGCCTGTGCCAGCAGATCGGCGGCAACCCATTTTGGATTTGCGGACTTGTCGGCGATAATAAAGACTTCTGTAGGACCTGCCAGCATGTCAATGCCGACTGTTCCGTACACAAGGCGCTTTGCCTCGACAACAAATTTATTTCCAGGTCCTACAATGACATTGCACTTTGGAACTGATTCTGTTCCAAAAGCCATGGCACCGACAGCCTGTGCGCCGCCGCAAGCGTAAACTCTGTCAACACCGCAGATATAGGCTGCCGCCATAATCCCCTCATCGGCATAAGGCTTGCCGTTTACAAGAGGGTTTCCCGGAACGCCTAGATTCTTCTCTGCAGCCAGAGCCTTTTCGTCCGGGTGGACACGCGGCGGCGTGCATACAATAACTTCCTTTACACCGGCCGCCTTGGCAGGGGATACTGTCATGATTACAGTTGAGACAAGCGGAAAGCGTCCGGCGGGAACATAAGCGCCCGCGCGATCCACCGGAATATTTTTCTGGCCCGTAAAAAGACCGGGCTCAAGTTCAATTTCAAAGTCATCAAAAGACTCGCGCTGCCTTTTCGCAAAGCGCACAGCAAGTTCATGCGAGTAGCAAAGGGAATTATAAAGATCCGGATTTTCCCTTTTCATTTTGTCGGCGGCAGCCTTCAATTCATCATGAGGAATCTCAAATTGTGCGGGAGACGAGACATCAAACTTAGTCTCATAAGCATGGAGTGCCGCGTCTCCATTATTCTTAATATCCGAGAGAACTGTTCTTACAACATCAACGCTCTGACCAAAATCGCGTCCCTCAAAAAAGGACGGTTCAAGTTCTGATGAATCAATTATTTTAATCATAGAGCAATAATATCAAAATGTAAATTATTTTTCAATGAGTGTATGCGCGGCAGATTACTGCAAAGACACTTTGAATTTTTTTAAGAATGCCTTGTGCTCATCCGACACGCGGAAACTCTCGCATGCCTTTTGAATTGACTTGTTGTGAGTCCATGCGTCCATCTTTTTGTCCGTTATATAACTTACAGTCTCGTCATACTGCTTTGCCAGAGCCGTGGCAAAATACCAGGCCCGCATCATATTAACATAGTAATGATCCGAGCGGATTTCCGCCACAAGCCTTAAATGCTTCGGATCAAAATTAGCGTCAAGATAACAGGACATCAAAAGTCCGGCAGCATAGCGGATTGTGTAAGGACTATCGCTCTTTAGCCAGCGCAGAATGTGCCCAATTGATTCTTCCGGGTTCTTTTTTACCGCGGCATAATTATAATTGTCACAGACGGCCCAGTTTGTAATAAAGGGCATAAAGGCTTCGATAGAGGCAAGCCACTCGTCCCAGTCTTTCATTCCGTTAATCAGGTAGATGTGAACAAGATTCTCCTCATGGTATTTATGGGGAAGAGTTTGCAAAAACCGCGTCGCCTCCTTTGACCCGGCAAATTCCTTTGCGATGGCTCTCACGATAGGAACACGGACACCGATAATATGATCGGCCTCCTGGCCGGGGATAAGTTTTTGGGAGAAAGACTGATATTCCGTGTCTTTCTGCTCAAATAATTTCTGCTGAAGTTTTGTCATGTCATTCTCCCCTATGCACAGTTGATAATAAAGTTCGCAGCGCGAACTTGCAGATAAAAAAGTGAACACTATCCTGTGAACTTTTTTATCACACACCCATAAAAAGTCTTGCAGGAAACATCAGTTTCCGAAAAGACTTTTTATGCACATTCGCAATGAAATGAGAATGTGCAGTTTTAATAATAAAGTTCGCAGCGCGAACTTGCAGATAAAAAAGTGAACACTATCTTGTGAACTTTTTTATCACACACCCATAAAAAGTCTTGCAGGAAAC
>CAYFWC010000018.1:0-49003 GCA_964346805.1 uncultured Treponema sp. | reverse complement strand
CCCACTATTGACTTACAGGATGTTCGTTTAAGACAAAATATAACCGCTATTCAAGACAATTTGCCTCCGGATTATCGCAGTTTTGAAGCACCTGACTGTTGCCTCAATCTTGACATCAAAATGGAAACGGGAACCGGCAAAACCAACTCCCGTAAGTCCGGCGGACAGGAGGTCCGCCGACTGACAACTACCAGCGGTAGTGGGCAAAGGCCTTGTTGGCTTCTGCCATCTTGTGTGTGTCTTCCTTTTTCTTATAGGCTGAACCGGTGTTATTGAAAGCGTCAAGAAGCTCGGCGCTCAATGTGTCGGCCATTCCGTGACCATTGCGGTTGCGGGCGGCATCGATAATCCAGCGCATTGCAAGGGCTTCCTTGCGGTTGTCACGGATTTCTACCGGAATCTGATATGTTGCGCCACCTACGCGGCGTGATTTAACTTCAACCTGGGGCTTAACATTGTCAAGAGCCTTAAGGAATACTTCCAAAGGATCTTTTTCTGTCTTTGCCTTGAGTTTGTCCATAGCTTCATAAATAATAGCAGTACAAATTGATTTCTTTCCATCAAGCATCATACGGGTGATGAATTTTGAAACAACCTGACTGTTGTATCTTGCGTCCGGCACAATCGGACGGTTGACTGATTTCTTATGTCTTCCCATCTTAGTCCTCCATTATGCCTTAAGCCGTTTTGCACCGTACTTTGAACGGCCGCGCTTGCGGTCCTCAACGCCGAGTGTATCTTTTGTACCGCGGATGATGTGATAGCGCACACCGGGGAGGTCCTTTACACGACCACCGCGGATAAGTACAACTGAGTGTTCCTGCAAGTTGTGTCCGATTCCCGGAATGTATGCAGTAACTTCAATTCCATTGCTCAAGCGAACACGAGCAACCTTACGAAGGGCTGAGTTCGGTTTCTTGGGAGTAACCGTCATAACACGCGTGCAAACGCCGCGTTTCTGCGGACATGAATCAAGCGCGGGAGACTTGGTTCTGTTGGCAGCGGTCTTGCGTCCCTTTTTAATCAACTGGTTAATTGTAGGCATCTTTAAAATGTCTCCTTATATTTTTGCCGGGCAGCACCCCGGCGAATTTTCAACATTAGGGAAAATTATTATATCAATTTTCCCCTGTTTTAGTCAAGAGCTCTCAGTCCTGTTCTTCGCTATCAAAGCTGGCGGCAGCCGCTTCCTTTTCGTGCTCGGCTTCCTGCTCGGCAATCTCTTTTTCGATACGGCGTTTCTCGATTATTTCATTCATCTGAATGTCCAAATCCTGGTCGCCCGAGTCGTAAACCTTGACTGCCTTGTAGTTCTTGATACCGGTACCAGCCGGAATCATATGGCCGATTGCAACATTTTCCTTAATTCCGTGGAGCGAGTCAATCGCACCGGAAATAGCGGCGTTTGTAAGAACGCGTGTTGTTTCCTGGAACGAAGCCGCAGAAAGGAATGAGTCAACATTAAGAGAAGCCTTTGTGATACCCTGGAACATCGGGCGGCCTACAGATGGCTGTCCGCCTTCCTGAATAACACTGGCATTCTCCTCTCTGAAGCGGTACTTGTCTACCTGCTGTCCAAAGATAAAGCGTGTGTCTCCTACGGATACAATTTCTACCTTGCGCAGCATCTGGCGAACTATGATACCGATATGCTTATCGTTGATGCTTACACCCTGCGCGCGGTAAACCTGCTGAATCTCGTCCATAAGGAAGTTCTGGAGTGAATTCTCACCGAGAATCGCAAGAATATCGTGCGGACTTGGCTGTCCGTCGCACAAAGGCTCACCGGCCTCAACCTTATCCCCGTCGCGAACAAGCATTCGCTTTGAGACAGGAACGAGATGCTCGAATACGCGTCCGTATTTGTCCTCAACCGTAATTACACGCTTACCCTTCTTGAGATCCTTGAACTTAACAGTTCCTGAAATCTGGGCAAGGACACTCGGTGAGCCGGGCTTGCGGGCTTCGAACAGTTCTGATACGCGCGGAAGACCACCGGTAATATCGTTAGACTTCTGGGCAGCCTTGGGCATCTTGGCAAGAACAACACCGGCCTTGATACTCTGCTTGTCCTCAACTGCAAGGATAGCACCGGCAGGAAGGAAGTAAGACCCCTGCTCGTTTCCGTCTTCGTCCGTAATATGAATACGCGGCTGCTTAACATCAAGGTGAAGGTCTGTGATAATACGCTCTGTAACACCTGACTGCTCGTCAACATGCTCATCAACTGTAGAATCATCAATATCCTCAAAGTGAATGTAACCGTCGCTCTCAGCGATAATAGGCTCAGAGTATGCGTCAAGCAAAGTTCCGATAATAGCGTTTGCGGCAATAATCTGGTCTTCCTTAACCTTGATGATAGAACCGTTGGCAATTTCCATTTTCTGTTCATTGCCGACAAGGTAAAGCACCTTGTTCTTTATAAGGATACGGCCGTTCTCTTTCGCTGTAAAGTCGCCCTCATCCTTGCGGCTGATAAGAACAGTTCCTTTTAGAACACGGTCGCCGTCTTTTACAGCAACCTTTCCGCTCTTTTCATCGGCACTGTCAATAATGCGAGTAAGCATCATGCTTCCCTTACGGGTAAACAATTCGCCTTCTTTTGCATTTACGCATGTTCCGTCAATATGACCGATAATAGCCGGGAATTTCAGGACAATGTTATTGTCCTGAGTAACCTTAGAAGCGGCTCCACCGGCATGGAATGTACGAAGGGTCAGCTGAGTACCAGGCTGTCCGATTGACTGGGCGGCGACAATTCCTACCGCCTCGCCGATCTCAACGACTTTATTGCGCGCAAGGTTCTTTCCGTAGCACTTAACGCAGACACCGTGCTTGGCCTCGCAGGTAAGAACAGTGCGGAGCTTGACCTTCTCGACACCGGCTTCCTCAATCTTCTTTGCAAGATTCTCGTCAATGTATTCGTTAACATCGCAGAGAATTTCTCCCGTAATCGGGTGAACAACACGCTCGATTGTAAAGTGTCCCTCAATGCGGTCCGCAAGGTGCTCGATGATGTCGTCGCCGTCTTTGATTGCGGCATAGTCAATACCGTTGATTGTACCGCAGTCGTCCTCATTAATAACAACGTCCTGGGCAACATCAACAAGGCGCCTTGTCATGTAACCGGCGTCAGCAGTCTTCAAAGCGGTATCCGACAAACCTTTGCGGGCACCGTTTGTAGAAATAAAGTATTCAATAACTGAAAGTCCTTCATAGAAGTTTGAGCGGACAGGCAATTCAATGATGTCGCCGTTCGGCTTAGCCATCAAACCGCGCATCGCGGCCAGCTGGGAAATCTGTTTCTTGGAACCGCGGGCACCGGATTTGGCCATCATGTAGATAGTGTTGAATCCGTCCTTGTCCTTTTCAAGCTGGTCGTACATAATGTTTGTAAGTTTTTCATTTGTACGCTGCCAAATATCAGTTACCTTGTTATAACGCTCGTCTTCTGTAATGCGTCCGTCAGAATACTGCTTTACAATATCCTCAACCTCTTTGTTCGCCTCATCAACCATTGTCTTCTTTTCTTTCGGAACAATGATATCGTCCATAGAAATGGTTGCGCCGTAGAAAGTAGCGTTCTTGTATCCGACAGCCTTGATGGCGTCATGAAGTTTGATTGTAACCCAAGAGCCCTTGTCATGATAAACCTTCTCAATCATGTTCTTGAGAGACTTATCAAACATCTGGCGGTTTACAAAGTCAATGCCGTCAGGCATAGCCTCGTTGAACGCAAGGCGGCCGGCGGAGGTCTCAATAAGGTCACCCTTCTTGAAGTCCTGTGTTCCCTGAAGGAAGGCATCGTCGCCCTTGGCCTTGAGAGCCTTGCTGTCAAACGAGTCCTTGGGAGCAGGAACCTTAACCAATGCCTCCCACTCAATGCTTCCGGTCTCTGCGGCCATACGAACCTCGTCAGCAGAAGAGAAGCGTTTTCCGGTTCCCTTTGCGTTGGGCTTAATGGCAGTCATATAGTAGATACCGAGAACCATGTCCTGAGACGGAGCAACGATTGTTCCGCCGTTGGCAGGGTCAAGCAGGTTACGGGCAGAAAGCATCAATGTCCAGCATTCCATCTGGGCGGCCTGTGTAAGAGGCACGTGAATAGCCATCTGGTCACCGTCAAAGTCGGCGTTAAAGGACTTACATGCCAGCGGATGAAGTTTTAGAGCCTTTCCTTCTACAAGAACCGGCTCAAATGCCAGGATTCCAAGGCGGTGCAAGGTAGGAGCACGGTTCAGCATAACGGGGTGCTCGCTTACAACTTCATCAAGAACAGCATATACTTCGGGGGCTTCCTGCTCAACAATAAGCTTTGCTTTTTTAAGGTTGAACGCAACACCCTTGTCCATAAGCTTTTTCATGATAAAAGGCTTAAAGAGTTCGAGGGCCATTTTTGTAGGAAGACCGCACTGCCAGAGTTTAAGTTCAGGTCCTACAACAATTACAGATCTTCCGGAATAGTCAACACGCTTACCGAGCAAGTTCTGGCGGAAACGCCCCTGCTTACCTTTAATCATATCGCTGATAGACTTGAGCGGGCGGTTAGACGCGCCCTTTACAATTCTCTTGCGCTTTGAGTTGTCAAAGAGAGAGTCCACGGCTTCCTGAAGCATACGCTTTTCATTGCGGATGATGATGTCAGGAGCATTCAGAACGAGAAGTCTCTTGAGACGGTTGTTTCGGTTGATTACGCGGCGGTACAAATCGTTAAGGTCAGAAGTTGCAAAGCGACCTGCCTCAAGCTGAACCATCGGGCGGAGTTCCGGCGGCATTACAGGAACAACATCAAGAATCATCCATGACGCCTTGTTTCCGGACGAGCGGAAGTTCTCGACAATCTCAATTCTCTTGAGAAGACGCTTGTCCGACTTGGCGCCTTTTTCAATCATCTTGGCGCGGAGTTCAGCGGCAAGAGCGTCCAGGTCAAGCCCCTCAAGAAGAGTCTTAACCGCTTCGGCACCCATTCCGGCTACAAAAGACTGTCCATAGCGTTCCTGCGCCTCACGGAATTCATCTTCCGTAAGCAGCTGCATTTTCTTCAGGTCAGTCTCACCCGGGTCAATCACAATGTATTTCTCATAGTATAATACTGAGCGGAGGGCTGCAACCTGAAGGTCAAGCAAAAGTCCCATGCGGCTAGGTACTGAGCGGTAATACCAGATGTGGCTTACAGGAGCCGCAAGCTCAATGTGGCCTGTGCGCTCACGGCGTACCTTAAAATGAGTAACCTCAACACCGCAACGGTCGCATATAACGCCCTTGTAGCGGATTGACTTGAATTTACCGCAGTAGCATTCCCATTCCTTTGTAGTACCAAAAATGCGTTCGCAGAACAAACCGTCACGCTCCGGACGAAGTGTACGGTAGTTGATGGTTTCCGGCTTTTTTACTTCGCCGTAAGACCAGGCGCGGATGGTATCCGGCGAGGCCAGTCTTATTTTTACACTGTCAAAATCTTCAATATCGCGCATTATTCATTCTCCTTGTCAAAGCCGGAAGAGGCCTTGTCAATCAATTCCTGATCGCGTTCTGTAAGGGCAATCTGTTTACCCTTGGCATCATAAATCGTAAAGTCGAGAGCCAGTCCGCGCAATTCCTGAACCAATACATTGAATGATTCCGGAACTCCGGCCGATGTCGAGGGCTCGCCCTTAACGATTGACTCGTAAACCTTAGAGCGTCCGTTCATATCGTCGGATTTGATTGTCATCATTTCCTGCAATGTGTTGGCGGCTCCGTATGCCTCAAGGGCCCAGACTTCCATTTCTCCGAGACGCTGGCCTCCGAACTGGGCTTTTCCTCCCAAAGGCTGCTGCGTAACAAGTGAGTAAGGACCTGTTGAGCGGGCGTGCATCTTATCGTCTACCAAGTGGTGAAGTTTCATGTAGTAGATAACACCGACAAAAATCGGGTTGATAAAAGGCTCGCCTGTGCGTCCGTCGTGAACAATCTGCTTACAGTCTTTTGAAAGACCGGCTTCCTCAAGTTTCTTTTCAATCTGCTCCTGACTGGGCGACTGGAATACAGGCGACTCAAAGAACTGATTCAGGTACTTACCCGCAATTCCGAGTTCTGACTCCATAATCTGACCGATGTTCATACGGGAAGGAACGCCCAAGGGGTTCAGACAAACATCCAGCGGAGTTCCGTCCTCCAAGTAAGGCATGTCTTCCTCAGGAAGAATGCGGGAAACAACACCCTTGTTTCCGTGGCGACCGGCCATCTTATCACCCTCACGAAGCTTACGCTTGTTGGCGATGCTAACTTTTACAATCTGGTCAACGCCCGGGTTAAGGTCATCGCCCTCAGTTCTTGTAAGACGCTGAATATCAATTACGACACCCTCAACACCGTGCGGAACACGCAGAGACGAGTCGCGAACTTCTTTTGCCTTTTCACCGAAGATTGAGTTCAAAAGCTTGAACTCAGGAGTTGTGTCAGACTCATTCTTGGGAGTAACTTTTCCAACAAGAATGTCTCCGCTCTTGACCTTGGCTCCGATGCGGATGATACCTTCCTTGTCAAGGTTGTCAAGATTCTTTTCCGCTGTGTTAGGAACATCACGGGTAATCTTTTCAGGTCCAATCTTTGTCTCACGGATTTCAACCTGGAATTCCTTGATATGAATGGAAGTATACATATCTTCTTTTACAACGCGCTTTGAAATAAGAACGGCGTCCTCATAGTTGTATCCGTTCCACGGAACGAATCCTACAAGAATGTTGCGTCCGAGCGCAAGCTCACCGTTGAAAGTAGCCGGTCCGTCGGCAAGAACCGAGCCCGCGACAACTTTTTCGCCGACCTCAACAGTCGGGCGCTGGTGGTTGCAGGTATCGTTGTTTGTGCGCTGGTATTTGAGCAAGGGATACTCGTCCGTCTCACCGCGCTTTCCGCCTTCCGGCTTGACAGTAACGCATTCACTGGTTACCTTTACAACTTCACCGGCGCGCTTTGCCTTAACCAGAACGCCTGAGTCATAGGCGCACTGTTTTTCCATACCGGTTCCGACAAAAGGCGACTCCGGAAAAACAAGAGGAACGGCCTGTCTCTGCATGTTACAGCCCATCAAGGCACGGTTGGCGTCGTCATGCTCAAGGAAAGGAATAAGGGCGGCGGAAACAGAAATTACCTGGCGCGGAGAAACATCCATGTACTGAACATCTTTGGGTGAGCGTGTGGTATAGTCACCGCGGCGACGGCAGGAAATCATATCGGTTGCAAACGAACCGTCAGCCTTCATGCCTTCGCTGACCTGACCGATGTAATACTTATCCTCGTCCATGGCGGACAGGTATTCAATCTTATTTGTGGCCTTACCCTTCTCAATCTTGCGGTAAGGAGCCTCAAGGAATCCATACTCGTTTACGCGTGTGTAAATGGCGAGAGAAACAATCAAGCCGATGTTCGGTCCTTCAGGAGTCTCAATCGGACACATGCGTCCGTAGTGTGAGTAGTGAACGTCGCGGACTTCAAATCCGGCACGGTCGCGGGAGAGTCCTCCCGGTCCAAGGGCGTTCAGACGGCGCTTGTGAGTAAGTTCGGCAAGCGGGTTAATCTGGTCCATGAACTGAGAGAGCTGTGAAGAGCCGAAGAATTCTTTTATGGCCGCGGAAATCGGTTTTGATGAAATCAAATCCTGGGGCTTGATTGTGTCATTCTCTTTCAGGCCCATGCGCTCTTTTGCAATGCGCTCCATTCTGGCAAAGGCAGTCTTAATCTGGTTTGTCATAAGTTCGCCGACGGAACGGATGCGGCGGTTGCCCAGATGGTCAATATCATCACGGGCTTCCTCACCGATGTAAACTTTGATAAGATATTTCATCGTGTTGGTGATGTCTTCTGTTACCAAAGTGTGCTCTTCTTTCGGAGGATTGTAGTCAAACTTCTTGTTGAGCTTGTAGCGTCCTACACGCCCCAGGTCATAGCGGCGCGAGGTAAAGAACATAGAACTAAGGTCTTTCTCCGCATTCTCTACGGTAATCGGCTCCCCGGGCATCAGAACAGCGTATACTGCGCTGAGTGCGTCCTCTTTTGTAGGCTCGTCAATCTCTGTGCCTTCTTTTGCGTATTTGATTTCCTCGCGCTCGAAACAGTTGATGATGATGTCGCTGTCAAGAGAAAGATTCTTCTCATCCTTGTCGTCAGGATTTCTGCGGGTATCAAATTTTATGACATCTATTTCCTTTATGCCGTTGGCAATCAAATCGTCAATGTCGTGCGGATGAAGACGAGTGGCGGCCTTGAAAAGTTTTTTCTCCTCTCCGGAATCCTTGTCGGTAACAAAGATTGCCTTTGAGAGAACTTTTCCGACCAGAGCCTCACGGCTGGAGTTGCTGTTCTTTACGGCAAGAGTCTCGGTCTCATAGAAAACCTTGATAATCTCCTCACGGCTCTCAAAACCAAGGGCGCGGAGGAAAACAGTTCCGAGAATCTTCTTCTTGCGGTCAATTTTCGCGTAGATTAATTCTTTTTTCTGGTCAATCTCAAATTCAAGCCATGAGCCGCGGTAAGGAATGATGCGGCTTCCCCAAACACCCTTGTCATGGTTAAAGATAACTCCGGGCGAACGGTGAATCTGCGAGACAACAACGCGCTCGGCACCGTTAATAACGAAGGTTCCGCGGTCAGTCATAAGCGGAATATCGCCCATGTATATATCTTTCTGAAGAATGGCGCCTGTTTCCTTAAAATTAAGGTCAATGCGGGCCTTTAAAGGAACGGCAAAAGTTTTTCCCTTCTGCTTGCACTCAAGCTCAGAAAATTTTATTTCTCCAAAATCAAGCTGGTAGAATTCATAGTCGAGAGACATGTCGCCGTTCGGGCTTTCAATCGGAAAAGTCTGTAAAAACGCTTCCTGAAGACCCTGATTTTCCAGAGCCTCTCCTTTCTCTAATCTTTCACGCTGAAGGAAATATTCATACGATGCTGTCTGAATATCGATAAGATTGGGGACATCCATAGAAGACTTGATGTCCTTTCCGTAATATTGGCGGTTGATAGTCCGGCTTTTAGCGAACATGCATTCCCCCGTTTAAAATGAACAAATGGGTCAAAACAATCTGCTACAGGTGGAAACTCCGCCCAGCACAAAAAGTCTGCCCTGAATAAAACTGTTTTAAAAACCAAAATATCCGACAAAAATGCCGGACGCTTTGAGGCGGGAATTGAAGTGCGCGGAGACGGCCGCCAATTCCCGGCATCCGCGAGAATTCCGCAAACGCGAAATTCTCGCCAAGCAAGAAACAACGGAATTATTTCTTTGAGGCTGTTCCACCGGCAGCAGTGATGTCGGCAACCCACTTGTCGGCATCGGCCTTGCTCAAGCCCTCTTTGAGAACTTTCGGTGCGCCTTCAACCAAAGCCTTGGCTTCGCCAAGTCCGAGGTTTGTAAGAGCCTTAACTGCCTTGATAACGGCAATTTTCTTTGCTGCGTCGAATGAATCGAGGCTAACAGCAAATTCTGTCTGCTCGTCAGCAGCGGCGGCGGCTCCACCAGCGGCGGGAGCTGCAACGGCAACAGCGGCTGTAACACCGAATTTCTCTTCCATTGCCTTTACGAGTTCTGAAGCTTCAAGAACACTCATTGATGCGATTGCATCCAAAATCTGATCATTTGTCAAAGCTGCCATATTGTCTTCTCCATATAATGTGGTATCGCTGGCGGACTTTTGTCCGGCCCGCGAACGGTTCGCCCTTCCAGGAAGAACTACCGTTTTTTATTAACGCGAACAGTCAGACAGCCATCCGAAGCCTGAACGCGCATTTGCCCGATAGCGGGCATTTTTGCAAAAAATTACGCCTGCGGTGCGGCAGCATCAGCGGCCGGTGCGGCAGGTGCTTCTGCTGCGGGAGCGGCATCAGCGGCCGGTGCCGCAGTCTCTCCGCCTTCAGCTGATTTCTTGTCGATGTAAGCCTGCAATGTAGCGGCGAGTTTCTGGGCCGGTCCATTGATAGCTGACATAAGCATAGAGATGAGCTGTTTCTTTCCGGGAACCTTAGAATAGGCCTCGATTTTAGCAGCGTCGTAAATCTCTTTGTTTACATAAGCGCCCTTAATCTTAAGAGCGGGTGCTTCTTTTGCAAAGTCAAAAAGAACTTTTGCAGTCTCATTGGAATCCTGTTTTGCCATTGTGATGGCTGTAGGTCCAGTAAGATATTCGGCTACATCCTTAGCATCCATTCCTTCGAATGCGATGCGGGCAAAGTTATTTTTGATAACTTTGATTGCTGAATCCTTCTCGCGAAGTTTTCCGCGGAGGGCAGTAATCTGCTCTACAGTCAGGCCGCGGTAATCAGCAAAGATGAAGTCATTGTATTCGCCGAGAGTTTTCTTGGCGGCTTCGATAGCGGCTGTTTTAGCCGGCTGAATATTCTTTGTGCGAACTGCCATATTCTACTCCTCGTCCTTGTATTTTACCCAAACGCCGGGGCCCATAGATGAGCTTACAGAGATAGAGCGAACATAGTCCGGACTTGCGTCAGACGGTTTCTTGCGCTCAATCTCGTCAATCAAGGCATTCACATTCTCGGTAAGCTTTGCGGTGTCCATAGAAACCTTGCCTACGGCAATGTGAACGATACCTGTCTTGTCGGCGCGGTATTCTGTACGACCCTTTTTAAGCTCGCCGATGGCGGCAGTGATGTCGTTTGTTACAGTTCCAGTCTTAGGGTTAGGCATAAGTCCCTTGCGGCCCAATACCATACCGAGACGACCAACATCTTTCATCATGTCAGGAGTAGCAACAGCCACATCAAATTCGAGCCAGCCGCCCTTTACTTTGTCGATGTATTCAGTAGAACCTGCATAAGCAGCTCCTGCCTTCAACGCCTCTTCTACGCGGTCTTCCTTACAGAATACCAAAACTTTCTTCTCGCCCTTGAACTGGTTGGGGAAAACCAAAGTATCACGAACAGTCTGGTTCTTGCCGACCTTAAGGTTGATGTGGCACTCAACTGTTTCGTCAAACTTTGCGAATTTCATATCCTGAACCATTTTGCAGGCTGTGGGAATGTCGTATTTCTTTGTCAAGTCGTATTTGGCCGCTGAGGCGCGGTAATTCTTTCCGTGTTTCATTTAGGCCTCCACCTCGACGCCCATTGAACGAGCAGTTCCGGCTACAATTTTCTTCGCAGCCTCAATATCGTTTGCATTGATGTCGGGCATCTTTGTCTTTGCGATTTCTTCAAGCTGGGCAGCGGTAAGTTTTCCTACCTTGTCGCGGAGCGGATTCGCAGAACCCTTCTCAAGCTTAAGAGCCTTCATAATAAGAACGGCTGCCGGAGGGGTTTTAAGAATGAATGTGTAAGACTTGTCTTTGTAAACAGTGATTACAACAGGAATAATAAGTCCTTTTTCCATAGACTTAGTTCTGTCGTTAAATTCCTGAACAAATTTAGGAGCACTTACACCGTGGGGCCCGAGAGCAGGACCAATCGGCGGGGCCGGTGTCGCAGCGCCGGCAGGGCACTGAAGTTTAATGACAGCGGTTACTTCTTTCTTTGCCATAGATATATCTCCAAAAATTGGTGAATAGCGGGGGGCAGCGATCCAACGGATTTACCCCTCTCCCAAAATCATTGCTGAATTTCATGGCTTGAAATTCAGATAATTTTCAAAAAACTAGATGCCTTTTTCAACCTGGGTCATCGCAAGTTCCACAGGTGTCGCACGGCCGAAGATCTGAACATTAACAGTGAGTTTCTCTTTCTCTTCGTCTATATTGTCAATAGTTCCGCTGAATTCCTTGAAAGGACCTTCGGTAATCTTGACTGTATCGCCGACAACAAATGACTGCTTTATGCGGACAGGCTTCTCACCCTTAATCTCACCGGTGCGCATCAAGATATTCTTCGCTTCCTCGGCAGAAATGGGGCGCGGGCGCTCGTTGGGTTCTGTTCCCACAAAACCGTTCACACCCTGAATATGACGGATTTTATTACAGGTTTCCTTCCAGCCCAAGTCGGGCAAATCGAGTTCAGCCATAATATAGCCCGGAAGAATCTTATTTTTACGGATTTTCTTTTTTCCGTCCTTAATCTCAACAATATCTTCTTCAGGAACCTTTATGCTTTTGATAATATCCGAGCTGAGATCCTTTGTATCCAGTTTCTGCTGGATAACTCTAAAAACCTTACCCTCATAACCTGTATAGGTCTGAATTACATACCACTCGTTTGCCATTTTTGTTCCTTATTTCATCAGCAGGCGGAAAAGTGCGGCAAAGCCCAAGTCCAAGGCTCCAAGAATAACAGAAATTATAACAGTAGAAATTATTACAACTTTAACAGAAGCCCAAACATGTTCGCGTGTCGGCCAAACAACAAGCTTCAGTTCATGTGCGCAGTCTTTAAAAAAATCAGCTACTTTTGCCATAACATTCCTCAAATTATATTCAATATATCAGGGCGGGCAGGACTTGAACCCGCGACAGCCGGTTTTGGAGACCGGTGCTCTACCAACTGAACTACCGCCCTATGCGATGCTTGCGCCGAAATAGCGGCACTCACCTTCGCGACGGATTTTACTCGCGAACACTCGCAAAACCCGCATATTTAAAGATTAAAAATCTCTTTTTAATCTTTGAATCCATTCATAAAAAGGTTTATTTTACCTTTGTCTCTTTGTGAAGAGTGTGCTTTTTGTCAAACGGGCAGTACTTGCTCATCTCGAGCTTACCCTGAATGTTCTTGCGGTTTTTTGTAGTTGTGTAATTCTTGCGCTTGCATTCCGTGCACTGCAAGGCGATAATTCCTACAGCACCTTTCTTTTTGCTAGACATATATAACTCCTATATAAAAAGCTTTGGAACAGCCCCCGTGCAGAATCGAACTGCAGACCTCAACCTTACCATGGTTGCGCTCTACCGACTGAGCTACAAGGGCAATGTCAACTATAATAGTTTTACAAGTTTACATAAAATCGCCGAATGTGTCAAGGGAAAAAGAATAAATTCAGCGATTTTTTTTGATTTTTTTAAATTGCCCCGGTCGTTTTCCCCCGCCGTTTTTCCGGCCTGCAAAACGGGCGGAATCAAATTCCGTACTTGTTTCTCGCCGCCTTTTTGTGATAGAATACGGCTATGGATTTTGAATCTTTAATTGACAGAATTATGTCATCTTACAGGGACTTTGGCGGAATAAACCGTGCCGGTGCGGAGAACCTCCCCAACAGGGCGAATGTAGTTACAGCCTTGAGCGACCTTCAGGCGCTCATCTTTCCGGGCTTTAAGTATGACGAGAGTCTGGACAGCGAGAACCTCCGCTACATTACGGGAAAGCACATTAACAGAATCATTTCTGTTCTGACGCCGGAAATTCAAAAGGCTCTGCTCTGCGTCATATCTCAAAAATGCCAGGACGAGACTTCAATAGAAAAGCGGGAGGAAAACTTTAAGAATTCCCACTGCTACTGTCTTGCGCAGAAAACGGTTGAGGCCCTTATTGCGGAAATTCCGGAGCTGCGAAGAAAGATTCAGAAGGACGCCGCCGCCATCACAGCAGGAGACCCGGCCGCCCGTTCCCTGGGAGAAGTAATTCTCTCATACCCGGGACTTGAGGCCATCATCGTTTACAGAATAGCCCACTTTCTTTACAAAAACGGAGTTCCCATCGTCCCCCGCATTATGACAGAGCACACGCACGGCAAAACCGGAATTGACATTCACCCGGGAGCCGAGATAGGCGAAAGTTTTTTCATAGACCATGGAACGGGAATTGTCATCGGTGAGACAACCGTAATAGGAAACAATGTAAAGCTGTATCAGGGAGTAACACTGGGCGCCCTCTGTCTGGAAAAAAATCTCTCGAATAAAAAACGGCACCCAACCATCGAGGACGATGTTACAATTTATTCAAATGCCACAATTCTCGGCGGCGGCACAGTAATCGGCCGCGGAGCCACAATTCCCGGCAACGCATGGATTATTGCGTCTGTCAAAGGAAAACAGTAGGACATGCCGCGCGGGGCGTTTACCGCGCGCGATGCCGCTTATGCGCCTGAAGACACATCTTTGGCCTGCGGAAAATTCGGACCGTATAAAAAAAACAGGGCTTCTCAATAGTTACACTACCAAGAAGTCCTGCCGTCCAGCAAAGCTGGACATCGGAGAGAGTTTATCAGCTTATTTACAAGCTTGATTAGAATATACAACTACAACGAAAATATGTCAAGTTTCTTTTGAAAAAAAACATCGAATTTTCTAGAGTTTTTAGAGATTTTTAGGTATTTTTTAATGAAATATTTGTTATATTTGTATATTCTATTTTTATTTTTCAAAAAACACTTGAATCGATTCTACTAATAATAATGAGGTTTATAATGGCAAAGAAAGGAAGCATAATTTTTAAGTGTACTGAATGCGGCTATTCACAGCCAAAATGGCTGGGCCGGTGCCCTGAATGCGGTCAGTGGAACACCCTGCAGGAGTTTATTGAAGATCCAAGCGCCCCGTCTGCAGCCGTACGGAGCGGTACTGGTTCTGCAGTCCAGAAGGCAAGGCCCCTTCCGTTGAGTTCAATTCAGGCCGGAGACGGCGAACGCATTCAGACAGGTATTTCGGAGTTTGACCGTGTCTTAGGCGGCGGCGCTATGAAAAGATCGGCAATCCTTCTGGGAGGCGAGCCGGGAATCGGAAAGTCTACGCTGCTCCTTCAGTCGACCGCCGCCGCCTCAAGAGGTTTGGGCGGACGAATCCTTTATGTAAGCGGAGAGGAATCAGCGTCGCAGATAAAGAGCCGGGCGGACCGTCTTGGTCTTGACAGCTCCGGAATTGAGATTCTGTGCACTATGCGGCTGGAAGATATTCTTGACGCTTTGGACAAAGTGAATCCACTTTTTACCGTGATAGACTCAATTCAGACTGTATACTCCGTGGAGGGAGGAATTATCCCCGGTACTGTAAACCAGCTCAAATACTGCTCCAACGAATTAATCGGCTGGGTTAAGGAGAGGGACTCTGTTCTGATCATGACGGCCCATGTTACAAAGGAAGGAACGATTGCAGGCCCGAAGGCGCTGGAGCACATGGTGGATACTGTGATTTCTTTTGAGCGCAACAACGATGAGGTGCGCTTTTTGAGAGCATCAAAAAACCGCTTTGGCTCTGTCGATGAACTGGGTATTTTTGAGATGACCTCACTCGGACTGAGCCCCATAAAAGATCCGAGCGCCATGTTCATTACAAGACGGAGCGGAGCCCAACCGGCAGGTGTCGCCGTTGCCCCGGTCTTTGAGGGAAGCCGGGTTTTTCTGGTGGAAATACAGGCGCTTACGGTTCCGGCAAAAGGAAGTATAAACAGAGTCTATTCAGAAAAAATAGACGGGGCGCGGGTCTCGCGTGTGGCCGCCGTTCTGGAAAAGCGGGCGGGTCTGCGATTCAGCGATCAGGATATTTATGTTAATGTGGCCGGAGGAGTCCGACTTACGGAGAGCGCCATTGACGCTGCCCTTGCGGCAGCCCTCTATTCCGCAAGGACTGATATAGCCTTGCAGGACGGTTCAGCGCTCATCGGTGAATTAAGTCTTGCCGGAGAAATAAGGCCTGTTTCCCGTTTGGCGCAGAGGGTAAAGACAGCGCAGTCGCTCGGCTTTGAGAGAATAACCGCGCCGGAGGCCTTTGACGGTACGGCGCTTACAAGCAACATAAAGGATTTGATAAAGAAAATATTCGGCAGGTAAGGGCGGAACGGTATCTCTGAAAATCGCAGTTTTCGGGGGTTCCGCTTATTTCTTTATGCGGAAGGTGTCTCCCACAGATACACGGCTCTTGTCATTGTCGTCGTCCAGCGAGATATAATAGTTTCCTTCCGCATACATAATCGAACCGGAAGTATATTTTGATCTGCCGCTATACACATCTACTTTTGTAGATCCGTCACGGCTTACACCCTGCAAATAGGCATCTCTTATAAAAACTGCAATTCCGCGCGAATTTGCCGGGTCAAGAACAAAGCCGGAAGTCCTATCATCAACCAGAGAGCCGTTCAAGATTGCAACATAGGCCTCGCCTGCTTTCTCGACGGCATCACGCTGCTCTAATGCGGCCTTTACTTTCTGCTCGTTCTTTATGGCCTCCGCCTTGAGAGTGCTTATCTCTGCATCCTTTGCCTTAATCTCGCTGACAGCGGCAGCGGCAAGTGAATTGGTAATGTCATAGGAAAGTTTCTTCTGACTGTCAACAACTTTCTTCATCGTATTCCGCTGGGGAATCGAGGCCGACTTGGAATATAGAAAATCCAGATCCCTGCTGGAAGACTGAACATCTTTTAAAGTCGCCGCAAAGGCTTCGCCCAAAGCGGCACCGCCGGCCTGTGCCACAACTGTATCGACATCAAATACACCGGCAGGTTTTGCGTCGGCGGCGGAAAGGATTCTGCTTGTCTTTAAATCCTTGAACACAGGATCGTAGGTTGCAATCTCGGCTTCGTACCTCCTGGTAATTTCCTTTGTCGCGGCAGCCCTGTCCTCAAAGTCCTTTCTACGGGTTTCTTCCAGGATTTTCTTTGAGTCCTCCAGCTGCCCCTCGTAAAAATCAACAAGCTGTTTTTTCTCCAACTGATGAAGCTGTCTCTGACTGTCCATCTGCTGCTCCCATTCCTTCGCGCGGGCAACATTCTGGCTGTCGTAGTTCTTCAACTGCTCTTCATACTGTTTTACCTCGGCCTCGGCGGAGGCAAGACTCGCATCTAGTTCCTCATGGGCGGCGGAAACCTCGTCTTTATAGTCATTCTGAATCTTCTGGCGGCGATCAGACAGCACGGACTTTGAGAGTCTTGTATTCTCCAAAAGAGCAAGATCACTGTCCATTTTCATTTTTGCACGGGAGAGTTTCGCCTTCAGCGCGCCCTGAAGCTCTGCACGCCGCTTGGAGGCCTCGTCAAATTTATCCTGCGTTCTTTGCAGCTGGTCAAAAAGGCTCTGGAGGTTCAGGTCCTCAAAAGACGACAGGTTTACATCAATCTTCTCATTGCTCCACGAAAGGCCGTTCACAACAAAGACCGTGATCAGCGCGACAGCGACGAGCGTAACGATGAGAGTAATCCAAATTGACCACAGTTTGTTTCTGCTTGTTTTTGCATATTCGGTCTCAAGGTCATAGACCTTTACTCTTTTTGAGCGGCGGAGAGATTCAAGCTCCTCACCCAAAAAGAGCATCAGTTCTTTTTCCGTCGAATTTTTTTTCAGTTCTATTTCGTTGTCATTGTCCATATTCCCCTCCATTTCTCAGGTGCATTTCCGCGGGTGCCCATTCGTTCCTTAAATACTTCCGCAACTTCAAGTTTGAGTGTTCTGAACATTTTTCGCGCAGTCTTCCAGTCGCCGGCATAATAAGCCTCAAGGGCCGACTCGTAGATTTCAAACTGTGGAATAAGAGAAACCTGTACCTCGCTCTGGGTATCGAGAGGAAAGAATATTTTCTTGCCCTTGGTCTTTCCCTTAACCTGAATCATATCAATCTCAAAGAAACGGTAGCGGTCGGTCTTGTCCTTAACATCGTTCATAATATATTCAGAGACAATGACCGGAAGATGATAAATACGGGTAACACCCTCAAGCCGGGAGGCGGAGTTTACATTGTCGCCGATAACAGTATTTGTCATATGCTCGTCAGAGCCAATGTTTCCGTAAAAGACCGTTCCGCCGTCAATTCCGACTCCTATGTCCAAAAGGACAGCCTTGTAGATGCGGTCTTCTGCCGCAGTAAGTTTTCGGGTCTCCTCGATCTTCTTTCTCTGTATCTTCATTTTCTCGCGGAGTTCGGCGGTAGCGTAAGTAATTCTCCAGCCGGTATCAATCGCTTCGACTGATTTTAGCTCCTGCGTCTTGTAGGTTCCGAAAATCGCAAGAATCGCATCTCCGATAATCGAACCGACGACACCGTTCTCGCAGTGAACATCGTGAATTACCTTGTTGTAGTGAACATTCAGAAGGTCGATGATTTCATTTCCGAGTGTCTCCGTTCTGTAGGTGAATGACTTGATATCGCTGAAGAGAATTGTGAGTTCGCGCTGCATTCCCTCAAGCCTGATTGTATGGTCGGTGTAGGCCTTTGAGACAACATCTTTGGAAACAAATTTCTGGAATGTGGTCAGAAGGTTGTTCACGGAAACAGAAAGCGAGTTAAAAGACGCGGCTATATAGGTTACATCGTCGTTGGGAGCCTCGTCAATATTGATAACCTCAAGTTTCTGCCGCTGCTGCATGTCGTAAAGGCTTTTTGTAATGTTGGCGATTGAGACAAAAACCTTTTTAAACATAAAGATTCCAAGTGCAAGGAAGATTGCCGTCAGGACAATAATCACACCCGAAATAATCGTAATAATTATGTATGTATAGCGGGCAGAGTCCCGGCGGGATTCCGCCCGGACTAAATAGGAGTTCCAGTCGTCCGAATACTTGTAGACACCGTAAAATTCTCCGTAAGGCAGACTGAAAGAAATCTGTCCCTCCTTAATCCCGCTGTCAAAATCCGAATTTAGCTTATCAAGAGCTTCTTTGTCAGGAAACTCCGAGAGGCGGATTCCGTCCGCACTTATCCAGAACAAGGTTTTTCCGGTACGATTAAAGCCAAACGCGACACTGTGAGGATTTGAGAACTCCTCCGCGGAAGTCTGCTCCAGACTGGAAAGGCATTCCTTACGATTTTTCTTGTAGGCGTAAATCTGGTACTGATTACCGGCATTCTTGTAAAGCTCCTTTAGCTGGGTAACAGTAAGACGGTTTGTGAGTTCAATGACCTGACGCTGTGTAAGCTGGACAGAAATGAGATTTGTCATGAAATTTGACATTAAGACGAGAGAGATAAAAATGATAAGAATTTTTACCGAGACAGGAATAATCGGCGTTTTACCGACATATTGGAAAAACCGTTTTTTTGGCACCTATTGCTCCTACATATAATCGATAATTTATTGATATAATTATAATGCCATTTTATTATTTTTGCAAGGAATATTTTTAAAGAAATGCGTTTTTTCCAGGCCTCTAAAAAACTTTATTTTCTTGAAATTCTACGCCTTTTATTATATAATATTCCAATTATGGAAGAGACTCGTTCAACTGTTAAAATTAAATTTCTCCGCACGGCCGCCTTCGCACTGTGCTTCTTTGTTTCCGGTTTTTTTGTTTCAAAATGTTTCGCACAGAGCAGCCCCGCTTCTGCCGGCGCTTCTCAGAAAAAAACGGAGGATTCAAGTGAATACATACGCACAATCGCGCAGATTTTCTACACGCTTCAGAGCCGTTATGTAGATGAGGTGGATCCTCAGGTTTTATACAAGGGCGCTCTCAGCGGTATAATGAATTCTTTGGGAGATCCCTACACCGTCTACCTTGATGTTCAGGACATGAGAAGTCTCAACGACACGACTGACGGCGCGTTTTACGGGGTGGGCCTTTCCATTTCCAAGCGCAATGACTCAAAGCCGGGACATCCTGCCTATGTAGATGTCATATCTCCTATTGAGGGAACTCCGGGATTTAAGGCCGGAATTGTTGCCGGCGACAGGCTCATAGAAATTGACGGCCAGCCGACCCCTAAAATGACAATGGAAGAAGTTCTCTCAAAACTCCGCGGTCCGAAGGGCGAAGGCGTCGAGGTAACTGTTCTCCGCGGAAAAACAGTTACATTCAAGAGAACGCTTATCAGGGACTTGATTGAGGTTCCGACTGTTGAATACGGTATGATCGGCAGTTACGGCTATATGAAACTGATTCAATTTACGCCGGAAACTGTCGAGCGCACACAGGACGCGCTGAACTTCTTTAAGGAAAAGAATTTTAATGGTCTTATCATAGATTTAAGAAACAATCCTGGAGGACTTCTCAACAGCGCGGCTCAGATTGCGGACAAGTTTATTGATGAAGGCCCGATTGTAAGCACAAAAAGCCGGCTGTCCTACGAAACTCGTTCAATAAACGCGACAAAGGAAGGCACCGTTGTAATGGACAAGCCGATTGTGATTCTCATAAACAGGGGTTCAGCGTCCGCCTCGGAAATTCTTAGCGGCGCGCTAAAGGACAATCACCTTGCATACCTCATCGGGGAGCGCACTTACGGAAAAGGAAGCGTTCAGCAGGTTCTGCCTTTAAAGCACGAGGACGGAATAAAATTCACCATGGCCCGCTACTACACACCGAGCGACACGAACATTGACAAAATAGGAATTCCGCCCGACAGAGATGTTGCCCTCTCGCCGGAATACACGGAGGAGCAGACAAAGGCGCTCCTAAAACTGAGCGAGGACGAGACTATCCGAAAGTATGTTGAACTCCATCCCGGCATGACGGAAGACGATATTGGAAATTACGCAAGCGTTCTTCAAAAAGACACGAATCTTGATCTCCGCCTTCTCCGCCGCCTTGTCCGCATTGAAGCAGGCAGGACAAAGAAGCCCATGCTCTACGACCTTGACTTTGACACACAGCTTAACGCCGCGATAGAAATTCTGAATGAGGGAAACTTTAAGTCTCTTGTAAGGAGCACAAAAACCTTAAAGGAGTTGCAGCAGGAAGCCGAGGCAAAACAGAAGACTGAGACAGAGTCCAATGCCGAGACCGGAGCCGAAGAAGAGTAAATGCGGCAGTTCATTTCGGCAAAGACCCCCGACAGCCGGGGTTTTTTGGAGATTACACAAAAGGATTTTCACTACCTGCGCTCTGTTCTGAGAATGATGCCCGGTGATATGATAAGCGTTTCTGCTCCAGGCGGAATGACATTCAGCATGACAGTATGCAAGGTTGATGATAATGGGAAAAAAATAATTCTCCAAAGATGCGATTTGGCCGGCGCCGAGGATTCCGGCGGAGATAACGAAGACTCGTCGGACATAAACGGAATAAGTTACACGCTTTTGCAGTTCATTCCGAAACCGCAGAAGATGGAGTTAATCGTAAGACAGGCAACCGAATGCGGAGTAAAAACAATTATTCCCGTAATCGGAGAATACACACAGGGCGGCATGGAAAAGACGCTGCAAAAGACAGACCGTTTTATCCGCATTATACGAGAGGCAAGACAGCAAAGCGGTTCCAAGGTTGATACGCAGATTCTGCCGCCCTGCTCGTTGGAAAGAGCGGTTGAGATTTTCAGGGAAGAAAACGCCGGCCGGGAAAAATGTGCCGCACTTGTTCTTTATGAGCGCAATGACAAAAGCGTTTCATTAAAGGAAGCACTCGCGCCGATTGCGGAAAAGGACAAGACGAGGGCATGCGCAATAGCGGTAGGTTCGGAAGGCGGAATAAGCGCCGGAGAATTTGAAAGCCTTTTGTCAAAGGGCTTTAGCGCGGTTCATTTTAAAACAAATATTTTGCGCTGCGAGACTGCGGCGCTTTACGGAATAGCGGCAGTGCAAAACGGCGCCGCTACGGACTAGCGGTTACAGTCAGGAGAAAAGATGTCTATAGAAAGAATTGATGTTGCCGGTGTCGGAATTGATATATGCCGGCCGGAGAATTTGGAGAATGAGATTCTGGAACTTTTGGCAAAGCCCGGAACGAAGCAGATTGTATTTCTTTCTGTCTGGGGACTTTTACGCGCCAGAAGGAAGAATGTTTTTGCAGAATGCGTAAAAAACGCGGATTTAGTTCTTCCGATTTCAAAAAGCATCATCAGCGGAGCGGCATTTTTAAAACGAGACATTCCTGTCCGCTACAATCCATTCAGCGCGCTCATAAGCATTCTTTCTATTCTGGACACACACTACAAGACCTTCTATATTTTGGGCGGCAAAAAAAAGTCACTTCAGAAAACTGTAGGTAATATAAACAAAACATTTCCAAACCTGCATGTCGTAGGCCGCTATGTCGGCTATTACCCAAAGGCGCAGGAAGACAATATCATTCAGGCAATTTACAAGGCGTCTCCCTCACTTGTTCTTTTGAGTGAAGGCGTCAAGGAAAAAGACTGCTGGCCTTTTAACAGGCGGAACAGATTTTCTTCGAGCGTATTTATTTATTACCGTGACGCAATCGGAATTTTCTGCGACCAGGTTCACAGGGTAAGGGAATCCACATTTAACGCAGGCAGGGAAATATGGAGTGAAATTTTAAGGAATCCATTTAAAATTTTCTTGCTTTTTCCGTACTTATACTTTAGAATAATTCTTATCTGGCAAAGGATTTTCAAAAAGTAGCATCAACCAATGGCTTTTACAACATTAAATTATTCTCTTGCTGTTGTCGCCTCCAAAGCAGATGTCTTTCTTGTATTTCGTCTGGTTTGCACTAAAAATTGCGTCCTTCAATTCTTCCGAACCTCGCAGATTCCAACGCTTTTAAAAAGCGCGTCTGATTTTGACTTGCTTTTTATTGATATGGCCAGCGCCCATCTTGAAAAAGCAGACGGAAACCTTGACAGCCTGCTCAACACTTTTTCAGGCCGGACGGTTGTTCTTACGACTGTAAATGAACTTTCTGATTACTACAATAATTTCATGGAAAAGACAAAGAATTTTTTTTATCCCTTTACAAGAAAAGCCATTTACAAATTCTTAAAGGAAGAGGCACCTCACAGGGAAGAAAAGTGTCCGGGCGGAAATTTTCTTCCGACAGCCGCAATTGAAAACATTCCTGAACTTTCAAGAATAGCCGGAAAATCGAGTAAAATTGAAGAGATAAAAAAGCTGCTGCTGCTGGTCTCTTCGTGGAACACTCCGGTAATTCTATACGGTGAGAGCGGAACCGGAAAAACCATGTCCGCGCGCATTATACATGAACTTTCTTCACGGAGGGATAAGGCTTTTGTCGTAATGAATATGGGCGCAAACAAAGAATTGATTGCAAGCGATTTATTCGGAACGGTGAGAGGAGCCTATACTGACGCACGCGACAGAGACGGCTGCATTAAGATGGCGGACGGTGGCACACTTTTTATGGATGAAATTGCAGATCTGCCTCTGGAATGTCAGGGCCAGATTTTTGAATTTTTGGACTCAGGTATGTTTCATCCGCTCGGTTCGGATAAAAAAATAAAAAGCGATGTCCGCCTTATTTTTGCGACAAACGCGAATCTTGAGCGCCTCGTTGAGGAGAAGAAATTCCGGGACGATCTTTACTGGAGAATTGTCCACTTTCCGATAAATATTCCGCCGCTCAGGGAACGCACGGAGGACATTCCTTTTTTGGTAGAGGCGGAACTGGAAGAAATAAAAAGGACGCAGGAAAAAAGTTTTACAATTACTGACAAAGCGGTTCAGAAAATGCAGACCGGCTATTGGAAGGGCAACATAAGGCAACTCAAGGCCTGCATAAGGCGGGCGACAATTCTTGCCCAGTTTACAGGCATAATCGACGAGAGCCTCATAAGTCTTTAATTTTTTTGAGAGAGTCCCCTTGCCTTATTAAATATTTTTTCTATATATTTGGCCTCGCTCTCGGACAAGGCCGCACGGGACAAAAGCCCCTGCCAAAATTTTTCCATATCGGCCCGCCCCGTAATTTTAAAGAAGCCCAGAGCCTGAAGGTCGTCCGCAATGACAGAAATGGTTTTGCCGAGACGCTCAAGATTTATGGGCGTATATCCTTTTAAGTCAGGAGTCCGGGCGCGGAAAATATGGTAGCACATAATCTGCACCGCATGGCTCAAATTTAGAGAGGGAAAAGTATCATCAGACGGAATGGTTACCGCCGTAGTGCACAGGTCGACTTCTTCATCTGTAAGGCCGGTGCGCTCATTTCCAAAAACGACGGCGACTTTTTCCAAAGAACTTTTTGCAAAGGAAGCAAACTCTTCCGGCAAAAAAAGCTTACCCTTGCGCTTTTTGCCACGCCGTCTGGTTGTCGCGGCGCTGACAGAGCAGTCAGCCGTTGCCTCCGTGATAGTGTCAAAAAATTCCGCATTGTCCCAAATACCGGCGGCATGGATTGCAAGAATGCGGACACGCTCGTCATCAAAGTCCTGCCGCTTACCGACTATGCGCAGATGTGTGATGCCGTTGTTTGCCATTGCGCGACAGGCGGCCCCGACATTTCGGCTTTCGTCGGGACGGGCAAGGACAATGTAAATATTATTTAAGTTCATTTTTTAGTTTGAGACAGCCGCTCCGGGAAGCCCAATATCTTTACGGAAGAACATTTTCTCAAACTTAACCGCCTCAATAGACTCATAGGCTTTTTTCCATGCGTCCTCAAAAGTGGGAGCGGTTGCAGAAACTGCAAGCACACGGCCGCCGCTTGTAATGAGGTTCGGGATACCGGGAAGTCTTTCCGAGGCGCGGCGGTCTTCTATAGCGCCCGCCACAAATATTTTTCCGCCGAGTTTTTTTATGAGGCACTCTTCAATTGTTATGGGAACACCCTTCAGGTAACTTCCGGGATATCCTCCGGAAACTACTACAGGAGCGACAGAAAATTCTTTTTTCCAGCTGAACTTAAAGTCTGAAAGACTTCCGTCTACAATGGCCTGACACATTTCAAAAAAATCAAAGTCCATAAGAGGTAAGACGGCCTGTGTTTCCGGGTCACCAAGGCGGACATTGTATTCCAAAAGTTTAGGACCGTTCTTTGTAATCATCACACCGAAGAATATAAAACCGCGGTAGTCAAATTTTTCCGCAATCAGACCTTTGAGAGTCGGCTGCAGAATAGTTTCGTCAAACTGTTTCATTACTTCGGGAGTTACATCAGAGAGCGGGCAAACGGCTCCCATTCCGCCCGTATTAGGACCTTTCGCCCCGTCGTTGAGACGCTTGTGGTCGCGTGCCGGCAGGAACGGAACAATAGTCGCCTTTCCGTTTTTTACAGAAGTCTCGTCAACAGAAACAGCGGCGAGAACAGACATCTCGATACCAGCAAGATAGTCCTCGATTACAATTTTCTTGCCGGCTTCTCCGACTCGGCCGGAATTCATAATATCGTCAACGGCGGCCTTTGCCTCACGGACAGAGGCTGCAACAGTAACACCCTTACCGGCAGCAAGTCCGTCCGCCTTGATGACAATCGGGGCGCCGTGTTTTTCTATATATTCATCGGCGGATTTCTGGTCAGTGAAAGTCTCACTGGCAGGAGCCGCGACATTGTATTTTTTCATAAATGCCTTTGCAAGGTCTTTGCTGGCCTCCAGCTGTGCGCCCTTAGATTTTGGACCTACACAGGGAATTCCCGCGGCCCAAAATTCATCGGCCAGGCCCTCGGCCAACGGGTCTTCAGGACCGATTACGGCAAAGGTGCATCCTTCTTTTTTAGCTATGGCCACATAGGGATTTCCCTCAAGCCCCCGGGCTGCGTTTAGAGAAACATTAACACATTTATCTTCATGACAGGTGCCGCCGTTTCCGGGGACACATACAACTTCACTTACAGACGGGCTTTTTGCAAGCCGCCAGGCGATGGCGTGCTCACGCCCGCCCGAACCGACAACGATGATCTTTTGCATGCAACTAATATATAGGAAATATGAAGATTTTTCAAGTAACATATAAAAATAGACGCAAAGTGTGGTATAATTACAGCAGTATGGAATATGTTTTTTTAATACTGGGACTCTTTATAATAACCGCGGCTCTTTCCTACTTTGCCTTTTTTAAGCGAAAGCCTAAAAAGAAGGCGGAGACGCCTTCGCACCATGCCCTTGTAAACTGCCCGCTCTGCGGCTCTCCGCTCGTAAACGGACAGAATATATTCAGCAAAGTTTACAGGCCCATGAATGTACCGGACCAGCGCTGCACAATAAACGGCTGTCCCCACTGCTATCCCAGCCCGGAGCCTGGAGTAAAACGGATATGCCCTGTCTGCAACAAAAGCCTTCCCGTAGACGGCCACCTTGTGGCGCGGCTTTTTAACAAGACAGGCGGAAAAAAGCATGTTATGATTGTAGGCTGCTCGCAGTGCCTGAAGAATGAAGTGAAATAGCCGGCGCTGTCCTCTAACGGCGTGCCCCCTAAAGATTTTAGTTTATAGAGGCACGCTTCTTGCGATAAATACTGAATAACTTTTATACAAGGACTTATTCAGATTACTCCCAGACAAATTTACCGGCATCCGTCCATGCTGAATATGTTGAAGAACCGTTACTAGTAACCCAGTCATTCAATCCGGTAACATCAAGACCTGACACCGGGGCAACCGCATTTGCAAAAGGAGATATGTCAACACCACAGGCAGTATAAACTCCCTTATCTACATAATATGTGGAGGTCATATAAAAATTGCCGGAACCGCTGTCTGTTTTAACGCCTCCAAGAACATAACCTATTGTTGTCGCACTACCAGAAGAAAGAGAAACCTCCGAATCATTATAGCAGTTTTGTATGTATGCATTATAATTTAATTGGGATGATATATCTGCACAGCCGACTATTCCGCCTACATATGAGGCTCCTTTTACACTTCCACTATTATGACAGTTTTTCATTCCGTCCTGAGAACTAGAAGAACAATCTGTATTTCCTGCAATTCCGCCAACATAAGAACTTCCTTCCACACTGCCGTAATTTGCACTGTTTATAACACTGGAAAAAGCAGCACCAACAATTCCTCCCACAAAATTCTTTCCTTTAATACTTCCTTTATTAATAAGTTCTGAAAAAGTATTACCACTACCATAGGAGAGATGACCAATAATACCGCCGACATAACTCGCACTGCTTGTAATGGCAGCATTATTTGTACAACCTTTAATTGTCAAATTGCCTTGTACCACTCCACAAAAGCCCCCTATTGACGAACTAGAACTAGAACTATTAGTTATCTTAATTTTATTTACACAATTTTCTATTGTAGAGTTAGCAGCCCTACTTGTAAAAGCACAAGAAGAAGACACACCTTCTAAAGTCAGATTTTTTATTTTTCCGCCGGAAAGATAGGGAACAAAGGCTTTAAAATATGTCGTCGCGTTAGTTAAATCAATACCACTTATTGTGTGGCCGTCTCCGTCAATTGTGCCCGAGAATTTATTAGAGTCAGGACTTGTTCCGCCTCCTATTGGTGTAAAATCTCCTGTACAAACGATATCATCATCAATATGAATTGTTACACCTCCAAGACCTTTGCCATCCTGCACCCAACCTGCAAGTTTCTGTAAACCGGCTTGAGATCTGCAGTATACCTCATCACCAGAAACTGGCGGACTAGTAAGATACTCAATATCCGAACCTTGATAAAGTTTTCCGTCTGATTTTATGATATAATTCGTATCAAACACGATGAATTTTTTATAATTACTAGAAAGCAGCCCAGTTGTCGTTTCAGAAAGAATCACAGTTCCCTCTGTCAAGACTTCCGGTGTAATTGTCGCCACCGGCGCATCTCCTGTAAGGGCTCCGGAAATTTTAATTGTTTTAGCCGATGGAAGATACACATCATTGTTTCTGTCTATCCGTGCAGGGCCACTCATTTTAAATGTGTCGCAAACATAAACCGCATTTCCTTTACCGGTGTCCCCGACAGAATTACCTTTTATTTCACCGCCAGACATAACTACCCCCGTTTCACAGTATACGCCTCCACCATCACCATTTGTAACAATATTATCGGAGATAACTGAATCTTTTAACTCTACAGTCGTAGCCACCTGTGCATATATTCCGCCGCCCTTACTGTCGGCACTATTACCGCTGGCAGTTGCACCAGTTAAAGTTACAGTTGAACCTGTATCAGCATATATTCCGCCGCCAATATTAGCTTTATTGTTTTTAATTGTAGCATTTTCTGCATTTAAACCTATACCTCCCATTGCGCAGACTCCACCGCCGTCTTTTGCATAATTATACGAAACATCTCCCTTTAAAGTTACAGTTCCCTTACCACATATTCCGCCGCCAGCATTTGACGCATAATTATATAAGACACTTCCCTGTATATCTGCAGTTCCACCGTCAATATATATTCCGCCGCCATTCTTTGCCTTATTAGAACAGCCTGAGACTGTTGCGGTTGCGGTTGCAGAAACATCACCAATCTTACTGTCAGCATCTATATTAAGTTCCGATCCTCTAAAATATATTCCGCCGCCAGAATCAGCAGCGCTGTTTCCGCTGACAGTTGCGCCAGTTAAGGTTACAGTCGTACCTGTATCAGCATATATTCCGCCGCCACTGGATCCAGAGATATTTCCGATTACACTTCCGGAAATATCTATTTTAGAATAATCTCTTTCCCCGCCACTATCTTTATTACTATCAATAAAAATTCCGCCGCCATTCTTTTGGGCACCGTTATACAGAACACACGCCCCCTGCTCCATAGTAAATTGTGCGCTGCGCTGAACATGAACTCCACCACCGGTTTCATCTCCGGAAGTATAATTTCCGCAGACATAAGTTCCTTCCTTCATAACCAGTTTTGTCGGAGCATTATGGCCGTTAACTGTTATTGCGCCGCCATTACCGGATGACATATTTGAACAATGCGAAGAAGTAGCAGAAGATACAAAAGATTTGTCACCAAACACCGTCCCGTCAGTTAAGACAACAAGCCCGCCCTGAATCATCATACCGCCGCCAAAATTTCCATAATTATTTCTTACGATACAATTACTTATTTCAAGTGTGTATGTCAAATCCTCAGAATAATATCTTATTCCGCCGCCAAAATAAGTTCGCCCTTCTGTAATAATCAAATTCTTAAGAACCGCATTGATTTTTTTAGGACCGCCATCGACACCAAGTTCAATTACAGAAGCACAATGGCCATATTGAATAGAAACAGAAGTATCCGGATTTCCATGAAGTTCAGCAAGAGAAGTCGAAGACAAACCTATTATATGAATATTAAGTTTTTTCGAAGAATCAAGAGAAGAAAAATCCGCAACACTTTTTTCAGTCTGCGCTGTTATTATTCCGTCAACATAAATCGTATATATTGAACTCTCATCGTTTATCTCAAGAATTCTGTCACACGCTTTTTGAACTGACGCGTAAGGATCAAAATAGGTTCCCGTATTTGTATCTGACGCATTATTTTTAGGAGCGTAAGTTCCGGAAGCCCCCTGAACAAAAAATGTCGTTCTTGCAAAATTATCTACATTTTCTTTTGTTACTGTAAAATCCCCTCCTGACTTTATATATTCAGACCCACCCTGCCAACAATCGGTTTTCAGATTGGCAAATACATTAACTGTTTCCTGAGCGGCGTAAATTAAATTCTTATCATCCTCCGATTCTTTTTTATCGTAAAAAGACAGACTTAATGTATAACTTCCCGATGCAATGTCGTCTTTTAAAATCTCCGCCGGAAAGGTCTCAAAATTCTCGGAAAGGACCGACTCGTTACCGGGGACTGACACCAGATTCGCCTTCATCGACTTTATTCCACTGTCAGAATCAACATCGATTACAAGAGCAAGTTTTCCGCTTCCGCTTTTTATCGGATTCAAGACAATCGTTACCCCATCGTCCACAAGCCCCTTCGAGTCAATCGTTACCTGCAGACTTCCGGAATAAACTTTTTCTGTCTTTCCGGAGTCAGAAAATCCTTCGACTGTTAGAATCCATATTCCCGTTTTACTAAGCGTTACAGAAAAATTATTTCCGGAAACACTTCCTTCTTCTTTAATCGTAGAATCAGAAACGAGAAGAGCGTTTATATTATAGAAGAGGTCTTGCGACGCAATGTAAGCCGGCAGTGCAGAACAGGAGATTGAATTATTTCCGGAAAAACCGGACGGAACACTTCCATTTACATAAAACGAACCGGAAACCACATATTCTTTCTGCGACTGTTCATCATTTGAAAAAAGATTATTGCAGCTCCACAAAAAAGGAATAATCAAAAGAGTAAGGATTATATTCACAGGATTAAGACTTTTTTTCATGCCCGCCCTCCTATTCCGTAAGTTTAATATTAATATTTGAACTATAAGTTGTTCCGTTAAATTTCACAGAAACATAAAGAACATAGTCATCGTTTATTAGGCCGCAGCCGTCGAGTTTCAGAATATTTTGAGGAAACAGACAGCCGGTGTCAATTCCGTGATTGTATATTCTGATACTCCAGTCAGTTAAGTCTGGACTCTGAATTTCCTCGCCGGCTTCATAAACCGCCGCGCGCATTGTTATTGTGTCGGCACTTGTAACACTTGTTTTATCCGCATTGATTTCTACTTTATAATCAGGAATTTCAATATCTCCGAAAGCAACCGGAGACACAACTGTTATAACTCTTGAAGATTTTGGAGAATCCGCAAAATAATCCTTCTGCGCGTAGGCATAAATTTTATTCTTCCCGAAAGAAAGTCTTACCTTTGTAATGCCTTTATTCCTTGCCTTCTCAACAAGAGTCTCTTTCTCTGCATTATCAACTGAATAAATTTCATAAACTGTATAAGCATCTTCCGCAGACGCCGGCGGAACAATTTGAACCGTACTGTAAGAACATTCCGAATCCAACGCAAGTCTCGTTTCCCCTGTAATAGGATTTCCATTATTATCAAGGAAGGAGACCTCATTCAAGGCCTCGGCATTTGCAGAGACTTTATAAAAGAGCCCAAGCCCTTTTGAGTCTTCTACACCTAAATTGTAGATTGTACCCTCACTGCTTAATACATCACCGGTAATATAATAAAGCGCAGTTCCCGTCGGAATAAAATCGCCGGCACTTCCGCCGCTCATTCCTGAAGGTTCTTCCGTAACCAGAGATGTTGAATTTGTATTCACCGTTCCATCATCATCAATAGAAACAGGAAATTCGTTTCCGTCTATAATTATTTTCTCAATATCAGAATGGGTCGCGCCTTTTTTTAGATATTCAGTTTTCGGAATATTAAAGCAGAGAACATATTTTGTGTTTCCCGAACCGTCAGGAAGATTACAGACGATTGCCCCGAACATCTCCGGAGGTGTATTACATCTCAAGGCAAGATTATACGGTGAGAAAACTCGTCCGGATTTTTGCTCAACCATAGAAATTTTTGAAGAAACATCTCCTCCCCATTCGTGGTTTTTAAGAAAAGCAGATGTCAGCGTCATATTTATTACACTAAAATCCTCAGAATTCTGCAAAACCGTCGGAAACTCGTCAAGTCCGTAATCTGCGGAAGTTTCCCTGTTATTAAATTCCACGGAAGTATCAAGGACATATTTCCGCGGATTTCTGAGAATGAGACTTACATTTATATCCGGATAAGACGGAACAGAAATATAACCTTCAGAGTCAACAGGATATTCCTTTTCAAACTCAACACCAACAACAGCAGCATTTTCCGTGTATTCTTTAAAATAATCTTTTACCGGCGCATTCCAGGAATCCGTAAACATCTGGCAGGAATTAAAAGCCAACGAGGCAAATATAAAGGCAAAGAGATTTACAGCAATCCTTTTAAGTCCATGCAGAATCATCTTTTTCATACGCACTCCTAAAACTGCCAGCCGATGCCGGCGGACGGCACAAGCATTCCCAAAGACATATCAGACATAAATGCCTGAATATAATCAACATTCAGTTCCACAAAAAGTCTTCCCACTGTATAAAACTGTATTGCCCCGCCTGCTATAAAACTTAAATTGACACTATTCAAGGGATCTGACACATCACCTCTTTCAAAATCAAATTTCAAATCATAAATTGCGGTTATTCCGACGCCTCCGTGTGCCTCAAGCGTCATAATATGCTTATACCCGGAATTTGTCTTTACTCTGATCGGAAACTGAAAAATAAATAAACCGTGTGTATTCAGCATATTTCCATAAACAGAATAGTCGTCAAATTCCACGCTCATCCTCGTATAGTTTGCGGAGACTCCCATTCCAAGATAACCATACTTATGTTTAAACGGAATAAAAGATGCCTTTGCATACATGGATAATGGCCAGACAGAAGAGCCCATATAAGTTTTTATCGTATCATCATATAAAATCACAGGACAAGAATATCCGCCGCTTACATCAAAGTCAACAGCCTTTTTATATTTAATTGTAAGCAAGGATTTTTTATCTTCCTCGCTTTTTAATCCGCTGGCGTCAGTCGCAACAAAATAATACTTTCCGGTATCAAGACTATTCATGTCAAATTTTACGGAAAGAGAGCGTGCCTTTTTATTATCAGATTCAAGAATTTCCGAGACATTCACAAAAGAATTCTTTTTCTTTATATTGGAAAGTTTATACTCTGTATAAGAAGTCGGCGATTTGTCAGGCGAAAATAAATTCTCGCCCTCAATCTTAAAGATTCCGTCATTAAATTCTTCAAGATACAATGTTGAACTCTTATTTACATTTGCGGAGAGTGAATTTACTTTAGGCTGGAACGCCTGGTAAATCATAAAATCATACCAATCAGATTCAGTCGCTGCAATTTCAATCATATTATAGGAAATAATCTTATACCTGTATTTTCCAGGCGGCAAAAGAGGATTAACCTGAATTCTCGGAGTGTTATCCTCGGTTTTGTTTCTTCTTATTTCAGACCATTCGTTAGTCTTTAAATTGCATTCCTCTATGACAACCTCATAACAAAGTACAAATTCCGGAGCATCTTCGTCCCACTCCAGAAACTGCCATTTTTTCTCCGCCGTTATTTCAGCGTCCTCAGACTTTTCTGCATTTTCCTTTGATTTTTTTTCAGTTGAATTTACTGTATTTTTTTCGCTGACCCTCTCCGAATCCTTTTTTTTATTTACGGCAAAGACCGAAAAAGCAAAGAAAAAAACTAAAAATGTCGCGAGAAGCCGTTTAGTTTCCATAAGGATTCGCCGCCTTTTTTCCTTTTGCCCTTTTTGGGCTTGGAATATTTGTAGAGAAAGTTCCGTATGCCAATGGACTGTCCTTTAGAATTTTATCCAAAACGCCGTCTTTGTCATGATCAATTCTTTGAATCGCCTGAACGCTCCATGTAAAAGTTCCTGAAGAAAAGAGCGCCTTATTTTCATCAGAGATTTCATTAAAATTAATTTTATAAGAAGTTCCCTTTGACACAATCTTGTTGTACAGGAGGTTTCTTCCCTCTTTATTCTTTATACAAATCTGGTATTCCGTAGCCTTAGAAACGGGCTTCCATGAAAGATTTATCTGCCGTGGATTTTCAGGAACTTTCAGATACTCAACATCAAAAACAGAAGGTGTTGATACCAATGAGGTCGGAATTTCCAAAGGTGCAATCGGAAGAACACTAAACCGTCCGCGATATTTTTTATCAGTATTTGAAACATCAATCCCGTCCATAGTTTTTGCCTTTACAATAATTTCATAATTTCCGGGCCGCAAGCCGTCATAAGTGTCAATCACAATTTTTTTCGGAGCAACCTTTTTGCCGGAATTAAATTCTTTTTCGGAAGGGACTTTCAGAATTTCCACTTTTGGAGAAACATCTGTCTTGTACAAAATAAATTGCGCTTCCTTTACATCATCAACAGAATTCCATTCGGCAACAATCGGATTAAAGACCACATCATCACCTTTCATGCTGGAATCTTTTCCGGGAGAAATAATTTCTATCGGTCTGAGTTTATGGAGGAACAATCCCTTTTCCGCAATATTACCGGTCCGGCGGCTGCAAACTCCGGGGATTGCCATAGCCATAGCCTGAACCTGATAATGATATTCGGTTTTATCACTGAATTTCTTTGAATACATATCAACTTCCGCAAACGAGTCGTAAACCGTATTTTCGTAAAGCAAAGCTCCGTCCTTTTGTGTAATTGTAAATTTATAATAATCAGCTCCGGGAACTTTTTCCCACTCAAATCTTACAGGCGCAATCTCTCGTGCGACAACCTTATATTTTTCCGGCTGAACAATTTTTGCAGACGGAAGGTTATCCAAAACGGTAAAAGATTTTACGGGAGTAATCAGTTCCGCACCGTTAGTGCCGTTAGAGGAGACAAGCCGCCAGTAATAAGTTCCCGGCTTTAATGAAAAACCTTTGTCACTGTTTCCATCCTCTTTTCTTGACACAAGAATTTTATCGAATGAACTGTCACGCGCAATTTCAAAAGAAGTTTCAAAGGTTTCCGGAAGATTGCGTCTCCATGTGAACCGAGTGTCAGGCATTAAGGAATAAGCTGTTCTGAATCCGTCCTGCGGTTCAATAGTATGCTGGTTCGGTTTTCCTGTAAAAGCAAAGAATGGTCTGACTTCAGACGAGGCAGATTCATTTCCCTCAAAGTCAAGCTGGCTGACCGCCCAGAACCATTTTCCGTCTTTTAATTTTCTGCTGTCGGATTTCATTGTAAAATAATTTTCTTCCACAATTTCTGAAATTACAGGTTTATTAAGTTCAGGATTATCAGCGATTTTTATATTGTATTTTACAGCCTCATCTTCCTGTTTCCAGGAAAAATAAACACCGTTTGCATCAGGCTCGGTATTAACAATGCCGTCAACAACAGGAACTAGCTGGACAGGTTTTCTAAGCACACTCTTTTTTTCAATAACAAAATATGAAACTTTCGAGGGCTCTGAAAAACCAATTCTGTTGATTGTATAAAACGGAGTAACACGCCACCAATATTTGCCTTCAGAAAGAGTTGAAATTATTGAAGAGGTTGTTGAAGACCGCTGGTCAAGAATTATTTTATCAAAACGCGGACTGTCTGAAATTTCCAGTTTATAGGCCGTGGCAAATTCACTTTCTGTCCAAATCAGGCGGACGCTCGGATTTCTGCTTCTGTAATAATAGGAATAATTTTCAACAGGAGAAATTAAAGCGGGCGCTAAAGACTGAATGAGCTGGAATCTTCCCTCCGCCGAAAAATTCTCTCCGGTGACAGTCCAATAATATTTTCCTTTATTAAGTTCGACCGTTACGGGCTTTCCTATAACCGCAGGAATTTCCTCAACCCTATTCTCTAAATTTTTATCAGAGTAAATACTTAGCCGGAATGGTGTGTCATTTTGCACGATGTCTGACTTCCAGTTGAATTTTACAGGAAACGCATCTTTTGTATAATATAAAATTCTGGAATTTGGAGCCGGCTCCGTAACCGTAAATACATTTTTATTCACACCGGAACTATCAATTTTAATTTCCTCGCCGACTGATACAGAGACAGCCTCCTTGTTTCCGGCCTTGACAGATGCATTTCCTTTTATAACCTGAAGTGCGATACCGCCCTCACCCGAGACATTTCCGCCGGACGCACTTAACGCAGAACCGGAGTCAACGGAAACCTCAACGCCCCCGGAAGAAAGGGTCATTCCGTTACCGGAATCAGAAGAGTCAACAAGGGCAGAACCGTCAGAAAGTTCGGCTTTAAGACGCTTGTCTTCCGAGAGAAAAACCTGAGCCATTGTATTCTCTGACAGATCAAGAACATTTCCGTCGACAAACCAGATAGTGGCTTCGGAAAAAGAGGAAGTATGAATTGTGTCTCCGTTATAGACAGGAGAATTCTGTCTGAGTCTGTCCCAGACAACACGGTCTAAGAATTTTCTCTGCGCGGTCTTATACTTGAATGTAATCTTTGCAATCGGCTCTTCATTCAATTTTGTAAGCGCCCTGAGAAAACTGTTATAGAACAGGTAAGAATTTAGAAATGCGCCAAGGAGACAAATAAAGACTGCCAGGCAAAACGGTGCAAGCAGATTATTGTTTAACTTGTATTTTATTTTCTTCTTCATTCAGATTCACCTTTGCAAATTCGGGAATCGGTATTCCCAGAAGCAAACGGACTTCATCAAGACTTTTAGGACCGGCAGGTCCGGCAGCTTTTAAACAATCTTCGTCAGGAATAAATTCAGAATCTCCGCCTTTAAAGAATTTCTCTAAATCAAAACCCGGCATATTAACAACGCCGTAAAAATGCTGAATTCCTTTTCCCTTAACCTCAAATTCAACAGGAATCATTTCGACAACAATTTCATTTTCCAAGTTGTCTTCTTTTATTGTAAAATCATTTGACTCATTTCTGATAAAATCGTCTTTCAGAATATTGTAAGTGTCTTCCGTAATAAGAATATCAGTTCCGCATGGTTTATTCGAGCTTTCTGTTCTAGACGCAAAATTTACAGCGTCTCCGATTGCGGTATATTCCATTTTATCGTCAGAGCCCATAATTCCGCATGTGGCACGGCCGGAATTTATACCGCAACCGATTCTGATATGCGGCTTGTATTTTGCCCTTTCCTCATTTGCGTGGGCGGCTGTAAATATTTCCGCGTCTTTATTGTATTTCATCAGAGCATAGCGCATCGCAATGGTTCCACGGATTGCGTTGAGAGCGTCTTCTTTTACATGGCTTAAATGAAGTTCGGAAAGTTTTAACCGCTGTCCGTCGTGCTCGGGAAGTTTCTCAAAGTCAAGGCTGTCATCGCGCAAAAGTCCCCAGACAGCCATAATCGCATCTCCCTCAAATTTATCAACATTGCCGTTGCTCAAGGTGATGCAGTTTACCATACGGCTCATATAGTCATTCAAAAAACCGATAATCTCGCGAGGGGAGTCATTCTGAAACCGGTTTTTAAAACCGTCGCTAATGGCTGTAAAACCGCGGATATCGCTGAAGAAAATCGTTACATCCTTTAAGTGAGGGTCAAAATCAATTTCTTTTCGGGCAATGGCTTTTGCAACTCCACGGTTAGTAAATTTGGCAAAGGTATTCAGAAACTGTTTTTCGTCCTGGGTACTTCGGTTAAGGACTCCGATTTCATCAGCGCGGCGGACATTCAGGTCATCGATAATCGGCGTGTCAAAATTTCCCTTTTGAATTTCATGCGCCGCGGCAGTAAGTTTCCGGATATGAACTGAAATTGCGAATCTGGAAAACACAAGAATTATTATAATAGAAAGGAAGAATACAATTCCTGTAAGATAAATATTATTTCTGCGTGTTACCCTTACTCCGGCTAAAACAGAGTCCAACGGAACAACTGTAATCATCACAATATCTGCGATAGAAAGTTTTTGATACGCTCCGTAATAATTACTTTTTTTACCGGACTCATCTTCCACCACAAACGGAATCTGCATACTGTCATCACGGTTCTGGTTTGCACCGCGAATCTTCATGACAAGCGGATAATTCTTAAAACTTTCGCCGATAAGAATTCTGTTTGTTTCAGGATGCAAGAGAAGTTCATCAGAATCGTTTATCATGAATGTTGTGTTTACAGAATAACTTCCCAAAATATCAGAAAGGACTTCCATAGAAAAAGTGATTACACAAGTCTGGTCGCGTCCGTTTTCTTTCCAGGGAAAAAACAGGGACATAACGGAAATTCCGAAAAACGGAGAACTGTTCATCGCAATCGTCTCTCCGTTGCAGGAGCGTTTTATTTCTTCAGAACTGGACAGAATAAATTCTTTTAGAACACTGCTGTCAATTTCATTTGAAATAAAAAACCGGGCATTTACAATTTCAGTATCAAAGCCAGAAAGTTTTTGTGAAGTCTGATATGTGTCTTCAGAAAGAATATGGACAGAGGCAATGTCCTGATTTCGCTCAAAGAAAAAAGACTCAGCCTGTTTTGAGACGGAAGAGGAACGGCCGCCACTTGTTACATTGATAAGATCCAAAAGCTGAAATACATTTGAGCGGATTGTAGAAAGTTTATCCTCTACAGTGCCGGCAGCCCTACTGTTTGCAGAGAGATTGTTTTCTTCCGCGGTGATCTTAACATCCTGCCCGATAAAATGACTATTTAAAACTGTTACAGTCCCAAGGGAAATCAAAACCACTGTTCCAATAATAACAGCAAGTTTCACACCAATAGGAAATTTTACTTTAGTCACGGAGTCAACTTTATTATTCATAACACTTTTTTGCATATAAACTTTCTTATATAGGAATTATAACGCAATTATACTATTTTTCAAAAAAAAATATAGTAGTGCAGTAATTTTTTTTTATAAAACCGGAGATATTTATTTTTTTCTCGTTTCAAAAATTTCACAGCGATTTTTTATTTAGACTAAACTCATTTAGTCTAAATTCATTTGGAAAAAATAATGCCGGTTGTCAACTTTCGCTCTCCCGCCAGAATTGAATTTCTTTTTTATTTTCGCTATAATATCATCATTTATTACTTATATCGAGGTTTACATGAAAAACATTAAAATGCTTTTTTCACTTCTCGCAGTTCTTGCAGTCGGTTCTCTTGCTTTTTCCGCAACACCCGCAGAAAATTATCTTTCTAAGTTTGAGACTCTTGTTACAAGCGCCGAGACTTATGCCAAAAACAGCGACGGTTCAAAACTAATTTCTGTTCAGACTCAAAAAACCGGAATTGACGCCCTCCGAAAGACTGTAACACTTTCCACAATGCAGCGCTTTACGGACTGGCGCCTTACAAAGCGTTATGACAGCGCTGTTTCAAAAATGCAGAAGGCAGCCTCTTCCTCAACTTCAGCCGCGACAAAAACCACCAGTGCTGTAGGCTCTGCTCTCGGAAGCGCCGCAAGCGAGGTTGGAGGCGCAATCAAGGAGACTGCCACAAAAACTGCAAACAGTGTTAAGGACACAGGCAAAAAGGCTGTTGAAGATGTGAAGAGCTCGGCCCAGAAAAAGATTGGGGAGACAGAAAACGGCGCCAAAAAAAAGGTTGACGATAAAGTTCAGGAGACAACTGACAAGGTTACCGGAAAAATAAAAGAGGGCGCTGATAAAGTAACCAACGCCCTCAATAACTTTCTGAACAGCGACTCGTCAAAGGACGACTAACTGTTTAATGGTGGAACAATCTGATTCCTGTAAAGGCCATGGCGATGCCGTGGTCATCACAAGCCTGAATCACATTGTCATCACGGATTGAGCCTCCCGGCTGTGCAATGACGCGGCAGCCGGACTTTGAGGCTCTCTCCACATTGTCGCCGAACGGGAAGAAAGCGTCGCTTCCTACGGCAACATCTGTATTCTTGGAAATCCATTCCTTTTTTTCTTCTTCCGTAAACACAGAAGGCTTTTCCGCAAAAACACGCTCCCACTTTCCGTCCGCAAGAACATCCATGTATTCGTTTCCGGTGTAAACATCAATCGCATTGTCACGGTCGGCACGCTTTATTCCCTCAACAAATTTCAGGTTCAGAACTTTGGGGCACTGGCGCAACCACCACTTGTCTGCCTTGTCGCCGGCAAGTCTGGTGCAGTGAACGCGGCTCTGCTGTCCGGCGCCGATTCCGATTGCCTGTCCGTCCTTAACATAGCAGACAGAATTGGACTGGGTGTATTTTAATACGATGAGCGAAATCACAAGGTTACGCTTTTCTTCTTCCGAAAGGCTCTTGTTTTTGGTCACAACATTCTCAAGGCATGAATTATCAATTTTGATAAAGTTGTGCCCCTGCTCGAATGTCACGCCGAACACCTGCTTTCTTTCCAGTTCCGGCGGAACATAGTTCGGATCAATCTGTATGATGCAGTAGCCGCCCTTCTTTTTCTTTTTAAGAATCTCAAGCGCTTCCTCGTCATAGCCGGGGGCAATAATTCCATCGCTAACCTCTTTTGAAATGAGAAGGGCGGTTGCCTTGTCGCAAGTATCGCTAAGGGCGATAAAATCGCCGAAGCTTGACATACGGTCGGCACCGCGAGCCCTTGCATAGGCGGCGGCAAGAGGAGTCAGTTCAACATTGTCCGTAAAATAAATTTTCTTTAGAGTATCTGAGAGAGGAATTCCTACAGCCGCTCCCGCCGGCGAAACATGCTTGAATGAAGTGGCCGCCGGAAGCCCTGTAGCCTCTTTTAATTCTTTAACAAGCTGCCAGCCGTTCAGGGCATCAAGCAGATTAATGTAGCCGGGCCGGCCGTTGACAACTGTAATTGGCATTTTACCGTCATCAACATAGACACGAGCAGGCTGCTGATTAGGATTACAGCCATATTTTAGTTTTAATTCATCCATACTATTATTCCTCCAGAAGTATACAGACGCAGATTGCTGCGCGACGATTACAATTGTATTTTAGTTCTAACATTTAAGATATTATAAAAAATTTAAGAATTTGTAAACAATTTTTGTAATATTTTAAATAAAACCTCTATTCTATATATAATATCAGGAGGTTCTATGAAAATACTCTTTTTTACTCTTCTTTTGATTCCGTTCCTTTCATGCGGAATTCATGCTCCGCAAAAGCCGGTCACACTGAAAGTCGTAAACTGGAATGTCCAGACTTTTTTTGATGCCTGCAATGACGGCGGGGAGTATACTGAATTTTTAAAGTCAAAGAAATGGGGACCGGAGGCCTACAAGGACCGGCTAAAAAAACTCAGTTCAGCAATAAACAAACTGGACGGCGACATTGTAATCCTGGAAGAAATAGAGAATGCCAAAATTCTTTATGACATCTCAAACGCTCTGGCAGGCAGCAGCTGGAACCAGAAAAAAGTTTACCGGTACGCTTGTTTTTCAAAAAGCAGGAATTCTTCCATAGGATGCGCCGTCATTTCCCGCCGCCGGCTTCAGAATTTAAAAGTACATTCCCTGGAATTATACGGGTCAAAATTTGTCCTGCCGGCAAAGGAAAGGCATATGTCCACACGCCCCATCATTGAGGTCGATCTTATTGCGGAAAGGGACAGAGGCCCCCTGAAGATTTTCGTGAACCATTGGAAGTCAAAGTCCGGCAATAAAGGAAATTCCAGAGAAATAAGAGCATGGCAGGAGGAGATTCTTGCGGCTCAGATTGCGCGTATTTCCGACACCGCCCCGGAGACGCCTGTAATTTGCGCCGGAGACTTTAATCAGGACATAGAGGAATTCTGCCGCCAGGGCCAAAGAATCCGCCTCAACGCGCCCGCAATAAAAAAAGCCGCTCTGGTTTACTCTCCCTGGACTGACTTTCCGGGCGGCATCGGCTCCTACAATTTCAGGGACAGATGGGAGCGCATAGACCACTTTTTTTCCGCCGGAAGTCTTGTCATAAGCGGCTTTTCCCCGAGAACCGGTGACTGGGCATACGAGGACGGACGCCCCAAGCCCTTTAAGCTTTACTCGCTGGCAGGCTGGTCTGACCATCTGCCGATTGTCTGCACGGTAACATTTTAGAAAAACGCAAGACCGCGGTCTGCCCGCAATTCAAATTTCAGTAGATGGGCTCAATTTGTCATAAAGATGCTATTATTGATAAAAAATGTTCAAATTTTATAAAATAAAATTGACAATTGCTTTTTTATCTATATAATAAGAATATCCGGTTAAGGTGAAATTTTCAACTAATTTATGAGGTATTTATGAAATACGGTTTTTTTGATGACGAGGCAAAGGAATATGTAATTACCCGTCCAGACACACCGACTTCCTGGAGCAACTATTTGGGCTCTACAGAATACGGCGCTGTCATTACAAACAATGCCGGCGGATACGGCTTTTACCGCTCAGGCGCGCAGGGACGCTTTATGCGCCTTTTGTTCAACGCTGTCCCTATGGATCAGCCCGGACGCTATTTCTATCTCCGCGATCAGGAATCCGGCGACTACTGGTCTGCCTCATGGCAGCCTGTAGGAAAACCGCTCGACCAGTATAAGAGCGAATGCCGCCACGGCACAGCCTACTCAAAATTCACTTCAGAATATTCAGGAATCAGGAGCGAGGCACTCTATTATGTTCCGCTGGGGCAGACTTTTGAATATTGGAGGCTCAAGCTTACAAACAATTCAGGAAAGGCAAGAAAGATTTCCGCATTTACCTTCTGCGAGCTTACAAACCAGTGGTCCACAATGCAGGACCAGGTAAATCTCCAGTACTCTATTTTTATTTCCAAGGGTGAATGCAAGGAAAACATTCTCCGCTTTGCAATCCACGACAATCTTTACAAGCAGTTCCCTGATGCCAAGCCGGGCGAACAGGGAATGCACTCATGGATGGCGCTCTGCGGTCAGCCCCTCGCAGGCTACGACACAAGCCGCGAGTCTTTTATCGGAACATACGGCTCATACAAGGAACCGGCTGCTGTCATTAACGGAAAGTGCTTTAACTCAAACGCTTACGGTGACAACATCTGCGGTTCAATGCAGAGCGACATCAGCCTTGCAGCCGGCGAGACAAAAGAAGTAATCGTAATGTTCGGAATCGGAGACGCGGACGCTGTTGGCAAGAACACTGTCGCCGAATTTGGAAACGCAAAGCGCGCCGACGAGGAATTTGACAGGCTCGTCAAGAACTGGCACGCAAAGCTCAACTCGTTCAAGGCAGTTACTCCCGACGAAGACATCAACCACACTGTAAATGTATGGGGTCTCTACAACTCACTCATTACATTTGCCTGGAGCCGCGCAGCCTCTTTGGTTTACAACGGAGAACGCGACGGTCTCGGCTACCGTGACTCTGTTCAGGATATTCTCGGTGTAAGCGCCGCAATTCCAGAGGAAGCGGAGGAGCGTCTTGTCCGAATGCTTTCCGGCCAGTGCCAGAACGGCGGTGCCATTCCCGTAATCGGAAAGGACTTTAACGCAGGACACGAAAAGGCTCCAAAGCCGGAGGAATTCCGCTCGGACGACTGCCAGTGGTTCTTTAACTCAGTTCCCTGCTTTGTAGCGGAAACAGGAAAATTTGACTTCTACAATAAGGTTGTTCCCTACGCTGACGGAGGTGAGGCAACTGTATTCGGTCACTTAAAGCAGGCACTCCTCTTTAACCTGGAGCGCATGGGTAAGGACGGACTTCCATGCGGTCTTCTCGCAGACTGGAACGACTGTCTCAAACTCGGCTACCACGGAGAATCTCTGTTCGTAGCCTTCCAGCTCCGCCTCGGACTGGACACATATGCGGACATCGCAAGGCGGCTCGGCAAGAACGATGAGGCTGTCTGGGCAAACGGCGAGCGCGAAAAACTCGACAAGGCGATTCAGGCAAAATGCTGGGACGGACACTGGTTCATCTGGGCCATCACCCAGGACGGTCAGGTTTACGGAACCCACACAATGGAAGAAGGCCAGATTTACTTTAACACACAGGTTTGGTCAGTTTTGTCAGGCGCCGCAACCGCTGAGCAGGCACGCGAATGCATGAAGGCTGTAAAGGAAAAACTTGCGACTCCTTACGGTCTTATGCTCTGCGCGCCGCCATTTGTAAAAGCCCCGCGCGACACAATGAGCGCCGTTGTTTTCAATGCCGGAATCAAGGAAAACGCCGGTATCTTCAACCACACACAGGGATGGGGCGTAATAGCCGAAACTCTGCTCGGTAACGGAGACCAGGCATACGAATACTGCAAGGCTTCCATTCCGGCCGCATACAACGACAAGGCGGAAATCCGCCAGAGCGAGCCTTATGTTGTAGGACAGACAACTTACTCAACATTCTCACCGCGCGCGGGAAACACAAGAGTTTCTTGGCTGTCAGGCGCCGCAACATGGAACTACTATTCAATCACACAGTATATTCTCGGAATCCGCCCACAGTATGACGGACTTCTTCTTGATCCCTGTATTCCGTCGGCATGGGACGGGTTCAAGGTTGAACGCCGCTGGAGAGCGATGAACCTTAGCATTGAGTTTAAGAACCCAGACCACATATGCAAGGGAATTGAATATGTCGAGGTAGACGGCAAGAAACTTAACGCCGCTTACATTCCGGTTTCTGAACTCCACGACGGAAGCAAGATTGTTGCCGTTATGGGCAAAAATGCCAAGGCAAGCGAGTGGCAGAGACTGTAATTCAGCCTCTGCATCTACCGAGGCTCTAAATTCTGAAAATTGACTTTAGAGGAGGCCGTTCCGTAAGTTCTGCAAAAAAAGAACACGGGACGGTCTTTTTTTTTGCAACTTATTCGCCATTCGTGTGTCTATATATACAGAGGAACGATTATGGCAAAAACAAATAAAATTTTTGAGACTATCAATTCAATTCCCGCATTGCTTTCAAGAAACTTCAGGAAATTTGCAAAAAAGCCCGCTATGATTTTGGACGGCGGCCGAACAATTTCCTACAACGATATGCGCTGGGATATTTTTAAGACAGCAAACATTCTCCGCTTCTTTTCGGGAGCAAAACCAAAAACCGTAGCGATTTTTATAGACAATTCTCCGCAGACAGTTGAAACACTATACAGCATCATGTCAATAGGAGCAAAGGCCGTATTACTCCGCTACACGATGTCCAAGGCTGAAATTGCCACAGCCTTGGACAAAGAGAATCCCGATGTTATTTTTATCCGCAACGAGAACATGGGGGTCTTACCCGAAAATCTTACCGCCAGTGTTTTGGAAATGGCTGACAACAGGGTTCTTAAAATACTGGACAAAGAAGTACATGACAGACGCATACAAAAGGTCGTGACACACACAAAAGACGAGGAACAGATTTTTGCTGTAACATATTCCCACGGAATGGAAAGCACGACACTCCGCCGCGCGGATCTTGCAAATTTAATAGAAAACAAGTCAAGGAAACACATGAAAGAAAAGTCTCTTGATGCCCTTGTTGAATACATTGGAAAACTCGTAAATGCCTTTATCAACGGCCGGGCGGTCGCTGTCAATTACGTGTAAAAAAAGAAGTATAATTAAAAAAAAGACCGGTCCGCGCCCGCAACCGGTCTTTTTTTACCGGCGGTTCAAAAGCCGCTGCGCACGGGCCAAAAGTCCGACGGCAGACACTTCCTCTTTTACTGATACCGGCTCAGAGACAGGCGGTTTTTCTTCGACAGACTCCTCTGCGGAAACAGACTCTGCGGAAGGCATTTCATTTTCGCCGCCACAGTCCTGAACAAAAATCTTAAATGGCTTTTCCAATTCAAGTGAGTTAGGTTCCGACACCTTTTGAAAGGGACTTACAGGCGACGCAAGTTCCGCAATTTCCGCAAAGTTCCTGATTACTTTAGAGAGGCCGTCCAGATTGTCCGAAGCGGCGGCGTAAACCACATTCCGGTAAAGGGCAAATTTTCCGAATCCGAACAGGAATTCATCGTTGTCAAGGCCGAGACCGCCAAAAAAATATATACGCTTTATCTCATGCTGACGGGCAAGAGAAGCGCACCAGTCTTTTAGCACAGGTGAAATATTTCTGTCATCGTTTACTTTTTCTGTCACGACAACCAGAGTTGTAATGTCTTCCATTTCTACAGGCTGATGTGTGTCCAGTTCCTGCTCCGGCCGGTCGGGATAAAGACTACGCTCATCCATAATCTCAAAGGCGGCGGACATACTCTCCATTCCGTAAACAAATCGGGGTTCCAGTATTTCGACCGGAGACCCGGCACTGTCCGCGTCTTCCGCCGTATTCGCGCCGTCATCTTTATGGTTTTGGACATCGGCAAGCCGTGCGGCCTGCTTTGCCTCGCTCTCCTCCTGAATACCGCGCATAACGGCCTCATCGAGTTCTTCTGGAGTAATACGTATTCCTTCCAGCTCGTCCACAGCCTCGTCGTCGCCGCAGTCCGCATTCTGCCCAAGAATATCGGTCAAAAGGTCATCGCCGGAAGGAACGGGTTCGGAAAGCGTTTCCTCTACGGACACAGGCTCTTCCTCTTCAACAGGCACAGGCTCACAAGAATCGGCAGTCTCGGAAGAAAGATTTTCCCCATGAACCGGCTCGCAAGAGACGCCCGTTGGAGAAGATTGAGCCGAAGTATTTATAATTTCAGCATTAACAACTTCCGTTTTTAGGGCAACAAAAATCGGGTGGTCAATAAGCTCGCAGTCAATGTAAATTTTTTCCAGTGCGTCGCATCCGGTGAAAGCCTCGCTGTGAGACTGAACTACTGTGCCGGGAATTGTAATTTCCCTCGCACTGACAGGAACCTTTATAAGGGTGAGATTTCCGTCATCACGGCGTCCAAAGAGGACACCCGCATCATCGGTAAAGAAAACGGGATTGTCGTCCGCAAATCGTATGTGGGCAAGCGCCGAACAGCCGCGAAAAGCGTCGTCCTCTATTAGTTTGATTCCTGCAGGAAGTACAATAGTGGAAAGATTCTCGCAGTAACCGGCCGCACCGCTGCGGATAAGGGCAACGCTTTTAGGTATTACAAGAGATTCAATGGAAGAACATTCGGAAAAAACATTTCGCGGCAGCTCAAGGACTCCGTCTCTAAAGGGAATGTCTTTGAGAGAAACACAGCACTCAAAAAGGCTTTCGGAAAAGGCCGGAATTGAATCAGGCATATCAATTTTGGTAAGAGAAAGACAGCCGCGAAAAACCGCAGAGCCTATTGAGTCAAGTTTTTTTGGCAGGTGAACATATTCCAATGCGTCGCAGCCGGCAAAAGCCTCAAAAGCAATTTCAGTAACCGAATCAGGCAGAATTACAATTTTTGCCGGACAGTCGGCAAAAGCACGCCTGTCAATTTTAGTAACTCCCTGCGGAACATGGATTTCCGCCGGACAGTCAAGTTCGCTGACGCCGGAAAGTGTTTTATTGTCGTTACTTAGAAAAAATACGTCAAGATCCTGCATTTTTTCATTGTAGCATGAGATTCAAGAATCTGCAAGAGAAAAAAATAATGGCGTCATGAATTTAATAAAGAAGAATATCAAATGCTACACTTCGCATAATCGGGCAGACACAGTCTCCTCATATAGCGGGATAGATGGAGCCGCTCCTTTTCTTGACACTGCCAGAGAAGAGGCAATGGACGCAAGACGGAGGATTTCTTGCATGTTTCCCGGACAATCAGTTTTGGTTCGAGAATTATTTTCTTAACTACACTGCCTTTTGATTCAATCTTTTTCAGGAGTCGCTTGAATCTATAAGCCTTCCGCAGCTGCGGGAGGCTCGATGCTTTTATTTGCCGGTAGCCCTCTCTATTTTCTATAATAATTGTCAGGCGGCCGCAAAAAGCAGAATCTGTCTATTGCAACCGCATATCAAAAGATTTTTTTGAGTCAGAAGTAAATCCCAAGTCCGCATAGAACTCATGGGCCGCAGTTCTGTGTACACTGCTCATCAGCATAACTTTACCCCCCCCCTTTTCTTTTGCAAGTTCTATCAATTTCTCAATGACCATACGCCCCAGACCTCTTCCGCCCGCTGTCTTGAAAGACTCATATCTCCAGGTTGCAGCTGCCGGTACAAATCAATCAGAGAGTCCAAATCGTCTTTTGTCAGTTTTCTGATTTCCATCTTAATCCTCAAAGTAAATTTTAATTTATCTAAATCGCGCAAGATATGTCAATAACAAAAAAGACGGAAAGAAAAGTTTAATATAAACTGATTAACTAAAGGCGCACGATTCCGCTAAACTTGGTCTATGCTGAATTTTGAAAGTGACTACATACACGGCGCGCATCCGGCAATTCTGGAACGCATGGTTCAAACTAATATGGAAGCTCTCAGCGGCTACGGCGCGGATTCTTATACAGAAAGCGCAAAGCAAAAAATCAGAGAGGCATGCAACCTGCCTGACGCACAGATAACTTTTGTTACAGGCGGAACTCAGGCGAACCAGCTTGTAATCGATTCAGTTTTAAAACCATTTGAAGGCGTAGTCGCGGCAGATACCGGCCATGTAAATGTTCACGAGGCAGGCGCAATCGAATACACCGGCCACAAGGTTCTTACGATTCCCGGAAAGAATGGAAAAATAGACGCCGCGGACTTAGACCGCTACATAAAAGATTTTTACAATGACGGAAGTCACGAGCACATGGTTTTTCCAGGTATGGCTTACATCAGTTTTCCGACAGAGTACGGAACTCTTTACACAAAGAAAGAACTGGAGGCAATTCATGAAGTCTGCAGGAAACAGAAGCTTCCGCTTTTTATAGACGGTGCCAGACTGGGCTACGGACTTGCCTGTTCTGAATGCGACATAACCCTGCCGGAGATTTCCCGGCTCTGCGATATTTTTTACATAGGCGGAACAAAAGTCGGCGCCCTTTGCGGAGAGGCGATTGTCTTTACAAAGAAGAACGAGCCCGCCCACTTTGTAAACCTTATAAAAAAACACGGCGCACTTCTCGCAAAGGGCCGTCTGACGGGCATTCAGTTTGACACGCTATTTACAAACGACCTTTACTTTAAAATAAGCCGGAATGCCATAGTTCAGGCGGAAAAACTAAAGGCTCTCCTAAAACAGAGAGACTGCAAATTCCTGCTTGACTCACCGACAAACCAGCAGTTCATAATCCTGGAAAATTCAAAGATGCGGAAACTCTCGGAAAAAGTTAAGTTCTCCTTCTGGGAAAAAGTTGACGGCACTCACAGCGTAGTGCGCCTTGCAACCTGCTGGGCTACAAGCGACAGAGATATTGAGGAGTTGGCCAGGGTCCTCTGATTATTCTAATCAAGAGTCTTGGATTGAGTCGTTCCAGACTCTTGCCCCGTCAGAATATTTCATCACAGCCTTTACGACTGTGTCTCCGCCGTTGGTAATCTGAAATATAATTTCGAAATCGGCGGACTGTTTTTTATAAACCACAACCTCATCTCCGGCGGCACTCTCCTTTGAGAATACAATCTCAAAGTCCGTGATTTTTTTTCTGTCATAAAAATCGGAATCAAAAGTATTCATAAGAAATTTCACATAGCGGACATTGTTCGTGTGATTTGTAAAATCGGTGTCGCTGGCATAGATTTTCTGCGTGTAATTCTTATCAGCATCATCGAAAGAAAATTTCATTCTGGAGAACCCCTCGGCGACCTCTGACTTGCCGGTCTCCAAATTCTTTGGAAAATAAACATCATCAATCCTGCAAATTTTTCTCTCGACAAAATCGATGGCACACATCTCCGTTTTTAGTGCGCACAGAAGACTTTCTCCGCCATCAAAAATATCAGTCCCAATCTCAATGCGTATGGGTGACTTTGAGCACAGAAAAGTTTTTGCGTGAATCTTTGTATTCCAGAACGGAAGGTCAAGAAGCCGCGCCCTTGTACGGGTATAAATCCATGCGGCATTATTTTTTTCACGCAGCGTCTTGTTGTCGCTGTTTATTGCGCCAAAATATTCAGTAATCATATCCTGATTAAGGCTCATCAGTTCGACAAGTCCCATTTTTCCGGAACGGTCAACTGTAGAATATGAAATGTTAAAATCCTTTTTGTACTCGTAAATCATTTCTCGCCTCACACAAATCTAGGCCTTTCCGAATATATCATTTTTTTATCCCGTTAGGCAACCCCTTCCTATTTTTAGGAAACGGGCTTTTCTTTACTTCGATCCGCGCCGAATTTTTTATGAACTCCGCATAAAAACTGATACCCTTTTTAAAAAAACTCCTACTCTATAGTAGGAGGAAAATTCATGAGACTGAAAAAC
>CAYFWC010000017.1:48893-52133 GCA_964346805.1 uncultured Treponema sp. | reverse complement strand
GCACTATTTTGCGAACCTTTTGAACCCAATCTCCCATAAAAAGTCAATGAGGAAACATCAGTTTCCGAAAAGAGTTTTTATGGATTATTTCATTTCTCTAAAGAAAGTCTTTAATTTTTCCATATTCTTCTGACCAACCGAACTTTCCAAAAGACTTGAGGCGTCAATCAATTCCGGCTCAAAATCAGAAATCACCTCGCGGACATTGTTTCCACAAAGACCGCCGGCAAGCCACAAGGGTGTTCTTTTTTTCACAGATTGTATGAGGTCGGAGTCAACCCTTTTACCTGTCCCCCCCTCCCCCGCTTTTCCTGCATCTATAAGAATGCGAGGTTCTCCAAGCGCAAGAAGTGAGTCAAGTTTCTGCAAATCATCATCACACACAAGATTCACAGCGGCGTAATGAGGAAGAACAAGATTTTTTTTATCATTGTAAAATTCTTTTACGGCCTTTTCACCATGAAGCTGAACAAAATCCACTAGTCCTTTTTTTGCAAGGTACAAGGCAGCACGCCCTTCCTCGCTTGAACACTCAGTAATCACAGCGACAAAACGGGGCTTATTGTTTTTCCAAGCGGACTTTACAGCCTCTCGTATTTTTAAAAAAGATTCCGGAGAAATAAAACGCTTTGACTTTTTGCTGAATATAAATCCCAGAAAATCCGCACCCATTTCCATAGTCAGAAGAGCGTCCTCTTTATTAGTAAGTCCGCAGACTTTTACGAGCGGCTTTTTCCGCATTGAGGAAACCATTGAAAGCCATGCTTCTGTATTCTTAGTGTTATGTCCGTGTAGAAAAGCACGGACAAGATGGTTAGCCGCTCCAGGATTTTTTGCAGCCGATTCTCCCAGCAGAAGTCCGTCAAACCCCAAACCGCCGGCAAAGGCGGCGGCTTCCGGTGTGCGTATTCCGCTCTCAAAAACCACACGGACTTTTTTCCCGACAGTTTTCTTTATTTTTTCCAGCATGGCGGAAGGCTTGAGCAAGTCTATTGAAAAATTTTTAAGGTCGCGGGCATTCACTCCGCAGACAATTTTTCTTGCGCCGCTCTCGTCCAGAGCCATCTTCAACTTTGTCAAATCCTCCTCAAGACGGAGTTCAACAAAAGCCGTAATTCCGTATTTTCCACAGCGTGCCAGCATTGCGCGGAGAGTATCGGTATCAAGGACTCGGGCAATAAGCAGAACAGCGTCAGCTCCGCACCTGTAGGAAATATCGACTTCATCAGGAAAGAGAAGAAAATCCTTTCGCAGAACAGCAACATTAACCGCAGCCGTTACTTTTACAAGGTCAGAGAGACCGCCTTTAAACCAGTGCCCCTCCGTTAAAACAGAAATCGCTCTCGCGCCGGCTTTCTGGTATTCAACAGCAGTCGCCGCCGAGTCAAGACCGGGCGCTATATCCCCCTTACTGGGAGACGCGCGCTTTACTTCAAGAATCACGCTTTTTTTATTTACAAATGGATGAACTCTGCGGTTTCTTTTTTCCGGAAGTTCAAAGCCCATCGCAAGCCCCAGCGAGTTAATATCCGCGCGGCGCTGTTCAACTATCTGTGAGAGAATGTCATTCATAAAAATTATATTTCCTTAGAAACTGTCTGAAATTCCTGCAACTTTTTCAGGGCGCGGCCTGAGTCTATGGCCTCAAGCGCCATATCATAGCCTTCTTTTAGAGTACGCACTTTTCCGCTCAAATATAATACTGCTCCTGTATTAAGACCGACTGAGGCGCGGACGGTTTTTCTTCCGCACCCTGTGAGAACTTCCATCGCAATGGCAGCATTGTCACTTCCGATGCCGCCCGCAAGCCCCTCCGGTGTTACACCTGTAATACCGAATTTTACAGGATCAATTACATAGCGGTTTTCATTTCCCTTTTCATCAATCTGAAACACATCGGTAGGCGCACAGGGACTTATCTCGTCATAACCATCACGGCTTGCCACAACCATTACGCGTTTTGCGCCCAAAGCCTTTGCCGCGCGGGCATAAGTCTCGAGAAGGTCGGGAGAATAAACTCCGAGAATTTCGTAGTCAGGATTTGAAGGATTCAAAAGAGGTCCAAGAATATTCATAACAGTTTTTATGCCGAGAGCCTTTCTTACAGGAGCCGCAAAACGCATTGCGGAATGATAGATCGGGGCCATTAAAAAAGCAAAGCCGGTTTTTGAGGCAAGGGTTGCAGTCTGCTCTGGCTTGCCGTCAATCTTTACACCCAGAGCCTCAAAGAAATCCGCGGCTCCGGATTTTGAGGATACAGCCCGGTTTCCGTGCTTAATCACTCTTTGGCCGCAGGAGACCGCGACGATAGCAGACAGGGACGAAATATTAAAGCTGCCTTTTCCGTCTCCGCCGGTTCCGACGATTTCCGCAGTGCCAGCCTGATGAAAAGGAAAGTCCTTTTTTTTCTTTAAAAGCGCCTTTGCGCAACCGGTTATTTCTGCTGAACAAATTCCTTTAGCAGACATCGCCGTAAGAACAGAGGCCATGACGCACTCGTCCATAGTTCCGTCCGTAATATTCTCCATAAAGAAGCAGGCTTCTTCCTCTGTCATGTCAACTTTTGAAATAAGCTGATTAAGTATTTTGGAGGCAGGAAAATTTTCCCGTCGGTAGTTTATAAAAGCACGGAACAATTTTTCCGCATCGCACGACGCGATTGATTCGGGATGAAACTGAACGCCCTCAATCGAATATTTCTTATGGCGAATTCCCATAATATCACCGTCTTTTGCACGGGCAGTAACCTCAAAGTCATCGCTCAAAGTTGATTCATCGACAACAAGGGAGTGGTAGCGTGTAAATTTCCCTTTCTTACCAATTGTGCGGAAGATTCCTCTGCCGTCAAGATCCATATCTTCAACGATGCCGTGCTTTATAAATTTTGCCTTTACGATTTTTGCGCCGAAAGCCTCCGCTATTGCCTGGTGGCCGAGGCAGATTCCCAGAATCGGAATCTTTCCGGCAAAATATTTTATCGCCTCCTCGCTGATTCCGGCGTCTGCAGGAGTTCCCGGACCGGGAGACACAATCAGATAGTCGGGGTTAAGTTTCTCTATATCAGCCACGCTGCAATCATTATTGCGCAGTACAACAACTTCATTTTCCCCAAGAGCCTGCAGAGCCTGAACTATGTTGTATGTAAAAGAATCGTAATTGTCAATCATAATAATTTTGTTCATTCCATTCTCCTATAAAAAATCTTGCAGGAAACATCAGTTTCCGAAAAGATTTTTTAGC
>CAYFWC010000017.1:0-48793 GCA_964346805.1 uncultured Treponema sp. | reverse complement strand
AACTCGCAGCTAAAAAGGCGAGCACTATTCTGCGAACCTTTTTAGCAATTCTCCTATAAAAAATCTTGCAGGAAACATCAGTTTCCGAAAAGATTTTTTAGCGTGCTTCGCAAGAAGCACTGTCAATAATAAAGTTCGCGACGCGAACTCGCAGCTAAAAAGGCGAGCACTATTCTGCGAACCTTTTTAGCAATTCTCCTTGTTATTCAGACTTAAAAGCCGAAATCAGAGCGCCCAGTTTTTCGTTTGTCTCTTCAAACTCTCTCTCAGGAACGCTGTCAAAAACAATTCCGCTGCCTGCCTGCAAAGTCCAAAGTTTATCCTGCTTCAGTGCGCACCTTATCGCAATGCAAAAATCCAAATCACCGTCGGGTCTTATGTAACCGACAGCACCGGCATAAAACCGCCGCTTCACTTTTTCAAGGCCGGAAATAATCTGCATGGCGGAAATCTTGGGAGCACCGCTTACAGTTCCTGCCGGGAATGCGGCTCTGAGCACCTGGATCGGATGAACACAGTCCTTTCCATCTCCCTCAACATTGCTTACAAGATGAATTACATGACTGAAACTCTCTATCTCCATAAACTGGCTGGTCTCGACAGAACCCGGCTTGCATACACGGCCAAGATCATTTCTGGCAAGGTCCACAAGCATAAGGTGCTCAGCGCGCTCTTTCGGATCATTGGACAACTGCATTTTCAGCATATCGTCTTCAGCGGCATTCTTTCCGCGCCGGATAGTGCCGGCAATCGGATGGATTGAGGCGCGTCCTGATGAGACACGAACCAGGCTTTCCGGACTTGAACCGGTCAGCTGAAAATCGCCAAAATCAAGATAGAATAAGTAAGGAGACGGATTGATTGCTCGAAGTTTTCTATATATATGCATCGCGGAAGCGTCGCATTCAAGCTGAATACGGCGGGAAGGCACCGCCTGAATTATATTCCCCGCAACAATATGTTTTTTCAGCTCAACTACTTTGTCGCAGTATTCCTTTTTATCTTTGTCCGGGTCAGAAAGGATTGTATAGTCAAATTTCTCCTCATTCTTTTCCATATAAGAAAAGTCCATATTGTTCAACTTCTTTACAAGCTCATCGACTGTCTTTCTCAAATCTATCTGGCGTTCGGCATAGTTAAGCCCGAAAATATGCAGTTTTTCAGTAAAGTGGTCAAAAACAATGTAAATATGTCCCGCAATAAAACAGGATTCCGGAATACGAAGTTCATCAATTTGAGCCTGCAAATGAACATTGTCGCAGTGCTGAACAAATTCGTAGCTCAAATAACCGATTCCGGAAGCCGGAAGAGGCACTCCCGAAACAGCGCAAGTGTTCTGGGAAGCAAGGTAAACCAGGGCGTCCAGAATGTCGGGTTTCTTTTCCCTGCCCACAGCGTTAAGACTTTTTACACCGTTCTCATTAAAGGGAAGCCGGCGGCCGTCAACAATAAAGGCTGTTCCCTCATCGTCCTGAATAATTTTAAAAGCCTCTTCCGCCATTAGAATCGAATAACGCTCGCGCCCCTTGTTAAAGGAAGCCGACTCAAGAATCGCCTTTGCACCTATTTTTTTTGCAAGTGAAAACGGCGTATAACGCTCACTGGACATGCATACATAAATTGAATCTGTTCTCTTTTCCATATTACCCCGCAGAAAAATCTGTTTCTATATACAGTATCGTTTCTATAAATAGTAATATACCTCATGTCTGCGGTTACTGTCAAGAGTAACATTTAGAAAATATTGTTATTTTTCATATCAGGAGAAAGCGTCTTGAAACAGACAATTCAGATTCAACAGGACTCTACACAAAAGCCTTGCACATCCATCTTTTGCTTTTCCATCTGAGAAGCATTACCAGGCCCCGGGTTGTTTCATCAGCCGCTATGGACATGTAGCAGCCGTATATTCCGAAACCAAGTTTCAGGCCAAAGATATAGGCCCCCAGAACCATAACGCACCAGTTTGAGAACATTCCGTATAATACAGGAAATTTTATATCTCCGGCACCTTTCAAAGCACCGACATAAATCAAATTGAGAGACCGGCCAAATTCCAGCACAATGGAAATTACAAGAATTCTGGAAACCATATTCACGATTTCCTCCTCGCCTGTAAATATTCCGATTACGGGGGTTTTTATAAGATTTAAAATCAAAACCAAAGCTACAGAAGCGCCGGTGGCACAAAGGGAGTACATAAAAATTTTTTTATACGCTGTTTCCTCTTTATGCGCGCCCACATACCAGCCGGCCTTTATCTGAACCGCCGCTCCTATTCCTATCGCAATTACATATACAAACCTGGCTATCGTGTTTGTGTAAACCTGGGCGCTCATGGCATAAGTTCCCAAAGTTGAAATCATGGCCATAATCACAATTTGTGAGACATTATAGGAAAGATTCTCACCGGCCGTCGGGATTCCCACAGAAAGAATCAGTTTGAAGAATTTTCCCGGGACCTTGAAGATTCTGTTCATGTTAAATTCCACATCAGGCCTGCGCTTTATTATCACGCCCAGCAGAATGCAGGACACGATTATCGAGATTGTGGAAGACCATGCAACACCCGGCACTCCCAGAACAGGAAGTCCGAACCAGCCGTAAAGGCTCAGGGCGTTTCCAAGCACATTGATAAGATTTGCGATGAAGGTTACATACATAGCCTCTTTTGTATAGCCGTAACAGCGCAGGATTGCGCCCTGCAGTGTATTAAAGGCAGTAAAAAGGGCGCCCACTCCGCCGTATATCACAAAATACTGCCAGGCAAATTTTCTTACCTGCTCTTCAAGCGAGTAACAGTTTAAAAGAGGCCGGGTTCCCATAAAAACTGCCGCGGTAAGGATTATCGCGAGAATTCCTATCATCAGAGTTGAGGCTTTTACTATAGAATTCAGCTCTTCCTTAGGACGCTCAGCGCCAAGATACTGGGAAAGCACTATTGAAGTGCCGATTGCAACAATATTAAATAGAATGTTCAGGAAAAAAATATATTGGCCCACAAGTCCGGCTGCGGCAACAGCCTGAACAGAATAAGTCGACAGCATAAAGGTGTCAGCCAAAGAAACCAAAATTCTAAACAACTGCTCCATAACCAGAGGCATGGTCAGTTTTATCATCGGCAGCGAACCACGATTTTTGGCATTTATCATAAGACGAAGTCTACAACTAAAATCAAAATAAAGCAATAGAAAATACAAACATAGTTTTATTTTACCAGCCACTTGTTTATTGTTGAATTATGTGTTATCCTAAACAATTAGGACTGATTTTCGGTCATACAGGAGATTCTATGAAACTTGGATTAAAGGTCAAAATTATTGCCCTGATGCTTGGAATTGTTCTTCTATCCTGCATCGCTCTGGGGGTCATCACGGACAAGGTTGCTACAAAAACTTTGAAAAATTCAGTTAATAAGACGCTTTCGAGCGTTGCTTCAAATGTCAGTAATCAGGTCAGAAATGTCAATGCAAGAGAATTTGAACTAATTGAAAACCTGGCGAGAATGCCGTTTTTCAGGTCAGAGGAAAATTCAATCCAGGATAAATGCAATGAACTTGCCCTGCTTATCGAGAGGGATCCAGATAAATACGAGAACATAGCTTTCTATGATAAAGACGGAAATTCGGTAGTCCGCGGAACAGGAACAATAAGAAATTTCGGAGCGCCATCATATTTTGTGGCGGCAATGCAGGGGCGTCCTTACCTTACAGACCCGGCATATAACAAAATTGCCGGACATATTCTCATGTTCTATGCAGTTCCGGTATACAGCCTTCAGGGAAACCATATAATAGGCATAATTGTTTCTATTATAAAAGGTGACGCCATAGGCCAGATTTCTCGCGAAATAGATGTCGGCGAGGATTATCATCCGCTTATAATAAACAGAACAAGCAGAAAAATCATAAGCAATGTCGCGTCAGAAGACATTAACGACATAAAAGATGTTTCTGGAGTTGATAAGGACAGTGACCTCGGAAAGAATCTCCAGAACATGATGGAGGGAAAAGAGGGAGGCGGCGTTTTTATCAATCCTCACACCGGCATAAAAATGGCCTGCGCCTATAAGCCAGTTCCGGACGGAAACTGGGCTGTATTCTGCCCCGCTCCATACGAATACTACTTTGGCGGACTTACAACCATCAAGCGCACGGTAGTTATCGTAGTTATAGCCACAATCATTATCTCGATTATTCTCGGACTTGGCTTTATCCAGACGCTTCTGTCTCCTCTCGGACTTGTCAAGAAGAACATTAATGAGATTGCGACAGGAAACGCCGACCTTACAAAAAGAATTGCGCAGACTTCAAAAGACGAGGTTGGTGAGGTCGTCCACGGCTTTAACAAATTTACGGAAAAACTTCAGACCATCATCACGGATGTAAAAATGTCAAAGGACGATCTTGCCAGTGTTGATGATACTCTGGAACAGAGCACACTTGAGGCAACCGCTTCAATCACACAGATTATCGCAAACATCGAGTCAGTCCACAAGCAGATTGAGAACCAGTCAAACTCTGTCCAGCAGACAGCCGGCGCGGTAAACGAGATTGCATCAAACATTGAGTCTCTTGAGCGTATGATTGAAACCCAGAGTTCCGGTGTTACGGAAGCTTCCGCCGCCGTTGAGGAAATGATTAAAAACATAAACTCGGTCAATGAGTCTATAGACAAGATGGCGGAATCCTTTGAGACACTTACAGCAAGCGCAAACAAGGGTGTAGGTCTACAGGTAAATGTAAACGAAAAAATCGAGCAGATCAAGGATCAGTCTGAAATGCTCGGCAGCGCAAATGTCGCAATTTCAAGCATTGCATCTCAGACAAACCTCCTTGCCATGAATGCCGCCATCGAGGCCGCCCATGCGGGAGACGCCGGAAAGGGATTTGCCGTAGTTGCGGACGAAATAAGAAAGCTTTCAGAAACTTCCACAGCCCAGTCAAAGACAATCGGTGAGCAGCTTAACAATATTACCGAGTCAATCTCAAGTGTTGTTGATGCCTCAGCCCAGTCCAGTCATGCTTTTAACGAAGTTGCCGAAAACATCAAGAAGACAGATGAGCTTGTCCGCCAGATTAAGGCCGCCATGGAAGAGCAGACACAGGGTTCACAGCAGATTGACGAGGCGCTCCACTCAATGAACGACTCTACCATAGAAGTTAAGAATGCCTCCAAGGAAATGGCTCAGGGTAACCAGGCCATTCTGGAGGAAGTTCAGAACCTTCAGAATGCCACAGGTGTCATGAAGACCAGCATGGAAGAAATGTCAATCGGCGCCACAAAGATTAATCAGACGGGCGCTGAACTTGAAACCATTACTCACAAAATGCATGAATCGATTGACCGCATAGGCGGCCAAATCGATCAGTTTACTGTATAACAAAATCTATTTTCTTTGAATAGTGGCCGCAGGTAATCAGCAGAGATGCTTTTCCCTTGCGGCCTTTTGTTTTTATATAAAGGCCTGTCGCTCCGCCGCGGAAGCAACTGGACTCTCCGCCAATTATCTGGACAGGGCCTGTCGTCTCAAAAGTTACAGGCTCGTCAAAATAAGGAAGAGTATTTCCAAACTGGTCGCACATAGTAAGCCGGACTTCCGCGGCGTCCCAAGTGTCTCCCTCATGCAGAATATTTGAGGAAACCCGCGCCTTAATTTCAAGGGATTCAACAGGCCCTTTGAATATTGTCTTTACAATCTTTCCGTCTTTTACCGCCTCAAACCTGAAGACAGAAGAACGGGCTCCCCAGTTTCCGACATAATCGGTATAGAGGCTGGTAATTTTCTGCCTGTTAAAGCCGAGAGGAAAAAGTTTTATAAAAGTAAGAATCTGTTTTAATCCTATCGCGCCCTCTCCGTAAAGGGCAATAAAATTAAGGAGTTTTTTTACATTTCCGGCGGCGTAGACGCTTAGACCGGCATCTTCCACCAGACGGTTTCCTACAAAGTCATCAATCATAATCGGTCCGTGCGGAATATTCTTGTAGGGAGAGTCTTCTTTTTTAAACTCCGAAATAAATTTTCCGTTAAGATACATTCTCACTGAATCCGCATTTGTAAAAATCCAGTTTTCTCCGCGGACACTTGCAGGATGCTCCCCTATGTCCATTGTGGAAGAAAGCTCCAGAACAGGATGGGCTTCCTGCTGGCTCTCATAGACTGCGGCCGCAGTCTTGGGATTGCGATACATATCCATTACTCCGTGGTAGCAGATACCGTCGCCGCTTCCAAAATCCTTGTGGGTATTGTAGTCAAAGGCGCACCAGCCAAAAGAGCCGGAAACGCCTTTTGAGCCGGCGACTGCGTTGATTACATTTGCGTGGCGCAATGCGTGTTCCGTGCGGTGAATCTCATCGTCAAAAATTTTTGTGGGGAACATGTGGCCGTTATACTCGCTGATTAGATACGGATGGTTTTCGCAGACCATGACCTTTTTCTTAGGCGTGCAGCCCATGTTCTTTCCGCTGTGAACAAAATCATTGAAAGTGTAGACATCTTCCAGAAGATGAGATTTTTTTATACAGCGCACGCCTCCTGTAGGACGGGTCGGATCAAGGAAATGAGCCGCCGCGTTTGTCCTGGTATACAACTTGTCGTCGTCCGGCGACTCGTTAATGCGGACTCCCCACAAAAAGATTGAGGGATGATTTCTGTACTGCAGAACCATTTCCTCAACATTCTTGACGCACTGATCCCGCCATTCTTTTGATGAACCGATATGCTGCCAGCCGGGGATTTCTGTAAAAACAAGAAGACCTCTCTCATCACAGCGATCAATAAAATCATGAGACTGCGGGTAATGGCTGGTGCGGACAGCGTTAAGGCCAAGCTCATCTTTTAATATGTCCGCGTCAAGGCGCTGCATGGAGGCTGGCAGGGCGTAGCCTGCATGGGCAAATGACTGGTGGCGATCCATTCCGCGGAGCAGGACTTTTTTTCCGTTCAGAAAAAGCCCTTCGGGACGCATTTCTATGTCTCGGAATCCTAAGCGGACTGTCTTCTGATCAACAAGAATCTTTCCGTATAAAAGCCGGACGGTCAGTTCGTATAATTCAGGCGTGTCGGGCGACCAGTACAAAACATTTCCGGCATCAAATTTAACTGAAGTTTTTTTTGCATTTGTAACTTGATATGATTTCTCAAAAAGATTTTTTTTGCCGTCCGCCTTGCGGAGACAGACGCTGAGAGTTGCGTCGCTTTCCTTATCCAGCGTAACTTCCGCCGTAAGATCAGATTTTTTTGTATGAACAAAAATATCCTGAATATAATTCTCGTTCGCAACCTCAAGATAAGCGCCTCGGTACAAGCCGCCGTATGTCATGTAGTCAATCACAAAACCAAAAGGCGGAACATCTATATTCTCGCTGGAATTAACTTTTACGGCAAGCACATTTTCCTTTCCGGCGGGATTAAGCAGTTCCGTAAGCTCAAATCTAAAGGAAGTATAGCCGCTTGAATGCTTTCCCAGACACTTGCCGTTAAAGAAAACAGTCGCTTCGTGGGCCGCCGCAAGAAAAGTAACAAAAATTCTCTTGTTCTTCCAAGACTTTTCGGTTTTAAAGACACGGCGGTAACCGCTTGTCATCTGATAAGAGTCAGCGGAAAAATAATTCAGCGGAGTAGTCGCTACCGAATGAGGAAGACGGACGGTCTCAAGTAACTTTTTGAGGGAGACGCTTTTAATCTTTTCCGAACACAATTCATCATGAAATTTCGGAGACCATAACCAGTCGTCGTTTAAATTAATTCTTTCCATAAGAGTATATTGTAAATTGTTTCAAAAAACATTACAATAGTTGATACCATTTTTATAATTGAATGTTTATTATTGTAAGGAAAGTAAAATGAAGAATATATTCGTAAAAACACTTTATGCTCTTGGACTTGCACTGTGCATCACAGGTTTTATCTCCTGCAAATCCGCACCCAAAGAAATTCCGAGCGATTTGGACGCAAGCCAATTGATTCAGCTTGGACAGGACAATTTTGACCTTCACAAATACGATCTTGCGGAAAAATATTTTAACGCCGTTATTGACCGATACGGCAATGACGCGAAGCATTATGTAGAGGCAAAGTATGAACTCGGTCACTTATACATGAAAAAAAGAAATTACGAGAGGGCTTACTTTAATTTTACAGAAATCCTCGAACTCTACGAAGCAGTTCCGATGGGACTTCCGGGCTCTTATAAGATTCTCTGTGAAATCGAACTGAAAAAGATTCCGGAAGACAAAACAGCATCATTCAATAGTAAACAGGCCGCCGCCGGCAGCCTGTAAGTTTCAGCGCCCGCGCCTGCCCTTGTCGTCAGGCGTTATGATTGCGGTGACACTTATTTTTTTCTCGTTTGCAGTCTGCTCGACAAGGCTCTTTGAATACTTACCGCTGCGGCGAGGTGTCGGATGCGGTTCCGCATCTCCTATAAGAATAATCTTTTTCTGAGCCAGAGGACGCCATTCATAAAAAGTCATTGAAGCGTAGAGCGCCTCATAAACCGCTTCGGGAACATCTCCGCCCTCTGTTCCTATAATTTTAAAGCTGTTGAGATTTTTTATAAAGTCGTTCAAATTTTCTGTAAATTCAAAATATTTTACGGGCAGCCCCTTTGTCCAGAAATTGTCGCCGTAGTCACGGTAGAGCAAAAGTCCGAATCTCACACTGCCAAAAGACTTGAGTTCTTCCGTCATATGGGGAATCATTTTTTCGCGCAGAAGTTCTATGTCGTCCTTCATGGAACCGGTGGCGTCAATCGCAAAGACAACATCAACAGTATTTTTAGGGCTGATTGTTTTTAACGCTGATGAAATATCATCTAAAAGAGTATCGGGGCCTTTGGAATAAATCACCATATCGGAGAATTCCTTGAATTTGGCGGCAGCCTCGGGATTGTATTCATCTGTAAGGACAAGAGGAACCGAATCCGGCTCCGCCACGGGTGCGCTTTCCGGTTCCGGAGCAGACTCCTTAACTGCGGAGACTTTTTCGGCCGCAGCGGGTCTTGTCCGCCGTTCTAGATTGAACATATACGGGTTGTCATAATATTCGCCTGTATAGTCGCAGTATTTTTTGCTGAATCCGCGGATATTGACAAAGGTTCCCCGCCCTATTGAGATTCTTCCGTTGCGACTCCAGTCATAGCCATAGACAATCACTTCGGGAATATAAATCAGGAATGCGCTTCCAAAAACATTATCCTCTTGCGGACTTGAATCAATCAAAAAATAAAGGCCCCGTGATTTTGCGTCCAGAACTTCTCCGTCAAGAATGCGCCGCTCGTCGCCGTTCACCGAATTATATTCCGTGGCCCGGTAAGCGTAGTTGTCTTCCTTCCCGTCCGGGTCCTTTGTGGTTTCTGTAAGCATTACGGATTCAAGACCGGGCAGTTTTTTTATAAAAAGATTATAACCGCCGTCCGTTTTTTCGAGTCGTAAGTCCTCCGGTGAAATTAACAGAGGATTTCTGATATTTTCCTGACAAAAGAGACCGACAAGTAAAAAACAATTCAAAACAAGAAAAAAGACAGACTTTTTCATATTATTAGTATCGGAAGAAATTGTTCAAATATTAATTCTCTAAAATATTTGCGGGCATCTCCAAAAACTCGCTAAAGTGATTTTCCGGAGATTGCCAGCGAGTTATAAGTCGTTATAACAGCACAACTTATAACATACATTTTCAAGTTACCACTAAAAACTGAACTTTTTAAAGGTTTCCTTATCAATTTACTTTATTATTTTGAAATTTTATGCTATAATATGTGCACTTTGACAACAGAATTTGAAAATATAGACATTAACAGTTTTTTCGACAGTGAGCTTCCGGAGAAAGAGGAAGACAGCGGCATTGTCGTTTTTACCAAAAAAGAGCAGGATATGTTTGACGCGGTTTTACCGCACCTGCAGACAGCTGACCCGGACAGATTTGAGACATTCTTAATCCGCATAGACGATCTGAACCGCCTCGCGCGCGCGATTGCCTACTTTCCGTCTCTATTGGAGAGGCACAGACTGGCCGGAGGTGTGAGAACGCCCACCAGTCTCATAGACTCGCTGATCGAGCATCAGGACGAAGGCGACGCAATCCTTCAACTGCCGTCAAAAGCCTCGCTTGGCAAGGCTTTTCTGATTGCGAAAATACACACTTTTTCATCGCTCAGCAAGGCGGCGAAAAACATAGGCGAGGACGAGAAGAAGGTAACGGACTTACAGAACGAGACCATCAAGATGATGTTCTCAATTCTTGCGGAAGATGTTTATCTGAACTGTCTGCGCGATAAGTCAATAGAACTTGACTTACGCCGCCAGATGGCGCTCTCCCTGCTGCTTTTATGGGAGCACCGGGCAGACGAGGCTATCGAGCAGATTGCCCCTGTTTTGCAGAACATCTGGACGGCCCGACGAAAACTGGCGCCGGCATTCGGAACAATGATGGGCACAAGCGAGCTCATTCTCATATCAATGCAGATGGACGAGACTTGGACTAATTTTATTAAAAACAGTCTGAGCGAGCCGCAGGTAAGCCAGGCTATGGAAGAATTCCTGTTTGGAATTTCCTATGAGCAGATCAACAAGCTCCGTGATATTCTCCGCGGTCAGGGAATAAAAGCCATTGGCCGTGATGAAGTCTCAAAATTCCTGGGAGTTCATGTAAAAACTGACGCCGGACTTGACTACCGCGACTTTTATTCCATGTATACGCTGCGCCGTGATAACGCACGCGCAAGAGCACGCCTCGGCGTTTCAGGACCGCAAAAAACTTTGGAAGACTACTTCATTCAATTTGTAATGAAATTCAATAAGGAGAAACAGAATAATGACAGTTTCGCAAAATGAGAAAAAACACGCGCCCTATCACTTCGGTGAAAAACTCCGCACTGTCCGTGAGCGCAAAGGCTATACCCTCAAAGTCGTCGCACAGAGGGCAGGTGTGAGCGAGAGTCTTGTCTCACAAATTGAGAGGAACCGCGTTTCCCCGGCAATCGACACACTTCTCTCTCTTGCAGAAGTTCTGGATATCAACCTTGAATTCCTGTTTGACGAATACCGCAAGAAGCATCCCGTAGAAATCATTCACGATGATGAGCGGCGCTCTGTAGAGGAAGAGGGCGTCAGTTATGAGGAAATAGTTCACCCCAACAGCGAGGACGGAAACCATACAATGGAATCCTACCTTATTACGATTCCGGCGCACGGCCAGACCCACCGCGGCTCATACGGCCATATCGGACGGGAGACAGGTTATATCATGAGCGGCACCGGTGAGCTGCATTACGAGGAGGAAGTGCATCCCGTAAAGGAAGGCGACGGAATCTCATTCAGTGCCGGAGCGCCGCATGTTCTTGTAAACACAGGCAGCAAGGAATTAAAGGCAATCTGGACAGTAACGCCGGCACAGCGTTTTAGTAAGTAAAATACTGCATTAGCAAATGAAACACTTGACACGATTGTAATTTTTTGTCATAATATTTGAACTTGTCAGTAAGCGAATATCTGTTTGCTGGCGCTTATGCGGCGAATTATAAGTTTTATGTTTTGCGAACATTAAAGCTTGCCGCTACGGAACTTCCGCAAAAAGGGGGTGAAAAAATTATGGCTACAATTCAGGTAGAAGATTCAGAGAACCTTGAAAAAGCAATCAAACGCTTTAAGAGAATGGTTGAAAAAGAAGGCATCATCCGCGAATGGAAAAAGCGTGAGTATTACGAAAAGCCCTCTACAATTCTCAACCGCAAGAACAAGACATTGGCTCGTAAACTGATGAAAAAAACGCGTAAGACACACGATTCTCGTGCCGCTTACTAATTTTAAGAAAACCGCCTAAACAGGCGGTTTTTTTTTGCCGAAAATCTTATTATGTCAAAAAGCGTACGGCCCGGCCTTATTTTCTTTACAGTTATTCTACTCTTTTTTATTTTTGGCTGTCAGTCTTCTGCTGTCCGAGATACCCGTGTATATGATTTTTCGGAACTAAGGCTTGAATGGAAGAATGTCAAGGATGGAATTTCCTACTGCAAGTATTCCGAGCCGGGGCTTATAATCCACTGCGCAAAAATAGATCTTACGGACAAAAACCTTTCAATAAAAATGCTTCCGGAATCTGCCGGCAAGACGGCCTTTACATTCGCAGAGGACTTTGCAAAGAAAACAGGGGCCTCGGTTGCATTCAACACAACGCCCTTCTATTTGAAAAAAGCGCCGCAGGGAGAGGAGTTCAAGCCCGCCGGTCTTTGCATAAGAGAGGGAATTCTTGTCTCAAAGCCTTTAAAGTCATACTGTGCCCTGGCCTTTTTTAAGGATTCAAGACGCGCTGAAATTTCTGACTCCCAGAAATCTCCGGGACTAAGGGGGGCGGAATTTGCGGCCGGCGGCTTCTGGCAGATTCTCAAGGACGGAGAAATAATTCAGTTTAAAAAAATACGGGATTCAAGAACTGCGGCAGGACTTGACAAAGACGGAAGAACGCTCTTTGTGATTGCGGTTGAGGGCGAGCACCCGTCACAGAGCACAGGCCTTACATACATGGAATGCGCTGAATTTTTTATCGCTCTGGGAGCCGTAAACGCCATGGAATTTGACGGAGGTGGTTCCACGCAGATGTGTGTGAGCGGAAATTCCGTCTTAACATATAAGAATTTCGTAAAAGTGCCCGGACTGATTGGTTTTTAACCCCCTCCCGGTTTTTTATGACTAAATTATTGACTGTAATCGTATTTTGAATTATAATTACCGAATATGGCATTGGTAACAACCCAGCAGTTACAAGACTATTATGATCACTACCGCGACTCGGAAATTACGTTTACAAAGGATATTACTCGTATTCTGAATGTAGACCCACGGCAGGTCTATGTCAAATGTAACGGGAATCAGTGGCCATGCATCATCAATTCCACCTCGCTCATGGCATGCCGGATTATCGTCGGTGTAAAAGGCGGCGCATATGCGATGCTTTCAAGAAAAGATGTACCGAATGTGAGTGTCCGGTTCTGCTTTATCAACTCTGAGAAGCAGCCGGTAAGTTTTATGGTAAACGGCCGTGTTCACGAGATTACAGCCTATATGAATTCCGCCGAACTGGCTGTGATAACTATCAATTTTACCCAGCGGCCGTCCGATGAATTGATTGAGAGAATCGGAACGCTTCTTGACGCAAATACCAATGCCGTCCGCAGAAAGGAAGAGCGCATAATATTGAATCCTGATGTAAAACGAAAGCTGGGGCTCACAAAAGAAGAGACCATCGTAAGCGTTCAGGGTGTTCCGCGACACTGCATTATGCGGGATCTTTCGTTCGGCGGAGCAAAAATCATAATGATGGGAATCTCTAAGTTTGTAGAGAAACAGCAGGCTGTTTTGCAGATGCGTTTTGACGATCCGGCGGAAGTAATTCAGGTCGGCGGTGTTATCATCTCTACAAGCCCGGTTGAAGGACGCAAGGATATTATTATTGCGTCCATCAAATTCGGCGACAAAACAGTGCCTGTCTCATACAAAATCAGAATCAACAACTATCTTGTAAATTTGAGAAAGCATGCTCTTGCGCCTGAACAGACCACGGAGCAGAAACTTGCGGCCGCAAAGGCGGTCCAGGAAAAGATTGTCGCCGAGGAAAGGGCAAAAATGGAGGCCGAGGAAAAGGCAAAGGCCGAGGCTGCAAAAGAAAATGCGGACGCATCTCATGCGGAGAACGCTGACACTTCACCAGAAAGTCCGGAGGAATCAAAATCCTCTGTCCCCGGGCCGGAAACAACCACGGAGACAGAATCTGAAAAAACAGCCGACGACGAAGCCCCGGACCAGTCTGCCGTCCCTGCCGACGAAACAAAAGCAACCCAATAAAATAAAACTTTACGGAGAATAATATGAGTCTCTCGAGCCAACTGGACACAATTTACTATATCACTCTGCCCGAAAATTTCGAGTTTTCAAAGCACGCGATGCACATTGACAAGACAATTCCACTTCCCGTACAGAAAAAAGAAGCGGACGCGCCCGGAAACTTTAATATGGCGGAACTTACCGCCGAGCAGATTCTCTCGGGTATCCTTACGGTTCTGGCCTATGACCGCAAGAACGAACACCTGGACTACTACAGAAACATTTTAAAGGAAGCCCGCCCAAATGTAAAGCAGGAGCTGTCTGAGGCCGCAATTCTCAAAATCAAGAATGAGGACTACGATCTGGCAGAAGAAATTCTTATGGCTTTAAAGGGATTCGACCCGGACGATGTCGCCATCACTCTTAACACGGCCCTCTTCTTTGACCAGAGAGCCGACAGCTACCGCCGCAGCGGCCTTAACGAGGATGCGGATGCCTACGATGCCGACGCACTGGAATACTATAAAATTGCAATGGAGGCGGATCCGCCGGCACCCGACGCTTTTTTTAACGCAGGTTTCTTCTATTTGAAGCAGCATGATTTTGTCCGCGCAAGAGATGCCTTTGAGTCATTTCTCACATTCAAAGCTGACGCAAAAGAAGAGAATCTTTCTGACAGCGACAATTACAAGATTGAGCGCGCTCAGGAAATAATAAACAATATCAAAAATGACAATATGGATGACGAGCGCTTTAAAAACGCCTACCAGCTTATTGCGGGCGGACAGGAAGAAAAAGGGCTTGAAGAAATCCGTACATTTTTACAGCACAATCCGAATGTCTGGAACGCATGGTTCATGCTTGGCTGGGGACTTAGACGGCTTGCCCGTTACGGGGACGCCGAACTGGCATTCAATAAAGCACTGGAATGCGGCGGCGACACAAACAGCGACACTTATAACGAGCTGGCGATATGTCTGATGGAAGAAAAGAAATTTGCCCAGGCAGAAGATGCGCTTTTAAAGGCTCTAAGCCTGTCTCCGGAAAGCACAAAGATTATGTCCAACCTTGGATACCTTGCCCTGAATCAGGGCGATACGGTAAACGCGCAGAAATACTTTGAGAGTGTTCTGGAATTTGACGCCAACGACAAAATCGCCGCCGCCGAACTGGCAAGACTAGAAGCCAAGTCCTAATTTATCGCCGGGCTTTATTCCTACTTTCTCGTACCATCCCTGAGGCACTTCCAGGGCATAGCGGACAAGGGCTGTGCTGGTGATACTGGCAAGACTGTAGGGTTTCATGTCAAAAATATCCTTTATCTCGCCCTTATAGTCAATATAGGCTATAGAAAGCGGTGTCGGAGTATTCTTCATCCAAAAACTAAGTTCCTGGTCCTCCTCAAAAACAAAGAGCATTCCCGTTCCATCGGGAATTTTTTTGCGGAACATAAAACCGTAATGGCGGGTCTGGGGAGTATCGGCAATCTCCGCAGCAAGTTTTATGCTCTGCCCTTCTGACTTTGTAATAACGAGTTCCTTTACAGGAAGGCGTCCGTTTCCTTTCGCACATGCAGAGGTAAGGACTGAAAAAGTAATAATAAGAACAAAAAGAATTTTCCTAAGCAAAGAGGACCTCCGTTATTAAAGCCATATATAAAAATTGCAATTCTCAGGGCCTGACTAGAGCTGGTTCAGGAACATTTCCCTGGTAATTTCGTAACCGTTTTTTTCAACAAGCGACTTCTGCGAGAGTTTTTCGCTCGTGCGGTTGTCAGTATATTTTAACGAGAGAGGCCGCTCAAGGCTCATAGTTACATTGTCATTTTTCCAGACGCTGCGCTCCGGGCTGAATGCTTCCGGCTCTCCGTATTTTTTTACCAGCGCCGTATAGACACTGTAGTGGTCCATACGCTCCGGATTTAAATTGATTATAATTGAATAAAGTTTTTCCTCATAGAACTGAAACCAGCACTGTGTCAGGAAACCGTGGAGCTGCATATTGCGTGAGTCTGTCTCAATAAGCACACGCGCGTCTCCGGGCAGAAGGGATACATCACGGTCACCGTTATAACCAAAATCCGTATTGCTCTTTAATGCGTTCTTTGCCTCGTCAAGCGACATGCCGAGTTCAATACCGCCGAAGCCTTTTGGAATGTCTTCGGCAAACAGCATTCCGGCAATGAGAAATAAAGGAATTAGAAAAAGCAGTTTTTTCATCATTCTATTATCGGAAGAATAATGTAAAAGAATTAGTGGGCTTTTTTTCTGTAAAAGGCTGCGGCCTTGATGATTTCTCCGGGTTTTGTCGCATAGATTTTGCCGTTTACAATCCTGGGAGAGACTAGATTTGTAAAATCATTAATGGCCTCCGGCTGATGCGGCCCAGGAATTCCGCACATAGTGACCAAATCCTGAACAGACACGCTTGTCTGGAAAGGAGAGAGAGAGCCTATGGTAAGTTTTGCCTTTTCAAGCTGAAGTGCAAGCATATCAACCATTTTGTGGGAATATTCTTTTATCTGCGAATTTGTAAGCTGTCTGTGCAGGGCCCAGAGACGCTCGGCAAGCGTAGTGGTAAGACGGGCAATCAGCTGGGCCTGTGATGATACCATAATATCAAAATTCTTGCGGTTTACCACCATCAAGGTGCATTCTTCATGGGCAATGGCGGAGGCTGAGCGGGGTTTATTCTCAAGCAGGGCCATTTCACCGAACATATCGCCTTTCTTTAGAACGGCGAGGGTAACTTCGTTTCCGTCAACAACCTTGCTGATTGAGACTTCGCCGGACTGAATGATGAACATGTCCGCGCCGCTCTGATTCTCGCAGAAAATCATCGTCTCTTTAGGATATTTCCTGACCATCTCATCGGAAGGCTCGAAGTAAACCGCATGTGTTTTGGGCTTTAGGGCAATAAAACGCTGCTTTGCCGTCTGAACATTCACTCCTGCCGGGCAGGCCTTTAAATACTGGTAATAGGCGTAAACCGCAGCATTTGCCCGGTATTCCCTGTCATAAAAAGCCGCCACATTAAAGAGCTGCTCGGGAGATTCAGAAACAGCATGGTTAAGAGTAAGTGTTGTAAGAAGATTATTCAGTGAGCGCATTCTGTTTGCAAATGTGCGTATGATTTTCATAGCGACAGGAGTATTCTTCGCAATCAGTTCCGAATACTGGTCACGCATAACTGAAATCACCGTAACATCTGTCATAGCAATTACAGTTTCAATCTGCAGGTGATTTGACATGCATGGAATTACGCCCACAAAGTCGCCCGGTCCCAGCATGGTTGACTCCTGTCCTGGAATAGCGACCTCGCTGACGCACTGTACCTGTCCGGCTTGAATAATATAGAATCTGTCGTTCAGGGCTTTGCCCTCTACAACGAGAGCGGCGCCCCTGCGAAAATTTACAAAAGAAAGCTGAAGCAATTATTCATCTCCAATTTTTCACTTGAATTTTATTATAAAGTATAATTACTTTTAAATCAACTGAAAAAGGCAAAAGAAAAAAAACAGCTGTTTGAATATTATTGAACAAAAAATGTATTTGTTCTATAATAAAAATTCAATTTATTTTTTTAAGGAATTATTATGTCTTTAGAGTGTGGTATCGTAGGACTTCCGAATGTCGGAAAGTCCACAATTTTCTCTGCCTTGACAGCCGCTCCGGCAGCCGCCGAAAATTTCCCTTTCTGTACAATCGACCCTAATATCGGAATTGTAGATTTACCTGACGAACGCCTGGACTTTATCGCAAGTGTTTTTCAGCCTAAAAAGAAGACACCTGCCAATGTTAAATTTGTAGACATCGCCGGTTTGATTAAGGGCGCGTCTCAGGGCGAGGGACTCGGAAATAAATTTCTTGCGAATATTCGTGAGTGCTCTGTAATTGCCCATGTAGTCCGCTGCTTCGACAATCCTGACATTATGCATGTACGCGAAGACGCCAAAGTAGAGGCGCCCGTAGATCCGGAAAGCGATATCCTTACAATCAATTATGAGCTTGCGCAGGCCGATCTCGACACCATCACAAAGCGGGAGGAAAAGAATATAAAACAGGTCCGCGCGCTCGGCAAGGAAGCGGAAAAACAGCTGGCTCCCTTTAATTCTGCCGTTGCAAAAATAAAGCCTCTACTTCAGGAAGGAAAGCCCGCCCGCACCGCCGAATTTTCTGACGACGAGCGCGAGGCTTTGCGCGATATGTTCCTTCTTACGATGAAGCCGACTCTTTATGTTGCGAATGTAGACGAGGACTCCATTGCGGCCGGAACAAACAAATATGTTGAGGCGGTCCAGCGCATAGCAGGCGAAGAGCACAGTCAGGTTGTCGTAATCTGCGGAAAATTTGAGGCGGATTTGGCTGACATAAAAGAAGAGTCCGACCGCAAGGAATTTATGGATGCCGCGGGACTTAAAGAGTCCGGCCTTACATCTCTTGCCCGCGAGACCTATAAACTCATGGGGCTGAGCACATTCTTTACAGGCGGTCCTGATGAATGCCGTGCATGGACAATCCATACGGGAGACACTGCGCCGAAAGCCGCCGGTGTTATCCATACGGATTTTGAGAAGGGATTCATCAAGGCAGAAGCCTACACAATTGATGACCTTAAAAAATACGGCAGCGAACTAAAAATTAAGGAAGCCGGAAAATACAGGCAGGAAGGCAAGGACTATGTAGTTCAGGACGGCGATGTTCTGTTCTTTAAGTTTAACGTCTGATGATAAAATTCTCGAATATTGCAAACATTTTTAATTTTTCCAAACGGACATCGCCGGAAAGTCTCAAGGCCGCCCAGGAATCAATGCTTAATATTATAAACGCATTCGGCAATCTTGATGAAAAGGCTAAGAATCTGGAGGACAAATACCCGGCTCAAAAAGATTTTATCCACAAATTTTTTGAGGAGACAAAGAAAATTGAGCCGAGTGTTTCTGTCCGCGCCGGAAAATTTGAGCAGGCACTGCTTCTTCAGATTACAAAAGTATCTTCATCAATCGATAAAATCTTTCTTTCTAATGATGTCAGAAGTCTTGACAGCGAACTCAAAACGCTTGAGCGTTATGTCCGCGTCCGCACTGCAGCCGATACAGGCGGCGATGATGAGTAACGAATTTTATTTTTGCCCGAAATGCGGCTCAAAGAATGTCTCTTTTGTAAACGATAAGAAATGGATTTGCGGTGACTGCAATCTTGACCTTTACTGCAATGTGGCCGCAGCCGTAGGTCTTATAATCTGCTCGCCGGACGGCTCCGTTGTCTTTGAAAAAAGGGCAAAGGAACCGCGCAAGGGATTTCTGGCCCTGCCCGGCGGTTTTGTTTCCCCTGACGAAAGGGCTGAAGACGCCGCTATACGGGAATGCTTTGAAGAGCTCGGAATTAAAGTCAGTGAAATAAAATACATGGCGAGTTTTCCCAATACATATGAATACAAGGGGTTTGTTTACAAGACCTGCGACATTTTCTTTAAAACGCTTATCAGCAATGAAGAGATGAGAGAACTCTTTGACAGAATCAGCGCGGACGAAAAAGAAGTTAGCGGAGTGACAGCGGAAAAAATTCTTTCACCGGAAGACATAGAAAAACTTCCGCTTGCCTTTAACTCGGCGAAAAAAGTTCTGGGGGTATGGATAAAAAATGAAGATTAAACTAATTATTGAACTGGCCGCAATGGGAGCCGCCATTATTTTTTACCTAGTCATGCTTTTAACGCAGAAAAAGCGGCGGCAGAATACGGACAAAAAGGTTTCTTCTAAAACCCGGGCCGTCTGGATTGTGATTCCAATTCTGCTCGCCGTTTCTTTTCTGGTAAACTACAGCGCTTATTTTGTAGTACTTATGTGCGCCCTCTGCTCGCTCGGAATGTACATCGTTTGCAAGGAAGACGCGGAGCAAAAATAAATCTCCCTTACTGCGAGACCGACACAGTCTCCAAAAGTTTTATCAGTTCTTCCTTAGACTTTATGAGCGGCTTTTTTAACTCAAAGGGAGTAAGCACCTCGCGGATATTCTCAGGCACCCGGATTTTCTCTCCAAGTGTATGCTGAATATAGTCCGCAGAATAAGCCGGATGGTCACGCTGAATCAGAACCACAGCGTCTCCAGCCCCCTGTTCCAAGTCGCCGTGAAGTTTTGCCGCTCCATAGGCGCGGGCCGTAGCACGGTCGGCAATCAAATCATATTTCTTATACAATTCCTTTGCGCATTCTTCCGACTGGGCATCACTCACCTTTTGCGGGAAAATGAATGACTTTATCATTGCAGAATAATCCGTAAAGAATGACTCAAGGCGCTCCAGATTTACAGGATCACAGGGGTCGGCATGCGGTCTGTCATTAAGCGGAACCAGAGAGTCGGAGATTACAGGGCAGCCCTGAACATCCACATTAAGGGAGCCGCTTGCCGGTATAATAAAACCGCTCAGCGGAAGTGAAAGTCTCCAGCTGTAGAGGCCGGCAACAAGATTTGAATAGTTTCCCGGAGCCAGAGCATAGTATATGTTTCCCGAAACTTTATTTTTAAGGCGCGAGAATGCAAAGGTGTAGAAGAATGACTGCGGCAAAAGACGGCCGATATTTGCGGTTGTTGAAAGGGTCAGATTAAATTTATTGACATATTCACGCTCTGCAAAAATATCACGGACAAGGGAACGGGCAAAATTCTCGTCCCCGTCAACCTCGACAGGATAAATGTTCCCGCCGTTCCAAACAAAATCGCTTTCTTTGAGACCGCGGACCTTCCCCTTTGGATAAACCAAGACGGATTTTAAGTTACGCTTTCCCCTCATCTCGCGGCTTAGAATTGCCCCGTGCTCGCCGGTTGTCATGTCAAGCAGAATTGCCTTTCTGCCCTGCAAAATCAAAATTGTCTCAAGACAGGCGGTTAAATAAGAAACGCCAAAATCACGGTGGCTTCCTGTCGGGCCGTTAAAAAGTTCGAGCGTGAACAAATTCTCGTCAAGCTGCTTTACAACAGGCTCAAATGGGAAGGCGTGCATAGCGATAGTCTCGCAGATAATCGGAGAGAATTCCGCATTGATGCAGGCGCTGGTCAGGGCACCGGCTATGGAAGAAAAAGGCGTCTTTTCATTTGTATATAAAATCCACCGGCGGAGGTCCGCGTTTCCCTCAGGAACATACAAACCGCCGTCTGCAGGCATGCAATTCAAGATGGCCTGCAAAAAAGAGGTGTCAATATTTTTGTCTCGTGTACTGGTAAATCTCATACATTAAATATATCATATAATCATGATTTATAAAAGTAGTATTTGATTGAATAAAAATTCGTTTTATCATAATATGTTTTTATGAAATATTTACAAACAGGCTCGGCGGAAGAGGCAGAACTCCTTTCCCGCTTTATAGATTACGCAAGAACTTTTTCAACCTCATCCGAAAAAAATGCGGACCAGGGAATCCAACCGTCTACAGAATGTCAGAGAGATTTTGCAAACAAGATTTCCGCTGAACTAGTATCGCTCGGTTTTGAGGGCGTTCAAATTACAAAATACGGCTATGTGTACGGTTACATTCCAGCCGGCGGCAACTCGTCTGCGGCGGCGTCTTTTTGTCTGCTTTCCCATCTCGATACAGTTGAGGAAGTTTCCGGACTTAATGTAAAGCCGCAGATAATAAGAAAAGATGGTAAGAAAATAATTACAAGCGACGGAACCACTCTGCTGGGAGGAGATGACAAGGCGGGACTTGCCGCCATTGTTACCGCACTGCATTATCTTCTTACCCACAGGAATATTCAGCATCCTAAAATTGAAATATGCTTTTCGCCGGACGAGGAGACAGGACACGGAATGGACCATGTTCCGCTCGACTTAATCAAATCAAAATTTGCATATACGGTGGACGGCGGTTCACTCGGACAGCTTGAGTCCGAATGCTTCAACGCATACAAAAGTGAGATTACCTTTACAGGCCGGGCCAGTCATACAGGCGATGGACGCGAGCACAAAATGGTAAACGCCATCACTGCGGCATCCGCCTTTGTGGCAAGCCTTCCGCGTCAGGAGGCGCCGGAAACAACTGACGGGCATCAGGGCTTTTACGCACCCTATGATATAAGCGGCAATATGGAAAAAGCAAGCGTCTCGCTTTTACTTAGAGATTTTTATTCTGACGGAATGGAAATCCGCAAAAAACTGGTAAAAAAACTCGCGGAAGCAACAGCCGCCTCATTCGGAGCAAGCGCTAAAGTAAAACACACTCAACAGTATCTGAATATGAAAGACGGAATTGACAGAGCACCGAAAGTCCTGTCACGACTTGTAAGGGCCTACAAGACTTCGGGAGTGGAGCCGGTCTTTACACCGATACGCGGTGGCACGGACGGCTCGCGTCTTACGGAAATGGGAATCCCATGCCCCAACATTTTTACAGGAGCGCACGAATACCATAGCGCCCGTGAGTATGTTGTTCTTGAAGAGACGCTCAGCGCCACGGATATTCTAATCTGCCTTGCGGCAGAGAAAGAATAGTGAAATTCTCCATTGCAAAGATTCAAATTATCGCTTATAATAAAATTATGCATGAATATCAAATAGAAGGCGGGTTCCCGATTAAGGGAAGAATTACCGCAGCCGGCAACAAGAATGCCGCACTGCCCTGTATCGCCGCAACTTTGCTGACAGAAGAAAAAGTTACACTCAAAAATATTCCGGAGATTGAAGATGCCGGTGTCATGTTTAGAATCTTGGAAGCCTTGGGAGCCAGGGTAAAAAAACTAGAAGAACATGTTTGGGAAGTAACTGCGGAAAATATTACTACAAACGCAATTCCGCCGGAATTGTCTAAAAAAATACGCGCCTCGATTTTATTTGCAGGCCCTCTTATTGCGCGTCTTGGAAAAGCCAGCATGATGCCGCCGGGAGGAGACGTAATTGGCCGCCGCCGGCTGGACACACACTTCCTGGCCCTGACAGAACTCGGAGCCCGTGTTGACATTGACGGAAAATTTGAGTTCTCCGCGAACAAGCTGGCAGGCGATGACATTTTTCTGGACGAGACTTCCGTTACAGCAACTGAGAACGCCCTGATGGCGGCGGTTCTGGCAGAAGGCCGGACAACCATAACCAATGCCGCCAGTGAGCCTCATGTTCAGGATTTGTGTAATATGCTCAACGCCATGGGAGCAAAGATAAGCGGTGTAGGCTCAAACATTCTTTACATTGACGGTGTCAAAAAACTTCATGGCTGTGAATTTGCCATCGGTCCGGACTATATGGAAATCGGCTCGTTTATAGGGCTGGCCGCCGCTACAAAAGGCTCTGTTGTTATTGAAAACATCAATCCGCCTGACATGAGACCGCTTCGCATCGCCTTTGGAAAACTCGGAATCCGATGGAACATCAACGGAAATTCTCTGGAAGTAACACCGGCGCAGGATATGAGGGTAAACCCTGACCTTGGCGGAATGATTCCGAAAATAGATGACTCGCCATGGCCTGGTTTTCCGCCGGATTTGACCAGCATTATGACTGTTGTCGCAACCCAAGTTGAAGGAACTGTTCTGATTTTTGAAAAAATGTTCGAAAGTCGAATGTTCTTTGTGGACAAACTTATCGGAATGGGCGCCCGCATTACACTCTGCGATCCGCACCGCGCCGTAGTTTCCGGCCCATGCCTCCTCCACGGAGACAAACTCGTGTCGCCGGATGTAAGGGCAGGAATGGCAATGGTTATTGCCGCCATGATTGCACACGGAGAAAGCCGCATTTCAAATGTTTATCAGATTGAGCGCGGCTACGAAAATCTTATTCCCCGACTAAAAACACTCGGCGCACATATTGAATGCGTTGATGTTAAGTAAAAGAAAAGGCTGTCTGCCGTAAGGGCAGTCAGTCACCCTTTCTTGCCAGGAAGACAGTGCTTACAGCTGCAAGCAGTATAATGTAGGCAATTATTCCTGCAAGAATTGCGTAGTAAGTGCCTGCAAAGGCAATGTAGACAAAATTTAAAAGAGTAATCAGATATTCAATGAAGTGCCCGGCAAAATAAAAAATCATGTTAAGTATCGGAAGAAACAGAATCCACTTAAACTTAAACACAGTTCCTTTTGCAAGGCGATAATTCCATGCCACTGTTGCAAGAAAAATAAGTATTATAAGAATCATAAAAGGATAGAAAATCCTGTTTAAGGAGGCGGCGCTGAAGATTTCGCTGGAATAACCGTAATCAGAAGCCTTTCGGGCCATGCGGTTTAAGGAGAAGGGATTCATATTCCCCTGACCGCCGGAAGAAAGCATTATAAGAGAGAAATCGCTGTAGTCCATAGGCCAGAAAATCTGTCTGGGCTGGTGAGGGAATTCTTTTTTCCGGGCATATTCATAAACGGGCTCATTCTTTACAGACTTTGAATCGCGGCTTACAGAGCACAGTAAAATATAGGGAATTACGCTCGCAGTCTCGCCGCCAGTTCCCGAATACATACGATGAGTCCGCTCGTCCATGTTTGAAGTGTCAAAGCCCACCATTTTTGCATACGGCGTCTTCATTGAGTAAACAAATTTTCCGTCTGAATCGTATGAATAAACCTCAAGGTTTCGCAGATAACGGAGCAATCCTCCCGTCCCCTCAACCTCTGAAACACCGCGGATCAGAACAATATCGTGTCCGCCCATAATATTGCTTACAGCAAAAGAAATATTATTGTAACTTTCAAAACGGCTGGCATCATAGGTCTCATCAATAAAGAAGTATGACTTTAAAAGATTTGCCTGCGATATTGCAAGGTAACGGACAACATCCGGATCTCTGGCCTTTCTCTCGTCCTCTTCTGAAAGGCCGTGAAAAACATAATAAGCATCAAGAAAATTTCCAGAAAGCAGCGAAGTATAGCCGACTAGCTTTCTCCGATAAAAGAGATTGCCCTCCGTGGGGATTTCCATCTGGGCGCTGCTAAGACAATTCCATGCGTAACCGGCAATCTTCTTTGCCTCCTGCAGATTGGGATCATTCTGACTGCAAAGTTTTTCAGCCTCAACAGAATAGTAATGAGCTCCGAAATAATCTTTTTCATCAAACATTTCACGGGCTTTTGCCAGAAGATCCATGGCACTCATTCCGCTCTCATCAGTAAATTCAGATATTCTTTTTTCCGAGTTAAAATCTGTCTCAGCATAAGACTTGTTGCGCTCTGCCTTCTGCTCAATCTCATATTCCTTGAGGGCAAGTTCCACATCTTTTTGCATTGCGAGAAGGTCTGTATTTTTCGGCTCAAAGGAGAGCGCGCGGTTCAAATACTGTAAGGCAAGATGGGGCTTGTTTGTTTCCAGATATTGTCTTGAAAGCTGTGTGTATTCGGCAAGAAGAACAGGAACTGTCTGCATTGTTCTTTGCTTTGATTTTTGCAAAGGAGCAAAAACAAGCGAACAGATTGTGATAATAAAAGTTACCGAAACAGAAATTATCACAATTTTCTTAAACAGGCGGACTATCTCACCGCTAAAACGTATATATGTTCTGTCGGAAAAATCCGAGAACATAATTGAACATGAAAGCAGAAAGGATGTAAAACAGATTGATGGCAAGAAATCAAAAAGCAGGGAAAAACCGTTTGTAACCTTAAATGAAAATTCCGCATATTTACTTACATTCGACACAGGCTTTAAAAAGAAACCAAGACAGAATACTACAACGGAAACAAAGAATACATAGGGCAAAAATACTTTTAGAAAATTTTTCATTGCGCGAGCCTCCCCCGCTTTCTTGCATGAACAAGACCTTTTACAAATCCGAATAAAGTCAGAGAAAGAGTCAGACAAATATTGATTGCAAGCTGAAAGTTATCTGTCAAAAAATTGAAGAATCTGCCAAAAGAATTCAATCTGCTTATAACAGGAATGAAGAATCCTGTAAAATAAAAATAATTCAGCGCCATGATTGCAAAGGTATCGAATATAACATAAAGTGCAGACGCAAGACGCCACTCGCTTGCGGACAGGACAGCGCCCGCAGAAAGAAGGGCTGCCATAATCGAAGAAAACAAAATCCATGAGAGCGTTCCCGACTGCCATGCAGTAAAAGCATTTTGCTGGACAATAAAGATTACTTTTAAAAAAACCATCATGATTTTTGGCGGACATAAATTCTCGCCGACCAAAGGGTCTGAGAAACCGTAAAAATCCCTGGAGAATTTTTTAGAATAATTCTCCAGAGACTCAGCGCTGTCATCAGTATTTCCGGAAGCGAAATTTTCTTCATCAATTTTAATTCCGTCAACAAGAGAATTTCCGTCCGTCTGCGCCCTAATCTTTGTAAAATACCAGACGCTGCCGTCTATTTTTCTGAAGTACCTGGGAGAAAGCATGGCCGCCGGCTTATGATAGAAGACGGATCTTTTACCGCCTGCTGAAAAACAGACAGGAACAAGGAAAATCCAAACGGCAAGGGAAAGGACAATAACCGTTATCGCCCCCGAAATCTTATTCTGCGAGCCGTGCCGAATCAGGGACAAGAAGAGAAACATCGGAACAAACAAAATCATTATGGGGAAAAAAATCAGAACGCCATCGATAAAGGCAGAAAGGGAAAAGACATTGAGACTGGTTCCTGCAACAAAAGAGGTGCACCCGTCATAAAGCATTATCAAAAAACCGCCGGCCGCCGTCCCGAAAACACTCAGCAACAGAAAACCAATCAACGCAATAAACACTGTCTTCATTTTTATTATTATAGCATACTTTTCTCCAAAAAGCAAGAAACTTAAATTTCCACAAGTTTTCCACAACGGAAGTAATTTTTTTTTTAAGAATTCATAATTCTTTATAAGACAGTAAATTAGCAAAAGGATATTACGGTTGGAATATAAATTTGGTAATTCCTTATATTATAAAGAATTATCAAATTACAAATTTAATAACCACTGAATTTTTTTTTGTCAAACAAAAGAATAGTAGTTGACAAAGAACTTATCAACAAGATTTCCACAATTTTACACCGAGTTTTCCACAATCTTGCCACAATTAGTGAAACCTGATAAAAGGCTGGAAAAGCGCTTTATCAGAGCTTCCTTAAATGTCTTCAATTGCGTCAAGCTTAGGATACTTTATAAAATATTCCTTTGTCATTTTCGCAACGACTCCACTCAAGACGATGAGCGAGATGATATTAGGAAGAGCCATGAGGGCGTTTGTGATGTCGGCAATTGTCCAAACAGAAGCGATTGTCATATAAGGGCCGACAGCCACAGCCACGATATAAATGATTCTGTAAACCATAACAAATTTCATTTTTCCGCCGGACAAATATTCAAGGCATCTCTCACCGTAATAGTCCCAGCCCAAAATTGTAGTAAATGCAAAGAAAACAAGACAAATCATTACTGCAAATCTGATTATGGTTCCCAGAACAGGAGCGCCGCCGGCAAACATTCCGCAATACAACGCCTGAAAAGTTCTTGTAGAAAGTTCGACGCCTGTATAGTTGCCCCAGTAATTCTCGCCGGCAATTACTATTGCAAATCCTGTAATAGAACAAACGATGATTGTATCTATAAATGTTCCTGTCATGGAAACAAGGCCCTGCGCCACAGGCTCCTCAACTTTTGCGGCGGAAGCGGCTATAGGGGCAGAACCAAGTCCCGCCTCATTGGAAAAGATTCCGCGTGCAACACCTTTTTGCATTGCGACTATCATTGCTCCCAAAGCGCCGCCCGCTGCGGCACGCACTCCAAAAGCAGAACGGAAAATGTCCTGAAAAGCCAGATCAATTTTTCCGATATTAAAGAGAATTACAAATAAACCGAGGAGAATATAAATCGCCGCCATAAATGGAACAATTATTGTCGCAACTTTTGAAATGCGCTTCAAGCCTCCAATCAATACAAGGGCGGCAAAGAAAGTTACAAGGGCTCCGGAAATAATTACAGAAATTGAATACTGTCCTCCGAAAAGAGAAACCATATGAGCATTTTCAGGATCAAAGGCTCCGTTAACAGCCGCCGTAATTCCGCTAATCTGTGTCGTAGTTCCGATTCCGCAAACGCCTGCGATTACGGCAAAAAGCGCAAAAAGTTTTGCAAGCCATTTGAATTTCGGTCCCATTCCCTTCTCAATAGTATAGAAGGGGCCGCCGAGAATGTGGCCGTCAGCCGTTACCTCACGGTATTTTACAGCGAGCATACATTCAGCGTATTTTGTTGCCATTCCCAAAAGTGCGGCAAGCCACATCCAGAAAAGTGCGCCAGGTCCTCCGGCGGCAATCGCGGTTGCGACACCGACAATGTTTCCGGTTCCAATCGTTGCGGAAAGAGCCGTGCACAGGGCTCCGAAACTTGAAACTTCTCCGTCATTACCGTCGGGTTTTCGCATAATCGATTTTAGAGCGCGGGCAAGTTTTTTAAACTGAACGCCGCCGGTACGAGCTGTTAAAATAATTCCTGTTCCCATAATAAGAACAATCAGAGGAATGCCCCAGACCCAAGAATCTATCGCGTTCAGGATTGATTCAAATTTTTCCATAGTTACTCCTTTCTATAAGATGTAAAAACAAAAAGGCTTGTCTTGCATGGAGAATTCTTTTCTCGACACAAAACAAGCCTCTTTACCTGTATTTTCAGTTTAACATAAAAAAGACATTTTGGTCAACAATCAATTACATCTTTTGCAAATTCACTTCTGTCTATTTCTTTTTCCAGTTCCGCAAAATACAGGATACAATTGACACGGCTTATCACCCCGTCCGTAAAAAGATCGGCTGCCGCCCTTCTGTAACAGGCAAGCTGATTGTTGTAAATATCAGGATTAAAACTTGAATCCGTCTTGTAGTCAACAACAGTAACACTTCCGTCGGCGTTCAGAATCACAAGGTCCATCACTCCGGTCAGTATACGCGGACCAAGCATAGTCTTAAAGGCGTATTCTGTCTTTAAACCGGCTGCGCCCTGAATCTGCGCAAAGACTCTGCTTCCTGTAAAGGCGTCCAGCATTTTTTGCAGTACGGAACGGAGCGTCTTTTCATCCTCGGACGAAAGGAGGGAGATAACACGCTCGTCGATTGCAAAATCCTTAATGGCAAAATCTTTACTATCCCATTTTCTTCCAAAAGAAAATCTTATCCAATTTTCCATTAACGAATGGAATAAAGTGCCAAAATCATTTTTACCGAACGAAGGTGTCTTTTGAATGATTGCCGCAATTTCAGGAAAAACGTCCTCTCTCTGAGTCTCACACTCTGAATGCACTTCCAGCTTACTCGGAGAAGTTCGGAACCGCTCAAGTTTTTCACATGTAATTACGGAAGAATTATTCTCATACATTGAAAAATCTTTTTTCTGCGAGGCCTCGTACTCAGATTTTGACATACGGCCGAAAAGAATTTCCCTGTTGTAGATGGTAGTCTCAACAGGATATATAACTTCCATGGAAAAAGGAATATTCTCAAATTCACAGTTTGCAAGCGGCGAACAATTCTTTTCGTTCTGAACTTTGGGGTAAAAATAATCAAAGGCTTTTAAAAGCGGCTGCTGCGCTGTCTTTGTGCTCTTTGTCCACTCGCCGATAATGTAAACTTCTTTCTCGGCGCGGGTTATGGCCACATAAATCAAACGCCTGAACTCCGCCGCTTCCTTATCATCGTCTTCTTTTTGTGCGCTGACAATAAAATCATTGTTTTTCTTTTCGCCAGGTGCGAATACAATTCCGTACTCTTCGGTGTCATAAAGTTTTGAAGAATCACCGCCGCCGCCTGTCTTATAGTCAGCGCAGCCATAAACAAAAACATAAGGAAACTGCAACCCCTTGCTTTTATGAATAGTCATAATGGTAACACTGTTCTCCTGCTCGGACGGATAGTCAATTTCCTTTGTATCAATATCACTCGTATCCCTGAAGGAGAATTTCTTTTTACGACCGAGTTGGTCCACAAACCACGGGAGGTCCTTCCCCTCGCTGTCGCAGCCACGGGCCAATTCAAAAAGCATATCATAAGAATTCTCGTTGTAGTTGTTCTCCAGTTTCTGCCATGATATTTTCTGGCCGGCACCAGAACTGTAATCGTAAATCTGATTCCACCGTGTACTGTAACGGTAGCCGTAGTCATACCACAACTCACTGACAGTTTCAGCAACAGGCTGTGAGAGAACTCTTTCCCGCAAACTGTTATACATCGTCTTTGCGTCAAGATACTTTTGATTGTAATCCTTATCAAATGAATCCTGTTCAAAAGCAGTCTCATTTGTCACGGAAAGAATTTCCTCAGCATCGCTCAAGGCAATTCCGGCAAAAGGCGAGCACAAAAAAGACATATAGGCAATTTTATCCGCAGGATAAACACACAGGCGTAGGAGCGTATAAATATCATCGATTGCGGCCTCGGAAAAAATATCTGTCTGCTGGTCAAGGTTAAAGGGAATTCCAAGTTGTGTGAATATTCTTGCAAACTTGGAATAATGGGTTCTGCTTCTTACAAGAATTGTAATTTTCCCGTAACTGATTTTCTCATCATTATTTAAAGACTGAATTTTTTTTGCAATGGAATAAATCTTATTTTCGGCGGAAGGCAGATATTTTTTCTTATTATCAGAGGCATCTGATGTATTGTAAACCATCGCATGAATGCGCTTTTTGAAAGCGAAATCTCTTGTCCCGTCTTTTTTTATTGGCGGAAAATCCGCATTCTCATTATAGACTGCCTCGTATGGAATCTCGGATTCACGCGGAAAAATACCGACGGACTCTCCTCCAAAAAGCTCGTTAAATTCTTCAAGCAGCCTTTTTTCGGAACGATAGTTGTTGGTCAATGAAATCTGCTTTACGACGCCTGACTTTTTCAAATCGTCTTTCAGACCGTTAAAGACAGAAACATCTGCGCCGCGGAATTTGTATATAGACTGTTTGCTGTCGCCTACAAAAAACAGGCGGTCTTCCATTACCGGGCCAAGTTCAGGTATTTCCTTTTTATTCGTATCAGGATTGTATTCGCGGCGCAGGACTTTTTTTCCGTCCTCGTCCTTGCGAGAAATTAAAAACAGAAGATCACGGTTATCAGAGTTATTGTCCTGAAACTCATCAATCATTATGTATTTGCAGGCCTCATTTTCCTGCATGCGGATTTTTCCCTGATTGAGCAGAACAAAAAGTGCAATCTCGTTTGCGTCCTTAAAAGTCAGAGAACCGGTCTGCCGCTTGTATAAATTTATCTCTTCAGTAAAAAGATCAAGTAAATTATAGAATTCTTCAAGAAGCGAGGGATCAGTATCACCAAAAGAAAATCTGCCGGAATCAACTAAAGTTTTTTGCCTCAAAAAACTGTCCGCAAAAACATGACACTTTCCGTCAAGTGAATATGCAAGCGAAGTATATTCTTCCGCCGCATCAGAAAATATTTTTGCGGTATCATTTATATTTCCAGGATTTGTAAATGCCTTTACAGCCCTGTCATGAAAATGGTTCACTACAAAAGCAAAGGCTTTTTCTTCAATTATTGAAGAAGTGTCTTTTTGTCCGACAGAAAAATCCGGGCTTATACCATAGAGATTTGCCGCCTGCCGGACAATCTCAACGCTGTAAGAATCCAGTGTCTTTATGCGGGCCTTTGAAAAATTTTCCAGCGCAGTATCCGCAATTTTTCCTTCCACGGAAAAACCTTTTTCCTTGAATCTGTCCGCAAAAGTTTTCAGCGTTCTATAAATGCGAAAATACATTTCGCCGGCCGCTTTTTTTGTAAAGGTAAGAGTAAGTATTTTTTCTACAGGAATTTTCTTCTGTATTACCAGATAGGCAAAGCGGGTCGCAAGAGTCTGTGTCTTTCCGCTTCCGGCTCCGGCAGAAACAATAGTGTTCTCTGTAGACAGGACAACCGCCTTCTGCCCCTTCTGTCTGTCTTCAATATTTCCGTCAGGGGCTTTCTCAAGAAATTCTTCCGAAAGGAATTTAGCGTCTGTCATCTTCAGGCCTCCTCGTCCGTCTTTGTTTCTGCCGGTATTACAGTACAGGCGGCGGAATTATACAAAGACCTGCAAATTGAAGAATATGGACAGGCAATCCCCTTTGTACAGTTTTCAGGAATTTCAATTTCTTCCAGCGGATGCATTCCCCTGCGTATATTCTTTACCATATATTCAGCACGACGGTTAAAAGCGTCAAGCGCGAGGTCAAATTTATCTCTCGGCACATAATAACTGCCCTTTCTGGTCTTACCCTCTGTAATAACCTTTGTCATCTTTACAGAGCTGCCCGTGTTAATCGGAAGAAATCTTGCCTCCGCAATTGATTTTGTGCCATGACATTCCTCGGCTTCCCACAGGGTAACATACATAGGAATCTGAAAATCCTTTAACTCGCTTGCAGGATAATCAATCTGACTTTTTCCGTCCGCACTAATCGTTCTTAGAGAAAGTTTTCCGTCCGGCAGAGCCGACTTTGTATTTTTAAAGTCAATGATGGCGAATTTATCTTTATCCGTCGGAGAACGCAGAACACAGTCTATGCGCCCCTGATAAAAAAAGTCCTTATACGGCAGCTTTTCAGAAGACCATTCGCTTTTCTCAACGGTCCAGCCCCCGAACATTCTCTCACCGGCATCAAAATCACTTCCCCTGCAGAACCAGTGCAGAAAATTCATAATCACTTCCACAAACTGACCGGTCTGCAGGTCGCACAAGTTCTGGAAAAAAGATGATCTTCTGTAAGAATCAGCGGCTGCGAAAGGAGTCCACTGCGTATCCCCAAGTGAATCGGTCCACTGTCCCTCGCTCCTGTTGTTTCTGTCAAACACATCAAAGAGTTCCTTTCGCAGACTATTCTCAACATCCTCAGAAAATTTTCCTGTTACGGTCGATGTTTCCGGCAAAGATTCTCCACTTCTCTTTTTCAGAAAAAGTTCCAGCGCCTTGTGATTGATGTTTCCCATATCAGTATTTTCGTAAAGGTCAATATCAAGGGTATCCGCATCAACTTTCAGCACAGTCTGTAGAATCCATTTTAAAGGACAGGCAAAATAAGTATTCATCTGCGAGGCGGTAACAGTCAGCTCTTTTTTCTTTAAGTCTTCATTTGCAAAAGAATCCCTGTCCCGGTCATCGGCAGCCCCGCTTCGCTTGTAATAAAGATCAAAGGTCTTTTTCTGCAAGTCAGAAATCTGTCCCGGAAAATTTCCAAAGCCGCTGAGCCAGTCTCTTTCCCGCCTTATAAAATCCTTCTCGTCAAGATTTTCATAATCGGGAGTTACGGCTTCAAGACCTGTATACGGAATATTAAACTCGCCAAGACCGTTCTCAGAAAAACTAAAGCTCACTTGACCTGAAGAAGAATAGGCATAGAGGTATGATTTTGAAAGATCTATCTCTTCCCTTTCATTTTTTGCGGGGTCAAAGAGTCTGCGTCTTGCGCTTGCACTCAAAAAAGGCAGACGGGTAGAAATAAGGCTCATATTATTTTGAGAGGCATTCAGAACTATCTGAAACGGAATTGCCGCTCCGGCAGAAGTCCTGTAGTCAAAGACAGAGACACCGTCACTCTCTTCCTGGCTCTTATACTGGGTTGAATCAAGTTCCGTTAAAAAGAATGAATAGAGATCATCTTCAAAATTAAATTCGTCCCTGTATTTTTTTTCAATACTGACAAGTTCATTCAAAGAAGCGATGCATCTTGAGAAAATATTGTTCACATCGGGCATCGCAAGAAATTTTTCTTCTGAAATAAAAGTTTCCCTAAAGGCAAACCATGCTGACCGCATCTTTACAAAGGATTTTGCGCGGACAATAGCGGTTACAGAAAGTTTCAGTGCATCGTAGACAGGCAGATTAATTCTTTTCCACGGATCATGCTCACGGTTATTCTCATCTCTGTAGGTGCAGAGACATTTTGCCCTGCCGCCTTTCTTTATAAGTTCTTCAAGGCTTTCCGGATTCTTCCACGGAATATTCGCGTCAAGAGCCAGTGCCCTTACGCTCTCGTATGAGAATTTATTCTGAACACAGTCCTGAAATTTATGAAAGATTCTTCCGGCACTGGTGTCACCGAGTTTTCGACCTGACCTTAGCACATAGGGAATCTTGTATAACTTTAAATCGCGCTCCACATAGGGAATGAGGCGCTCATAGTCAGGAAGAACCAGAGCCGTATCCGTCCAGGACAAGCGTCCGTCCGTCTCGTGGCTCTCCGCGTATTCACGGATACGCATACAGGCAATTCTGATTTCTGTCCTGATGGATTTATACTTGTCAGCCTTAACATCCTTTTCCGCCAGATGCACATAGTCAGAATGATTTTCGTCAAGGAGCGCACGATAGTCCTCAAAGTCCTCCAAGAGTTCTGGAAAAACTATTATGTAGTGTTTTCCGCTTTCCTCAAAGGAGCCGGACTGCCAGGAAGGCTCAAAAAGTTTTTTTCTCTCCAAAAAAGCAGAATACTCATTGTAGAGTTTTTCGTAGTCGTCAAATTCTCCGGCAACAGGGATTCCCCTTTCCGCAAGCTTTTTATGGAGCAAGTCAAGTGCCGGAAGAATTTTCGCAATCCAGTCCGTAAAAGCGTAACTCGCGTATTTTTTGGGAATCAGGGACTCGAGCAAAAATCCATTATTCTTAATGCGGGCCAAAAGAGACCTGGCAAAGAATTTCCGCTCAATTCCCCCGATGGAAGAATAATCTTCCTTTTTAATTTTTAGGATGTTACCCTTAAAGTCATCCCAAGCCACGAAACGATCTTCCGCAATGGCGGCGGGAAAATCCGAATCAATTCTTGCGGCGTTTACAACAAAATCCGACCAGGAAGCTGCGGATATGTTTGTATTAAAGACAAAAACCGTGTTTTTATCTTTAATACAATTCCGAATTTTTTTCGCAACAGGAGAATCCAAAAGTCGAACAACATTCATAAAATATTACTTTCCAAAAATTTTATTGAGCGCGCCGCCTACAGCCTTGCTCGTATTCTCGTCCATTCCGGTATTTTTAAGGGCATTGCCAGCCGCCCCCGAAGTCTGGGCCGTAAGCTGTTTTGTAAGTTCCGCCTTCTTTTGGTTGAGCAAATCATTCAGTTTGTTCATATTAACGCTCTGCGCATTTATGCCGTTCTCCAGGTTCACAAACTGCGCAATCTGGGCAGAAACTCCGCCGGTCTGCTCACTGAGTTTTTCCGTAATCTGTTTTTTTGCGTCTGCAATCAAAGAACCAAGTTCCTTGTTTACAACAGTCTTTAAGATTGAGTTGAACTGCTTGTCCAAGTCTGAATCAAGTTTTAGGGAAAGGGCGCGCTTTGAATCAATTTCAAACCGGGCTTTCAGCTGCAGAGTCTTGATTGCACTCAAAGCACTTGAATAGAACCTGTAGCCAATGGCAGGCTCAAATTCATCAGAGGTGAGATTAAGGCTGCGCATGTCAAACCTTGCGCCGATAGAAAGAGCACCTGTTTTGTCCATAGAAGCGCTTGCGGTAAGCGTTGTGTTTGAGCCTAAGTTCAGATACGGAGATTTAAAGGCAAAAGGATAATTATTCCCTGTGTATTCAGCGCCCACGAGCGGATTATTTGTATCAGTGCGGGCATCAACAAGGATTTTCGCGTTATGCTTTCTGCTGCTTTCTGAATAACTTCCGGTAATCGTGGCCGGCTTTCCGCGCTTATCCATATCGTTTGAAATTTCCAGACCTTCGGCGACAAGGCCCAGCCCGCTGAAAGAAATACGCTCAATCAAAAAGCGGGGAACAGTGTCAGCCTTCCACCAGACATCTACGCCGGGAAGCCGTTTATGGCGGGGCTGGTTTTTGGCGGCCTCCTTCTGCTTTTCCTTTGAGCCGCTCGAAGCCGAAGCCTTTGCCTTGAGAGCCGCGTCTATTGCCTGCTGGACATAAGGATAGTAGTCTCCCGCCGCGGCATAAAGAGCGCTGTAAAAGGCGTTGCTCAAAATCTGCGTTCCCGTATCCAGATTGAACGAAGTGATTTTCTTGAGCTGTGAATTAACCAGTTCCGTATCGGCTTTTACGGCCGCCTGCACCTGGTCGGAAATCTGCTTAACCTGATCCGAGTCCGCCTTTATGTCGTTCATCACTTCCTTTACATTGTTGGTGACAGTCTTGCTCTTGTTGATTGCGTCCGTTACTTCTGTAACCGCATTCTTAATCTCAACAGGATTTGAGACGCCTGACCAATCCTTGTTTACAAGAGTCTGAACGCTGTCTGAAAAGTCCTTTACTTCTTTTTCAATTTCAGCCGGCTTGTTCTTCCATTTTTCAACGGAAGTCTTTACCCTCGCCTCAACATCCTTTGCAAGAGCCGGAGACTTTAAATTAGCCTGAACATTTTTTATCATATTCTCGGGATTGTATTCCGCAAAAGCCTTTTCTATAGAATCCTTTGCCGCGTTTACAGCGGCATCTTTTTTCTGTTCTACAGCCTTTGCAAATTTATCAGACTCAGGATTTGAGACCTTTGCCACGGCCGGCAGCTCACCGGAAGTCTTGCGGTCAGTCCCTATCGCAAGGCCCGTAACCTCAATGTTCTCGGCGTCAAACTTTCCGCGCAGTGCCTCAGTAAGATTAAAGTGAATCTCCGTCTTGTCAATTTGGAAGAGATTCTTCATCGGCTCATTGCGGTTTGCCTGCCGCAAATCAGTAACCGTAATCGTCGCGTCCATAAACTTAACGCTTACATAACCTATGTCAGTCTTTGCCCCGAAAACCTTCTGCATTCCAAGTGTAAGCCCTTTTTTTGCAAGCGGATTCTTGAATGTAATCACCGTAAGCACAAAGACGGCGATAAAGGCGACCACAGCTATAAACGGAACAAGTTTGAAAGAGCCCTTGTTTTTCTTAATGTCCTTTGCAATTAACTTCAGACGCTTAAAGTCAGACTTTTCAATCATCTTGTCCAGCGGAATGCGGACAGTTCCGGGTTTTGCGGGGTTGTCCTCAAAAAGGGACTTTACGAGCGCCTTGTCCGAAGAAATATAAATTTTCTTGTAAAGGGCTTTTTCTATTTTATCAGCCTTGTAAATTTTTTTCAAAAGCCCCGGCAGTTTTTTTGCGGGAAACTTTTTCGGCTCTTTGGAGGGCTTCTCAGTCTTTATAACTTTTGTATTTTTTTTCATGACATTTTCTCCTCAAACGCCTCAAAAATTTTACCGATTACAGGGAGATTCTGAACAGCCTTGTAGAGCGGAGACTTTATAAAATGCGGAGCGACATTCTTCCGCCAGAATTTAACAAAGGCAATTCCGATAAAATAAAACGGAAGATAAGCGATAAGAGCAAAAAGAAAACTTCCCATGACAACCGAATTGTTGAATTTGGTGAACCCCACAAAGGGAATATCCACGAGGAGAGCATAAATATTCTCCAGCGGCTTAAATGTCAGGGCTGAATACCCCATCGAGGCAAAGACAGGATCAAGAATCCATGCAAAGTATGAGACAACACAGAGGACAATCAGATATGTGGCTTTATGTATTCGAACGAACATAAAGAAGACAAAAATCAGATACCAGAGGGCGTTGTTTTTTGGCATGAGACCAAGCATGACACCCAATGCCAGGGCATGTCCCATTTCCGCCGGATTTGAATTGGCGTTGAGAGCCTTAAAGAATTTTGCTATAAGCTGCAGCATAGTTCCTCCGAAAAGATGAATTGTATTGTAACCCTAAAAAGGAGTCTCGTCAACAAAAAACAAGGCCGCATGAAAAAAGAATCTTATAAAAAAAGCGTAATTCTTGCCTGCCAAGAATTACGCTTTTTTGGAGTATATCGGACTCGAACCGACCACCTATAGATTGCGAACCTATCGCTCTACCAGATGAGCTAATACCCCGTAAGTAGAATCTATTATATCACATTTGCTATAATTTGTTCAAGAGGTCTGGCAACATATATACAGAATCTATTTTTAATGTGCGGCCGCACTTCAGGCTGCATTCCCCCTTAAGGGCATCACTGTCCGGAGCAAGAGGCCTGCCGTTTCTGCTTCCCACAAGAACCGCAGTTCCGCCTAAGGCAGAAAAACCGTCAGTATACTTCTGCTGGTCGTCCAGAAAAATTGAGTCTTCTATACTGCCGCCGCACATTTGCAGCGCCTTTTGGTAGGAACCGGGATAGGGTTTTCCCAAAAGCGAGCATGCGCGTATGTCAACAACTCCGTCAAACAAATCGCTAATGTTGAGTTTCTTTAAGACACGGTCGGCATGCTCGCGGGGCGAATTTGTCAGGACAATCTTCTTCTGGCTTAAGGACTGCAGAAAGGGGCGGAGATTTCCGTCAAAGGGAAGCTCGTCCGCCTCGTTTTCGGGATGAACTTTTTTAAAGTAGCCCTCAGTGTCTGTAAGGCCCTCACTTCGCAGCCATTCCAGTGTGGTGCTGAATTTGGGAAGATGATTATTACGGAGTTCCGCGGCCTTGTCCAAGTCAACGGCAAAAAAGTCTGCCACGGCTGTCATCATGCGGCCGGTGATCCCCCTGTCCATTGCGGAAGTGCACGAGTAGAGCGTATTGTCCAAATCAAAGATAATATTCTTTACAAGCATACTAATTTTCTTTGTCTCCAAAAACCTTTTCCTTTACCATATCCGGTTTCAGGGCATATTCGTAAAGTGTGTAGCCGGCCGCATTTATTTTTCTGATAAATTCAAGGTAGAAGGTAGCGGGAACCGCATTCTCGGCGGCGGCCATACAGTCTTTATACTCCTTCATGTTCTTTTTCTCAAGCTCATTCTGGGCAAGATAAATGTTGGCAAAGTATTTTTCAAAGATGTTTGAGGCGGTTGCCGCGGCCCGGGCGTAATACTTTCGCGCGCGGATTTTGCTTCCGCCGCCGATTGCAGGAGCATTGTAATACCAGTGTCCTGCGAGCAGAAGCGCCATGCTCATATCCGGAAATTTCTCGACAAGGTCATCGTACACTTTCTTTTCCAAAAGGCCGAGTTTTATAAGCTCGCTCTGCTTTAAATACTGCATTGTGGAATTGATTAAATCAAAGGATGAGAGTTTCAGCCAGGGATTCTGCTCCTCATAGGGATGGTCTTCGCTCCAGGAGAGGTTCAGTTCAAACTGAGAGGTAATCATTTCCTTAATACCGGGCATAGAGGAGTCAATTTCCCAAAGACACTGCCATCTCTCCAGAATCAGAAGATTGTCATAGGTAAGGCGTGCCTCGTCAGAAATCCTTGACTGGACTTCATCAGACCTTATATAGGCGTGGTATTTTTCAAGGAAAGTCTGCATCTCCAGATAGGAGGCGCATTTACGGGCCTCGACCCGCTTTTCGTAAACCTCGCTCAGAAGTTTATTTTCGTATTCCGTAAAATCTCCCGCAAAAGCAAGGGAGAAAAACGAAAGAGTTACTGCAAAAAGAATTTTCTTCATTTGTTTCCCGCGTAGAATTTAGCGACTTTACCGTCAACCTTTTTGCGGTTGTTGGCGTAATCCAAAACAGAGCAGCCGGCCTTGTTCATGTAGCGGACTGTTTCTATATAATAACTTCCGGGAAAAACCTCTTCGGCCTCGGCCAGATGCTTTTCGCAGGAAGCGCTGTCGTTTTTATCAAACTCGCTCTGCGACAGGTATACAAGCGCAAAATATTTTTCATAGGGGGAGCCGGCAACTTCCGCCGCCTTCCTAAAGAAAGAGATTGCCTTTGCATTGCTTCCACCGCCGATGGCAGGTGCAAAGTAATACCAGAGGCCGGCGTTTATGTAAAGCAGACCGGATTCCGGTCCGTTCTGAATCATAGAGTCGTAGACCTTTTTTTCCTCAAGACCGAGAGAAATGGATTTTCCCTGCTTTAAATGCGGCATCGTGGAATTGATTAAGTCGTAGGCACTCAGATTATACCAGCCGTTTCTTCCGGAAACATCATGAGCACTGTTCCATGCAATCACCTTGTCAAACTGCCTTAAAATAAAACCGGCGATTTCCGGATCTTCGGGAGTCATTTCCCACATAAAATGATATTCCTCAAGGACAAAGAAATTGTCCAGCGTAAGTTTCGCCTCGTCAGATAGTTTAGACTGAATGCCGTCATTCAGCATTTTCTGATGCTCGCCCTGAACAAATGCAAGCGCCGACTCATTCGTCTTATACATTCTGGAATCAAGTTTTATCTGAAGAACCTGTTTTACAAGTGAATTCTCGTAGTCGGTAAAATCAGCGGCAAAGGCCGCGGCACAAAGCGTGGCGGAAAGAACCGCCGCAGTAAAAATCTTATTCATATTCATATAATAAAGAAAGGGAAGAATAGTTTCAACAGTCTCCGGAAATATTTTTGCCCGGGACAGGAATTTACAGAGTTTATTTATTTTTTCAACAAACACAATTCTGCCGTTAAAAAAGGTAAAAAAAGCCGAAAAAAAACTTGCATTTTTGCAAAGGTGTGGTATCCTATAGTTGCGGGAAGGAAAGAGATGAGGACTTTAACCGCCCGCGCGCACAGGAGGCGACATGCAATTTCCGACAAAAAGAACACGCCTGGCTGAGGCTATAATACAGTAAACAAAACTGTCTGCGGTTATGCAGGAAAAACATACTTTCCCCGCGGTTATCCGGCGCTTTAAAATAGGGAAAATACAGGCCACGACAAGTTCGTGGCTTTTTTCATGCTTCGGTCGCCTCTAAAAATCCGATAAAACGGTTTTTCAGCCCCTCCCTCTATTTTTATTCTGTTAGAGAATCAGGCCTGGACAGAAAAAAGAGCGCCGGCTTCCGGCATGGCGCCTGCAAGAGAGAACTGGGCCTGGCTTGCCTGAACCGCCTGGGCAATCTGCTCCTGATACTGCTTAATCAGAACATCGGCCTGCTTGTCAGTAATCTGAACCGCACGGCTTTCCTTCGAGGGATCTGCCTTTATGCGGGTAAGATTTTCAATAAGAGTGTTAAGGATGCGGATTTTTGAGATTGAGACGCCGCTCTGCCCCTTGCCTGCGGCAATTCCTGAAATATGGTCAAACTGGGCGTAAATGACAGCAGAGGGGTTCACGGGAACAAATAGTTTTCCGCTCGCTCCTCCGGAAGAGACATGGTAGCTGTATGGGTTCAAATTTGTGATATTTGAAATCATTTTTATCGCCTCACTTACTTTATCGGCATATCAAAAAGCAAGTTTAGCGATAAATGACTTGAATCAGTTTATTCTGAACAGAAGGTCCTCGTATCCGGGGAACGGCTTGCATTCCTCGCTCAGAAGCACTTCAATCTGGTCCGCTACGTTTCTGGCCTCCGCCATTGCCGGAATAACAGTTTCCGCATAGGCTGTCGCGGTCTTCATATAATTCTTCTGCTCCTTTGCCGCCGCATGCATTTTGCGCAGGGCTTCGGCTTTCTGGCCGAGGCTGGCGGTAAGGGAATCCAGTTTCTGAAGCAGAGACGATTCGCCTGTGCAGGAGGCTTCCGGAATGACGGCCTTTACATCAACGGCGGTTCTGGCGACCTGTCCGGCATACTTGAATGCGGACGGAAGAATGTCCTTGTAAATCATTTCAAGCATGACTTCAACTTCAATATTCAAGACCTTGCAGTATTTTTCAAGCTTGATTTCGTAGTGCTCCAAAAGCTCATCTTTTGTATAGACCTTCATCTGGGTAAAGAGTCTGACATTCTTTTTGTCCAGGTAATGAGCCATTGCCTCGGGAAGGGTGCGGAGATTCAGGAGCCCGCGCTTTTCGGCTTCCTGAACCCATGTCTGGTCGTAACCGTTTCCGTTAAAGATGATTCTCCAGTGCGCCGTAATCTCGCGCTTTATAAGGGCACGCGCCTCTTTCTCAAAATCCCCCGCCTTTTCAAGTTCGTCGGCAAATTCCTTCAGGGTATAGGCGGCAATCGCGTCAAGGGTTGTGTTCGGGCCGGCGATGCTCAGGGACGAGCCTACAGAACGGAATTCAAAGCGGTTGCCGGTAAAGGCGAACGGCGAGGTTCTGTTGCGGTCTGTGGAATCCCTGGGAATAGGAGGAAGCACATCGGCGCCCATGGACATCTTCTGCTTGGAGTGACCGGGAAGAGGCTTTCCGTCTTTTATCGCCTCGAGGATTTCCAGCAGCTCGTCGCCTACATAAATTGAAATGATTGCCGGCGGCGCCTCGTCTCCGCCCAGTCGGTGATCGTTTCCGGCGGAGGCTACGCTTATGCGCAAAAGATCCTGATTCTCGTCAACCGCCTTGATGACAGCCGTCAGGAACAAAAGGAACTGAAGATTCTGCTCCGGCGTGTCCCCCGGCGAAAGCAGGTTTTCTCCGTCATCAGTTGACATTGACCAGTTGTTGTGCTTTCCGCTGCCGTTAACGCCGGCGAAGGGTTTTTCGTGAAGGAGACAAACAAGACCATGACGGCGGGCAATCTTTTTCATTACTTCCATTGTAAGCTGGTTCTGGTCGGTGGAAAGATTTGTGGTCGTAAAAACAGGCGCCATCTCGTGCTGTGCCGGAGCGGCCTCATTGTGCTCGGTCTTTGAATAAATTCCGTACTTCCAGAGAGTGTCGTTAAGTTCTTCCATATATTCCACAATCTTGGGGTTGAGGGCGGCGAAATACTGGTCGTCCATCTCCTGCCCCTTGCAAGGCTTGGCGCCGAAAAGTGTGCGCCCCGTCATCCGCAAGTCTTTTCGCTGATTGTAGAGTTTTTCGCTTACAATAAAATATTCCTGCTCGGGGCCCACAGTCGTTGATACATGTGTTGAAGTCCTGTTGCCGAAAAGGCGGAGTATGCGGAGAGCCTGAACATTCAGGGCTTCCATGGAACGCAGGAGCGGCGTCTTTTTGTCCAGCGCCTCGCCGGTATATGAACAGTAGGCCGTGGGAATGCAGAGAGTGTGTTCCTTTACGAAAGGATAGGAAGTAGGATCCCATACCGTATAGCCGCGGGCTTCGTAGGTATCGCGTCCGCCGCCGCTCGGAAAAGAGGAGGCGTCAGGCTCTCCTTTTACAAGTTCCTTACCGCTGAATGACATAATCACAGAACCGTCGTCCTGCGGCGTAATAAACGAGTCGTGCTTTTCGGCGGTAATACCTGTAAGCGGCTGGAACCAGTGGGTAAAATGGGTAGCGCCTTTTTCTATCGCCCATTCCTTCATGGCATGGGCAACCTGATTAGCCAGTTCAAGCTGAAGGGGAATTCCGTTATCCAAAGTCTTTTTAAGAGACTTAAAGGCATCTTTCGGAAGACGCTCCCTCATCACTTTCTGATTAAAAACCAAAGAACCAAAATACTCAGGAACATTTGCGTTTGCGACAGCCATTACCTTTACTCCTTATAATTTTATACAATTTTTATGGAAAAAAGTCAAATAGTATGTTATAATATTAGTAAACAATGCGTGATTTCTTTATTGGTTGGAATTTTTTCTCGATTCTGCTGCTCGGTTTTTTTATTGTATACTCGGCCAAAAGAAGATCTAGGCTTTCAAACTGCATGATTGCAATGAGCAGTCTCGTAGCATCATGTCTTCTGACCTATTCACTGTCATTTTTCATCACAAACACAAAGCTGGTCTACACTCTTGCCGCTGTCTACCATATATCTGACCTGTGGGTTCATTATGCGATTTTTGTTTTTGTCATATCGCTGACAGAGATTTCAAAAGGAAAAATCATAAAGAATTTCAATACCTGCATTTTTTTCTCACTGGCTATACTTGACGCAGTTCTCTGCGTAACAAACATTTTCTCGCATATTTACTACGAGATGGCTCCTGTCTACTACCCTGACGGCAAACTCTTTTATTGGGGGCTTATTACAAAGAGCCCCTTCTATCTCCACACCTTTCTGAACCTCCTGATGGTATGCCTGAATGTCGGAAGTCTTCTTGTGCGCTCGATAAAACTGCCAAGATTCTACCGCACAAAATATATCGGAATCTGTGTAATGTTCCTTATTGTAATATTCTCGGACCTTACGGCCAAGATAAATCACATAGAAATTGACGGGACACTTTCCATGTATATTCTGCTTGTGGGATACGCCTTTTACCTTGCATTTTTCGGCGTGAACAAGTCTCTCCTGGACTCTATGCTGTCTCTCGTCTCCGAGAACATCAGCCATGCGGTAACCTGTTTTGACAGTTACGGAAAGTGCTTTTATCTGAACCGGCAGGCGAGAAATATTTTCGGCTCCGGAGAACAGGGATTTTCATCTGCTGAATGCTATCGTGATAAACTCAGGATTCAGTATCCCGAAAAAATGTTCAATTATTTGAAGCTGACGCAAACTTTTCCGCTGGCAGATTCAGTTCACACATACGAATGCGAATACAAGATTCTAAAAGACTCCAAGTCCCGCGCTATAGTAAGCTACTTAAAATTTGAGGATATCACCGAGGATTTGGCACTGCTGGCGCAGGAGAAATTCCGCACGGAGCATGACCGGCTTACAAAACTCTACAACCGGAACTTCTTTTTTACCCACGCCGCCGAAATTTTACGGATTCACAAAGACACGGACTTCCTCATTATGGCGACAAACATAATGGATTTTAAGGTAGTAAATTCCCTTTTCGGCGAAGAAATAGGCGATGAGATTCTAAAACTCATGGCGGCCATACTCACGGCAAACCAGTGCCCCAATTCAGTGATAGGACGCATTTCCGGCGACAGATTCGCGATGCTGATGCCACGCCAGTATTTTAAAACCGAAGATCTGATGAATAACCACAGCCAGCTCCAGCAGGCTGTGGACAAATATCACTTCAGACTGCAAAATTATATCGGTGTATACGAAATATCAGATCACTTTGAGAATGTAAAGACTATGTATGACAAAGCCACAATGACAATAGACAGCATACGCGGCAGCATGGAAAAAACGGTGGCCTTTTACAATACTTCTCTGCTGGACAAACAGATTCGCGATAAGAAAATCGTTTCTGAATTTGAGAGCGCATTAATGAATGGTGAATTTGTCATGTACCTTCAGCCGCAGATTCGCGCCGGCGACGGCAAGGTTAATGGCGCGGAGGCACTTGTAAGAAGAATAATTCCCGGCCGCGGAATGGTTTCGCCGGCAGAGTTTATTCCCGTTTTGGAAAAATCCGGGCTCATCCATAAGCTTGACCAGTATATGTGGGAACTTGCGGCAAAAAAACTTTACGAGTGGAGAACGGCCGGAATTGACATGTATATTTCAATCAATATATCCTCAAAAGACTTTTATTACATTGATGTCTGCGACTATCTGACAAAACTTGTTGAAAAATATCAGATAGATGCCGGAAGACTGAACATTGAGATTACAGAGACTGTCTTAATGCAGGATGTAACCGCCCACAGAGAGGGACTGCAAAAACTCCAAGCCGCCGGCTTCTCAATAGAAATGGACGACTTTGGCTCAGGATATTCTTCACTCAGCACACTGAAAAACCTGGAGATGAATACGCTTAAAATAGACATGGGCTTTTTGCGGAATTCTGACTTTTCAAAAAAAAGCCGGGATATAATTTCCGCAATCATTACAATGTCAAAGAAACTCGGAATGACTGTTATTACGGAAGGCGTAGAGACCAGTGACCAGGCAGAGTTTCTGAAGGAGGCCGGCTGCGATATTTTCCAGGGCTTCTATTTTTCCAGACCTGTTTCCGTTGAGGAATTTGAGAAAACTTACCAGAAGGGAGGCAGACAATGAACTCACCGAGAATTATTTTTCTTTTTCTGTCGGCCACAGTCTGGTTTGTAATGGCGGGAATTTTTCTGAACCTGGCTCTGTCAAAAAACAGGGAAAAAATTTTCTATATGCTGCCGATTGGAATGGCGATGCTCACACTGCCAATCTATTTAGTCTTTATGTCCGCCCGAACCTACACAATAGCAATGCTCTTTGACGGTCTTTATTTTGCATGCACGGACTGGCTCTGTTTTTTCATGATGCTCTATGTCTATGTGTACATAGGCCGGAAACGCAGGTTAAAGGGAATCATCTATTCTCTGGCACCGCTTGTTGTAATTGACACAGTCTCATTGATAATCAATGTAAGGACACAGCATTCCTTTAATCTGGAATGGACAAAAGCTTTGAGCAACGGTTTCTACTGGAGCTGCACTTTTAAAAGGCTCCACTATGTGCACCTCGGACTTTGCTACATAATGGTATTAACCACAATAATAAGGCTGGGCGAAAAGGCCGTCAAAGCTCCGTATTCATACAAGAAAAATTTTTTCGGAATACTAGCGGCCTTCCTTGTTGTAATCGTGGTCAATATATTCTGCTATGTGCATAACCTGCCGGTGGATTTCTCAGTCCTGCTCTATCCCCTTTTAGCCGCATTCATCTACTGCTTTGCACTTTACTCCATTCCGTACCACCTTTTGAGACAGTCGCTCTCAAATGTAAACGAAAACATCAATGATGCGATTCTGTATTTTAATATAAACAAGGACTGCATTTACAAGAACACAAAGGCGGAAGGTCTTTTTTCTGTCAACGGACAGTTTTCGGAAAATATGGCAATAGAACTTTTCTTAAAACACAAGGGATGCGCTCCAAAGGAAAACGCCCGGCATCCCGTAGAATATTTTTATGTCAACGGAGCGGAACGACAGTTTGAGATTGAATGCGAGAATATTTTCTATGGCTACAGCCATATCGGCTCCTACTTAAAACTCACCGACAAAACCGACGAGATAGAAAAATTTCTGGAACAGAAATTTCTTACAATACATGACGGACTGACGGGGGCATACAACAGGGAACATTTTTTTGAACTCTGTGATAAAAGAATAAAGAAAAGTCCGGGCGAAAAAAACCTGATGATGGCGACAAATATCCGTCAGTTTAAATTGCTGAATGAAATTTTCGGAGAAGAGACTGGAGACCAGATTCTTATCCGCATGGTAACAACGGCAAAAACATTCACTCTTCATGACAGTCTGATAGGCCGCATAGGAGATGATCGTTTCGCACTTTTTTGCAAAAAAGAATTTTTCAAGGAGTCTCTCATAAATGTATTCTTGGACAGCGCTCAGGAAGTTCTTGGAAATTCAATGTATAAAATAAACCTATGTGTGGGAATATGCGAGACGCAGGGCACAGAGGAAAGCGCGCAAGTACTTTACGACAAGGCGCAGCTTTCAATTAAAAAACTCGGCGACGACTATCAAAAGCATTTCGCCTACTACGATTCTGACCTCATGGACGAACTGCTCCGTGAAAAGCAGATTGTAACGGAATTTGAAAGTGCCCTTAAAAGCGGACAAATACATATGTATCTGCAGCCTATTATGGACTCACAGGAACGCGTTACAGGTTGCGAGGCGCTGGCCCGATGGAATAATCCTGACCACGGACTTTTACTGCCGGAAGTATTCATTCCGGTTTTGGAGAGGACGGGACTGATTCACAAGCTGGACACTTACATATGGGAAGAGGCTGCTAAAAAACTCTCGCAATGGCGCAAAGAGGGCGAGGAAAACATTGAAATCTTCGTAAATGTTTCTTCCAAAGATATTTTCTACATAGATATTGCGGATTCCTTCAAGCAGCTTTTATTAAAGTATGAATTTGATCCGAAAAATCTTAAAATTGAATTTACGGAGAGCGCGCTTCCAAATAATCTGAAAGACGCGGTAACACTTTTTGAAAAGCTCAAGAAGATGGGATTTTGCATCGGTATTGATGACTTTGGCCACGGCTACTCGTCCCTCAATTTCCTAAAAGACATAAACGCGGATTTTCTCAAGATGGATATGGTGCTTCTGCAAAAAACAGAGAATGAGAAGCGCGCAAAAATCATTCTGAGTTTTATCAGCCAGATTTCCCACGCCCTCGGAATGCATCTGATATCAGAGGGTGTGGAAACCGCCGGACAGTTTGCATTTTTAACACAGCTGGGCTGCCCCTACTTTCAGGGCTTTTATTTTTCCCAGCCGTTCACCGTTGACGAATTTGAAGACCGCTACCTGCACTAATGTGCATGCATCTGCCCGTGCAAGCAAGGGCAAGGACGCTCATGCGGCTGAAGAACTTATGGCTTGCAATCAGCTGCATTACCGCTCACATTGAAGTGTATCCGCCGTCTACGGGCAGAATAACTCCTGTAACATAAGACGAGGCCTTTGACGACAGGAAGATTGCGGCTGTGTCAAGTTCCCCCTCGTTCCCGTAGCGGCTTAACGGAATCATTGTCTTTGCATTCTGCTGGAAAAAGTCAGAATCCAATGTTTCCTTTGTAAGTGGTGAATAGAAGTACCCCGGACAGATTGCGTTTACATTGATATTATACTTTCCCCATTCCGCCGCAAGTCCGCGGGTCATGTTCACCACGCCGCCCTTTGCCGCGTGATATGGAGAACACGGCGCAACCTTGTTTCCGACCATTCCGTACATTGAGGCGATATTAATAATACGACCGTAATTTGCCGGAATCATAGCCTTTTTCGCAACAGCGCGCGCCATGCGGAAAGAGCCGAACAAGTCAATGTTGACTTCATTATAGAACTGCTCGTCGGTAATATCTTCCGCCGGAGCGACAGCGCCTGTTCCCGCATTGTTGATAAGGATATCAATACGCCCGAAAGTTTTCATAATTTTATCCACAGCACCGCTTACGGCCTCGGTATCAGTAATATCACAGCGCACCGCAAGAGTGTCAACACCAAATTCATTGTGAATATCTTTTGCAACCGCGTCAATCAATTCCTGACGTCTGGCAATAGCAACAATATTTGCGCCCTGATTAGCCAAAGCCTTGGCCATTTGAACGCCCAAACCTGTAGAAGCACCTGTAACCACAGCCACCTGACCTTTCAGATCAAAATAAGATTTCATTTTAACTCCCATAAAAAGTCTTGCAGGAAACCTCAGTTTCCGAAAAGACTTTTTATGCACATTCGCAATGAAATGAGAATGTGCAGTTTTAATAATAAAGTTCGCAACGCGAACTTGCAGATAAAAAAGTGAACACTATCTTGTGAACTTTTTTATCATACTCCCATAAAAAGTCTTGCAGGAAACTTCAGTTTCCGAAAAGACTTTTTAGCGTGCTTCGCGAGAAGCACACCAAATAATAAAGTTCGCGACGCGAACTTGCAGATAAAAAAGTGAACACTATCTTGTGAACTTTT
>CAYFWC010000016.1:46063-55282 GCA_964346805.1 uncultured Treponema sp. | reverse complement strand
CCGTGTAAACCGCACTTATAAAAACAAGGAAAAGGGCCTTATTGTAGACTATATAGGCATAAAAAAAGCAATGAACGCCGCCCTCAAAAAATATACAGGTGATGAGCAGGAAGAATTTGATGATACAGACAAAGCGGCAGACATTGTAAAAGATCAGATTAGTGTCCTTGATGCAATGTTCAATAATTTTGATACGGGGATTTATTACAACGGAACACCTTTGAAGCAGCTTGAATGCTTAAATGAAGCAGTAGAGTTTGTGCAGAATACAGAAGATTTAGAAAAACGCTTTATGGAAGCTGTCCGCAGATTAAAGAAAGCATTTAATTTGTGTTCTTCAAGTGACCGCATTGCAAAATCTGAAAAAGATAAAATCAGTTTCTATGTTGCCGTTCGTTCTATTTTATTCAAACTGACTAAGGGTGAGGCTCCGGATATTACAACAATGAACCGCCATGTTGCTCAAATGATAAATGAAGCAATTAAAGCCGATGGAGTTGAAGAATTATTCCAGGTTGGAAAAAACATAGACTTTGAAATTTTCAGTCCTGAATATCTGGAAAAGATAAACCGCATTCCTCTTCCAAACACAAAGATAAAGATTTTGCAGCAGCTTTTACAGCAGGTTATCAGTGACTATAAGAAAACAAACAAAATAAAAGCCCGGGAATTTAGCGAACGCATGAAGAAACTCGTAGAAGATTACAACAGTCGCCACTACGATGATTTTACAGTTCAAGTCCTTGATGAAGTTACAAAACAGTTGAATGACTTGTTCAAAGATATTCAGACGGATAAAGACAAGTTTAAGGAACTTGGTATTTCTTTTGAAGAAAAAGCTTTCTACGATATTTTAGTAAGTTGTGCCCAGAAGTTCCATTTTGAAAATCAGTATCCTGATGACAAGATGAAAGAGCTTGCAAAGAAAGTAAAAGCACTTGTTGATGATAAAACCCGTTACACCGACTGGGACCAGCGAATTGATGTAAAAGCAGAAATGGAAGCCGATTTAATGATTCTGCTTGATGAAAACGGCTATCCTCCTGTTCCCAGAAACGAAGTTTATAATGAAGTCTTTGAGCAGGCGGAGAATTTTAAGAAATACAGTGATTAGTATTATCAATCGAGAAAAAATAAATAAAAGGGGATTCTGAGATAAAAAAGTTATGACCCCCCCGGGTCGTTTCAGATGGTCGCCCTTGACCAGAAGCCCGGTTATACAGGAATCACCAACAATGAGTGGAAATCCATGGCACTTAATATGGCCCGCGAGTTTATGGAGGCATATTCCGAGAATTATCAAGAACATTTCGATGAACTCGGAATAACACCCGAAGAAGTAAAAGACCTCACAGCCAACGAAGAAAGAACAGAAGAGCCGGAAAAAGCTCAAAGCCAAAAGACGGAAGAAGGAAAGACTGAATCCGTTTTTGACGCAGTTACAAAACGCTATGACGAAAAATACAAGGACTTCTATGAAAACTATGAGACTGTAAAAGCAAAACAAATTGAAAATGACAGCCGCTATGTAGTAAATGCAAAAGTAAGAAATGCCTTTTTACAGGCCCATACAGAAATGGTAAAACTGCGCTCTGAGGAGTTGAAGGACATTCTAAGAGAAAGCAAAGACTTGCCTGAAGCAAAAGAGAATGCACTCAGATTCTTCAATGTCTTTCCGGAAAACGATTACAATATCGGCGCGTATGACAATCACTGGACAATCACTGGAACAGGCTACTGGGACAAGGGAGATTTTATCTATCCGAAGCCAGAGCTGCTTGAAACCTATATCAAGGACACTTACGAAACACTCCAAAACGAAAAAGAAAATACCAAGACTTTACATGCGGAACACTTGACAAGTTTACAAAAAAGCGGTATATTTGAAGAGAAGGGCGAGAAAATCACCCTCAGCAAGGAGGCCACAAATGAAAGCAAAGAATCCGGTCAAGGTTCGGTTCGTGAAGGTTCCGACAACAAAGCCATACTCGGACGAGGAAGTTCAGAGAATAATGCTCAAGGACGCGAGGGAGGGGAATCCAGCACCGATATGGATGAAGGACGCAGTCTGGGAGGAGGACACTCCGGAGACAGACGACGAGACCCTGTTCAATGGAACGATAGGTCTGAAGGAAACTCCGACACAATTCCACCAATACACAGTTCCGCTTCCGATGGACGCATTCCCGCACGCCCTGAGAATGGGAACGGCAATGGAAATGGGCGGGACAGCGATAAGAATAATGCAGAAAGAGGGCTGGCCGATAACTTACGAGAATCTGGGAGCGGCACTGAACAGTCTCGAAGTGGACTGAAAAATGTAATTTTCGCGGACTACAAGCAGTCAAGGGGGGAGGCTGTTGCTCTCCGCGAAAAAGTCAAGCAGATACTTGAGGAACATTCAGACGAAGAAATAAGCCAAAATTCTGAATGGCTTCAGGCACTTGCAAATTATGAGGGCGGCGGCGGTCTTAAAGAGCAGAATGCAACAGCCGCTACGAGGAATACTTCCTTAAAAAGAGCACAAAGGATTACAAGAAAGAACTTACAGCCGCGATGTCCGACGAAACCGACCTGAAGGAAGCGCAGGAACATTTCGCAATCTTCAACAACGACAAATGGTTTAAAAACCACCCGGAAAAAGTCCTCGGAATAAGCGCAACAAGAAGCGGACGATTCGGCCCGGAACCCTGCGTAAACCTGCCGGAAAATGTAACCCTTGAAGAAGAGCTTTCAAAAGTTCCGCAGACCCTTACAAAGGAAATTTTGAAAATTGACAATCCATCGGTAACAAACGAAGAAATTCGGGACTACATCGAAGGAAAACTTCTCACATTCGGCGACATAAACAAAGTTTATAATGCCGAAATGACAGACATAAAAGAATCAATAAAGTTACACAGAGAAGAAAACAAAATCCAAGAAGAACCGGAAGAAAAAGAAGAACAGCAGAAAACACAGGAAGCGGAAACAACTGAAATAGAAAACCCGATAATCAAGCAGTCTTATGAAGAACTGCTCGTTCAGAACGAAAACCCGAATCTGCTTAATTCCGATGAATTCCACGAAACTACAAAAGTTTATTCCCAGCTAAAAACAGAGGAACAGAGAGTTAAGTGACGATCTGTTCTTCAATGAAGAATACGGTTGGGGAGGCAACAAGTGGCGTTTCATCGACAGCGCAAACGGTTTCCAAAAAATCAAACCGCCGAAAATCTACTCTGTAATGAACGGAAACTGGAGCGACACAAATTTTTACAGTCTTTCCAAAGACACAAAAATTGAGCCTGTATACGCATCAAAACAGCTTCTTACTCCGAATCAAAAGGGAGAATACGACCTCTTTGCGATAAAAGAGTATTCAGATTCAATTATTGAAAAAAGACCCGAACTTCTTGAAAGTTGGAGAAAAGCTCTACAAAGGAAATATAAACGAACTCCGCGGCTCATACACCGTTACTGTAACAGACGACCCGAAGAAAGCGGACAATACTGTAATTCTTTTTAAGAAAAGTCACCAGAAATAAATCAAGTTTTCCAGATGATGATTCGATATACAAGGTAATGTATCTGGCAATAAAAAACGCCGGCACCAGATGGACTATGTCCATAAAAGACTGGGGACTGGCGGTTAATCAGTTTGCAATATTATTTGACGGGCGTGTTCCCGGCTTTAATTAAACTCTGCCATTTACACAAAATTTATGACAGGGTACCGAATCAGGTAGCCTTTTGTTTTAAGCGGGGGAAATTTTATCTGGAGTAACTATATTCTGGAGAAGAAGTTTGTTTTTGTTTTGGACGTTTCATTAAAATTCTGTCAGTATATCCATTACGAGAGGCGGAACATGTTGCTTCCCATCCCTGATCACCTAATTTATTCAGTTGTTCATCAGATATATCTTTTTCAATTGTTTTATATTCCCACTGTGTAATCTGATTGTTGCCGTCCATAGTTTTTTCTCCTCTAAAAAAAATATGCAATTACTAATTGTAATTACACTTTTTAATATAAGGCATAAGGCGGAATTTGTAAAGAGGGGAAATTGCTAACTTCGAGAACCTTTAATTAATTCTTGGTCTTGTTCTTTATTTTGTGCCATGTTTCTTTTGGGAATACACAGGCTGTTTGGACCTTGCGTAATCATGTCATAGGCAATTCTTTCTATTTGATTTCTTATTTGTTTTGCTGAAGGTTTATTAATCCAGCGGATTTTTTCAAAGGAAGAATCATCGTAGCTTTTAAATATTTCAACTACTTCTTTTAGATCGATACCTGTTTCTTTTTGCTCGGCTTCATTGATTATGTCTCGCCAGTTAAAGCTGTAATGTTTTGCAATTTCACAAATGTCAACAATGTCTTTCACAGAAAGTCTGTATAATGCTGTATATTTGTTTGAAAGAATATTTCTGATGGAATCAGTTCTGTAGAAAACAGGCGTATCTTTGATAGTTCCAAAATGAGCATCTATATCATTTACAAAGTCAATTTTCAGACCATTTTTGTTAAGACCATTAATACCCTTATTTACAAAAATTCGAGAAAAACTGTCTGATGAACTTGGCTGAACTTCAACGGAAAATCCCTTTTCCTTTAATGTGTTTATAAATGATTCGGTATGCTTGAGAAAATCATTATCTTTGTTTACAAACAAGTCCAAATCATCAGAATAGCGGTGATTATAATACCCTCTGCTTAGAGCGGTTCCGCCTGTTAAATAGAAGGGTAGATTTAAGCTTTTCAAGCTCTTCAGGACTTCGTTTTGTGTAGGATAAAGTTTTGTTTCGTAATAAGTTGAATATTCCATCATATCGTTCCCTCAGCTCATTTGAAAAAATACCTTTTCTTGTTTTGTTTGTATAAAGGCTGTTGCACTCATCAAGACCCCACAGAAATACAAGTTCCTGCCAGGTGAATGTTTCCAAACTTTTGATATATAACGAAAGCCGTTCAGGTGATAGATTTTCTTTATTATGTATTATTTGCAGAAGCTCTTTTTCTGAGTAATTATAGTCCCAATTAATTTTACTAAGTAAATTAGAAACATCTTCAGTAATCATTTTAGCGCCTCGTATACAATTACTAATTGTAATTACACTTTTAATATAAGACATAAGATGAGATTTGTAAAGAGGGGAAAGTCTTACGAATGACAGAGGGGGATTGCTTTTTTTATTATTATACTTTATTTTAGGAGTATGACTACTTTTACGAGTGATAAATAAAAATGTCTAACTTCTCTTTTTAATGAAAGAAAGATACTTTCTTCAAATCAGTTAGCACATTACGGTTTTTCACAAGATCTCATTCAATGGTACAGAAAATCTGGCTGGCTTACTTCACTAGGAAAAGGTGTGTATACTTTTTATAATACAAATCCTCTTTTAGATGACTGTATCAGTTTTTTGCAAACAGAGAAAAAACTGAATCTGTTTTATGCAGGAAAATATTCCCTTTCCCGTTTTTATAATGTGAATCATTTTTTAACTACTGAGGAAATAAAACCTCAGTTAGTTCTGGGAACAGAAAGTAAGCTTCCTTCTTGGTTTTCAGAAAAATATGGAAATCAATTCTCTGTTATGCAGACAGATTTTCTTAAGTCTGATAAAGGTTATGAAACTATTGAATTGCAAAATAAACTTCTTGTACATTCATCTGAGGAGCGGGCATTTTTAGAATTACTGTACGATAATCCTGAAACCGGTGATACAGATTCTTCTTCCGTAAACGGAATATACTCATTCAACAACGCAACAGGAAGCCAGTCAAACGGCACAATCACACTTTCAGACGGAAACTTTACTTATTCCGGCTCAAAGAGCAATGCTCCTTCTGGCGGTACTTATACCGTAAGCGGCTCTGACATTACCTTTGCATGGACAGCCGGCGGTTATACTGTAAACACTACCGTAACTATGACCAAGGACGGATCTTCAGTTACATTCAGCTCCAGCGAGGTCGTGTTCTTTAGCACATTCTTCGGAAGCACAGACCAGACAGGCGGTAAGTATTCATTGACTTTCAGCTATACTGAATAAGGAAATCCGGTATTTAAAACACACGCCCTGTCCATACCTAGCGGTCAGGGCTTTTTTGTGGTATATTGAATAAGAGGTTAGGTTATGTTTGATATTGAGCAATATGTTCAGGAAATCGAAGAAGAAAAGAAAATCGAATCTTGTTATGAAATAGGTCTGCCTCAGTATTTAAAGCTTTCTTTGAGCAATTACAAAACAGCCTTGAATAAAATCAAGAATAAAGAACCGTATTTTCATATTGATTGTGATTTTTGTGATTTGCAAGCATCCATTAATAGTGCTGAAGTTGATCAGGAGATTTCTGAAAAACAGGCCGCTTATTTAAGGAGGACTTACTTATATGATGCAGAATGAAAGAAATTTTACTGATTGTCCTGAGAATTTATTAAAATCTTATCTTGGTGCTAATGGAGCAAAAAGATGTTTCATAATTGACGGAGAGGATTATATGGTAAAGTTTCCAGTTTCTCCGACTAAAGAAACTGAATTAAGTTAAAATTTACGATTACTCAACTTCTTCCGGGAAAATGTACCAAAGGTCAGGATTGATTACATCCCGTAGTTTTACGATGACCTGTGCAGGTGGGAGAATCTTGAAACATTCCCTTCCTGTAAGCGGATTGAGCCTTTTGTAAAGGATATTCTTTATCTGATAAAAATTCAGGTCAAAGTTGTCTGCAAGCCCCTGAACCGTGTACTGCTTCTGCATCTGGCGGAATTTTACATGCCCGAGGGATTCCTTATACATAAGGTCGTCTACGCTGTATTTAGGAGTGAATTGAACAGGCTCTGGAAGTTTTTCGTTCAGCTTGTAATACCATCTTGACGGCTGCATTTTTTCCCTGCACTGGAATATATGAGGGTTAGCGATTGATTTGTATTTTTGTCTACATTTGCGAAAAATTTGTCTTGACTTAATGAGAAAGATATGTTATTATATTTTTAGGATTATTTAAAAAGTGTAAAACTTTTAAAATAGAATCCTAAGGAATTAAATGGCTAAAAAGCTTTACGTAGGAAACTTAAGTTATTCTACAACAGAAGAGTCACTCGGCAATTGTTTTGCTCAGTTTGGTGAAGTTGTTTCAACAGCAGTTATTAAGGACCGCGCCTCAGGCCAGTCTAAAGGATTTGGCTTTGTTGAATTGGCAGATGAAGCTGCCGCTTACAAGGCAATCGAGGATTTGAACGGTAAAGAATTTGAAGGCCGCCGTATCCGCGTAAATGTTGCAGAAGACCGTCCCCGCCGTCCGCGCTTTAACCGCGAGGGTGGAAACGGATTTGGTCAAAGAGACGAGCAATAATCAGAGTTTTGAATTATGATTTTTACAACACTACTACTACCAGTGAATTTTTTCAATGATAGCCTAAGCTGATGGTGCTGTAAAACTTATGTTTAAAATTGCAGGACTGAGCTTCGGGCTCAGTCCTTTTTTTATTTTTAGGAGGAATTAAAATTATGGATCCAAAAGGAAAGTACGTTCCCTATCCAAAGGTGAACATCACGAACAGAAAATGGCCTGACGCTCAGATTACAAAAGCGCCTGTCTGGTGCTCTGTCGACTTGCGCGACGGCAACCAGGCGCTTGTAAACCCGATGGGCATTGAGCAGAAGCTTAAATTTTTTGACCTCCTTGTAAGACTTGGTTTTAAGGAAATTGAAGTCGGCTTCCCGTCTTCTTCTGACACTGAATTTAATTTTATGCGCCGCCTGATTGACGAGAAAAGAATTCCCGATGATGTGACTATTCAGGTTTTATGTCAGGCCCGTGAGCATCTTGTAAAGAAGACTTTTGAGGCAATTCGCGGACTTCCAAAGGCAATCTTCCATATTTATAATTCGACAAGTCCGGCGCAGAGAAAATACACTTTCAACAAGACAAAGGAAGAAATCAAGCAGATTGCGGTTGACGGTGTAAAGTGCATCAAAGACTGTATGAAGTTTGCTGACGGAATAAAAATTCAGCTGGAGTATTCTCCGGAGTCTTTCAGCAACACGGAGATTGAATATGCGGTTGAGATTTGCGAGGCCGTTAAGAATGAGTGGGGACCGACTCCGGACAACAAAATCATCATCAACCTGCCGACTACAGTGGAATGCGCCCTGCCTTCCACTTTTGCGGACCAGATTGAATATTTTTGCACGCATATTACAGACCGTGAGAATGTGATTGTTTCTTTGCATCCGCACAACGATCGGGGCGAGGGAATCGCAACCTGCGAGCTTGGTCTCTTGGCCGGAGCGGACCGGGTTGAGGGCACTTTGTTCGGAAACGGCGAGCGCACGGGAAACCTTGACATAGTTATCGTTGCCCTCAATATGTTCAGCCACGGCGTTGACCCGAAACTTGACTTTACGAATGTTCCTGCCATCGCCGCGGAATACCAGCGCCTTACCGATATGCCCATTCACTCTAGAACGCCCTATGCCGGTGAACTGGTTTACACCGCGTTCAGCGGCAGTCATCAGGACGCAATCCGCAAGGGAATGGCAGCCCGCGCCAAGATGGGCGAGAACGATGTCTGGGATGTTCCCTACCTCCCGATTGATCCGCACGACATCGGCCGCCAGTATGAGGGCATCATCAGAATCAATTCGCAGAGTGGAAAGGGCGGTGCGGCCTTTATTCTTGAAAACGACTTTGGCATTGTTCCTCCTAAGGCAATGCATCCTGTCATCGGCTCTTATGTCAAGGAAGCCGCCGACAGGGCGCAGAGAGAACTTAAGCCGGAAGAAATTCTCGACATATTCGAGAAGCAGTGGATCGGGCGCACAAGTCCGCTCAAGATTGAGGAACTGGTTGAGACTCACCTTGAGGGCGCTACCGGTGCGGACCCTGAGGAAAAAGTTCTGTGCAATGCGGATATTATTTACAAAGGAGAAAAACTGCACATATCCGCGCAGGGTAACGGTCCGCTCGACGCCTTTGTAAGCGCCATGAAGCAGACACCGGCGCCGCGCTTTAACATCACTTCTTTCCACGAGCACAGTATCGGAACTGGAAGTGATACCAGGGCCATGGCATATGTTCAGATTACGACGGAAAACGGCACTCAGGTTTGGGGTGTAGGGCGCTCGTCAAATGTTGGACGGGCCGGTATTGCGGCTCTTGTAAGCGCATTGAACCAGTAAAGAAACAGCGTCAGCCCCGTGCAATAGTATCGCGCACGGACTGACGT
>CAYFWC010000016.1:0-45963 GCA_964346805.1 uncultured Treponema sp. | reverse complement strand
ACCAGTAAAGAAACAGCGTCAGCCCCGTGCAATAGTATCGCGCACGGACTGACGTTGCGGCACCCAAAAAGCGGTTTCTGTTTTTTGAAATATTTTTCTTGGTGCCTGTAACCCGACGAATGCTTTTTTGTTTATATAGATGATTGATGTCACACGCCTTGTGGCAATCAAATCCTCCTCTCCTTTTTTTGGACCTTCTGTTCGTTGAACAGAAGGCCTTTTTTTGTTATAATAATTTTATGAAGATACTTTCTGTTTTGACAGGACTTTCCATCTTGTTTTTCTCCTGCGCCTCTTTAAAAAGACCGGAGGTTGAAAACCAGAGTATTTACAGTGAAAATACGGTTCAGTTTATAGAAACAGAACTTGACAACGGAATACCTGTAATAATAAAAAATATTCCCTCCGAAAAAAATATCGAAGTCCGTCTTCTTTTTGATGGCGGCGCGTCTGTATGTCCAACGGACAAGAGCGGAATATACAGCCTTGCCTTTGACCTGCTTGCCGAGAATCCCAGGGTTAAGAAACTCTCTTCTTACGGAAAATATTTTCCGGTCAACGGGACTGGTAATGATTCTGCCTACTACGGAATGAGCGCCGCCGCTTCTGATTTTGATGAAGGCCTTGAGGCTTTTGCCGCTTCTTTTATTGAGCCTGAATACAGTCACAGCGACTACCTTCTTTTGGAGTCACAGTCGGCCGGGCGTGCTCTTGACAGACAAGAGAGTCCCAAATATCTTCTCTTGGATGCGGTGTCACGCACTATGTTTGACGGAAGTCCTTACAGCAACGGAATCTATTACGAAACCTCAAGCCGAATTTCTGAATATGACATTGAGAAGTTTTTAAAGAAAATTCAGAATGCCGCGGAAATGAAAATTCTTGTGGCAGGAAACCTTACTTTTTCTGATGGCGAACTGAAGAGGCGTGTAAAAAAAGAAAAGCTTACCGAAGAGGATATTCTTACGGAGAGAAGCGCAGTCCTGCGAGAAAAATTGCAGCGGCTTTTCGGCGGAATTGATTACGATGAGACTTTAAGGCCAAGAATTCCGGAAATATCTTTTAGGGGAAAAAAAGACATTCTGGTAAAATCGGAATTTGCCGGCGGCGAATATTATTCAGCCCTTTGCTTTAAGGCGCCTGTCCGCGGAAGCGAAGACTACGAGGCTTTTGCCGTAAGTACTATGGTTTTGGACGGTATGTTAAAACACGATTTTGTTGAGCCGCAGCCTTCCGTGTCTTTTTGTGGAACTGCTGTCCTTAACGGAAAGCAGAGCGCGGTTCTTGTAATTTCAGGCGGAAAGAGTGAGGGAGAGGCCATTCATAAGGCTGTAAGTGATTCTCTTGACCTTTTTCCGGAGGAGAACGATCTGTCGTCCCGCCTTGACATGTTTAAGAATATTTATATCTCAAAAATCGCCGCCTCAACTCACAACGCCGAGGCGACTCTTGATCAGATAACTTCCTCTATTGTCTATGAGGGCGGTCCGAAAAAATATCTGGACCGCATAGAAAAAATCCGCGGCCTTACTGCCGCGGATGTGATTACTGCCTATAAAAAATATTTTGTTGCCGCCGATTCTTTCGGCGTTCTGGTAACAAAATAATCAGAGCGGCGTATTGCCGTGCTTTTTGCAGATGCAGTCGTTTGAGGCCTTGTTTTCCAGGAACTCAAGGCTGCTTACGATGCGCTCTCTTGTTTCTTTCGGCTCGATTACTTCACTTACATATCCGCGCTTTGCGGCGATTTTCGGTGTCATAATTTCTGTCTTGTATTCCTCTGATTTCTGTGCGACTTCACCGGCCTTTGACGGGTCAGCCAGTTCTTTTGCGTAGAGAATTCCGATTGCGCCCTCTGCTCCCATGACGGCAATTTCTGCTTTTGGCCAGGCATAGACAAAATCTGCTCCGAGGTGCTTTGAGCACATGGCGATGTATGCGCCGCCGTAAGCCTTTCTTGTGATTACGGTAATTTTCGGAACAGAAGCCTCGGAGTAGGCGTAGATTACTTTTGCTCCGTGGCGGATGATACCCTTCTGCTCTTCCTGGGGACCCGGAATGAATCCCGGAACATCAACGAATGTCAAAAGCGGAATATTGAATGAATCGCAGTAGCGGACATGGCGCGCTATTTTGTCGGAAGCGTCGCAGTCAAGAACACCTCCGATTCCGCTCGGATTGTTGGCGATGATTCCGACTGAGCGACCCTCAACTTTAGCAAAGCCCGTAACGCAGTTGATTGCGAACTCTTTTGAAACCTCAAAGAAAGAATCATCGTCGGTAACATCTTCGATGACCTTGCGGATATCGTACCCCTGTCGTGAATTTTCCGGGAGAACGGCCTCAATGTCCTTTGCCTTTTTGTGCTCGTCAAATTTAAACTTGGCGGCCTTTACAAGTTCGTCTCCGTAATAGTGAGGAATATAGTCCAGGAGTTTTCGAACCTGCTCATAGCAAGTTGTCTCGTCCTCGGAACGGAAGTGGGCGACACCGGATTTCTTTGAATGGATTGAGGCTCCGCCCAAATCCTCGGCGGAAATGTCAAGGAACATTACTGACTTGACAACCTTAGGCCCTGTGATAAAGAGCTGGCTGATTTTGTCCACGGCAAAAATAAAGTCCGTGAGTCCCGGTGAGTAAACCGCACCGCCGGCGCAGGGACCTGCTATGATTGAAATCTGAGGAACAGCACCAGAGGCGCGCACATTCTGATAGAAGAGATCCCCGTAACCGCAAAGCGCGTCAACGCCTTCCTGAATGCGTGCTCCGCCCGAATCGTTGATTCCGATTACAGGACAGCGAGCCTTTATCGCCATATCGATAATCTCAGCGATTTTTTCACCGTGCATGAGACCGAGTGAGCCGCCCTGAACTGTAAAGTCCTGCGCATAAACCGCAACCTTGCGTCCGTTGATTTTTCCAAAGCCTGTGATTACACCGTCATAAGGAATGTCCTTTTTTTCCATTCCGAAACTGGTGCAGTTGTGGCGTACGCCGGAATATATTTCTTTAAATGAATCCTTGTCGCAGAGGCGCTGGATGCGTTCAATGGCATGAAGCTTTCCTTTCGCGTGCTGTTTTTCAAGATTGTATTCCATACTTAAACTCCTTAAAATTGAAGTACTTTATAATATGACAAAAAGTGTAAAAGTGTCAATAGGGTGACGCCCTGTGTTGCCTCTCACGCTTTTTTCTGCTACATTATTTGTCGATGAAATATCAGATGAAATTCTTGCTTTTGACGGCTTTTATTTTTGTTTTTCTCGAACCCATTTTCTCGCAGGCGGAAAATGTCCGCCTCTATGCGGACTCCCGCATAAAGATGCAGGTCTCCTTGCAAAGTGAGATTGAGGCCGATGATTTTCTGTATTCTGTTCTACTGGCTTCCGGTGCTTCGGAAGAAGAAATTGCGTCTTACTCTTCCATGTTGAATTCCCTCTGCGAAGAGATTGTTCCTTCTCTGGTCACATGCGCTGACGAAGAGGAAGCCGCCGACAGACTTCTTGTTTTTATTTACGATAAGCTTTTGTCCAAATATAATATCAGCCAGACGCGTGTTGACACTGCTGTTGAGACCGGTGTCTACAACTGTGTTTCCTCGGCCCTTATCTTTATGTTTTTCGCGAAGAAAGCGGGAATCCCTGTTGTTGCAGTGGAAACTCCCGCCCACGCCTTCTGCACGATTGTCAGCGGCGGCTCATTCATAGATGTTGAGACTACGAATCCTTACGGTGTGAATCCCGGGAAAAAAAGAAATATTGAGACAGTCCGCGGAAAGGGCTATCTTACAGTTCCGCCCAAAAATTATGTCGGCCGCCGTAATGTCGATGACCGCCGCGCTGTCTGCATGGTTTACGACAACAGAATCTCTTACCTGCAAAAACAGCGCAAGGACTTTGAGACCGTGGGGCTTGCCGTGGACGCGTCGGTGATTCAGGGAAAGTCAGCTCATTCCATGAGTGTTCTAAGCAAGTGCATTTTAAATTGCGGCGCGGAGTTTAACAAAAAAGGCCGTTTCCGCGAAGGCCTTGAATTTGTCGGCCGTGCGGAAAAACTCTTCGGGGGCAGTGAGGCTTTCACCTCCTATGAACAGGCTACCTGGCACAATCTTATTCTGTCAGCAATAAAAAAGTCTACGCTCGAAGAGTCCGTCTCGCAACTGGAAGAAAATCGGGAACAGCTTTTGCCGGAGGATTATTCAGAACTGAAGGAATTTGTCTTTTTATGGAACTGCCAGAACGCCGCACAAAAAAGGGACTGGCCGCTCTCCATTGAAATTGCCGGTCGCGGGCTGGAACTTTTTCCTCAGAGCAAAAGGCTTAAAAATTTAATGGGCAACTGCTGCCAGAATTATGCGGTTGACTTTCATAACCGGGCCGCGGACCTGTTCAATGCGGGAAAAAAATCCGAGGCGCTTGCAACCGTCGAGGATGGGCTCAGGATTTTTCCCGAAAACAAGATACTTCTGCAAGACTTGCGGCAGATGAATTAGTGTGCTATAATATGCGCATGACTATCTATCAGAATATTAACCGTTTGACAGCCTATGCGCTAAAAACCGGGCTTATTACAAAGCAGGATGTAATCTATACGCAGAACCGTATGCTGGAACGTTTCCGGCTTGACGGATTTGAGACACCGGAAGAGGCTGCGAAACTTCCCTCTGTAAAAGTTACTGATCTTGAGAATATACTGGCTGAATTATTGCAGTATGCCGCGGAAAAAAATCTCTTTGATAATTCAGGCATTGTCCAGCGGGACCTGTTCGATACAAAAATCATGGGGCTTTTAGTTCCGCCGCCGTCAGATGTTATCGACACATTCAACACGCTTTATGATGAATGTTCTCCGGAGGCGGCGACCGACTGGTTTTATAAATTCTCGCAGGACACGGACTATATCCGCCGCTACCGTGTATGCAAAGATCTCAAATGGAAGACAAGGACAGACTACGGAGCACTTGACATTACAATCAATCTTTCAAAGCCGGAGAAAGACCCCAAGGCAATTGCCGCGGCCCGCAACGCAAAGCAGGGCGGCTATCCTCCCTGTCTCCTCTGTCCCCAGAACGAAGGCTATGCCGGACGCATCAACCATGCCGCCCGCCAGAATCACCGTATAATTCCAATCCGGCTGAACGGAGAGGACTGGGGCTTCCAGTATTCACCTTATGTTTACTATAACGAGCACTGCATTGTATTCAACAAAAAGCATGTGCCGATGAAAATCACCGCCGACACTTTCCGCCGTCTTCTGGAATTTGTAACTTTCTTTCCGCACTATACGCTCGGAAGCAATGCGGACCTTCCCATAGTCGGCGGCTCGATTCTTACCCATGACCATTATCAAGGCGGCAACTATGAGTTTGCGATGGCACGAGCCCCGGTTGACACGGAAGTAAAATTCACCGGATTCAGTTCCGTAAAGGCGGGTATTGTAAAATGGCCTATGAGCGTTCTCCGTCTTGACTGCAAGGACATGGAGCCGCTCATCGAACTGGCGGAAAAGATTCTCAGAAAATGGCGCGCCTATACAGACAAGTCCTGCTTTGTTCTTGCAAAGACTGACGGGCTTCCTCATAACACGATAACACCGATTGCCCGCCGCCGCAAAGAAGTCGTAAAAGGAAAGGAAGTTCTCCTTTATGAGCTTGACCTCGTTTTGCGGAACAACATTACAACGCCGGAGCATCCGCTCGGTGTCTACCATCCTCATGCAGAACTCCATCATATAAAAAAGGAGAACATCGGTCTCATAGAAGTTATGGGGCTTGCGGTTCTTCCGTCACGACTTAAAAACGAAATGCATTTACTGAGCGCGGCCCTTGTAAACGGCTCTGATATAAGCCGGGACGAGGTTCTTGCCAAGCACGGGGACTGGGTAAAAGAACTCCGCGCAAAATACAAGTTCACCCAGGATAATGTCCAGAAAATTTTACAGAAAGAAATAGGAATTGTATTCGGCAAGGTTCTTGAGCATGCAGGCGTTTACAAGCGGAATGCCCAGGGCAGGGAAAGATTCCTGCGTTTTGTTGACAAGGTAAATCAGTAGGAAAAGATTCAGGCAGGGCCTTTAACAAAAGGCCCTACCTGATTTTTTTTAGTCAGCGTTTACTTTGTTGTTCGCAAAGTCATAGCCGATTGTGTACAAGCGCTTTCCGCTAAAGAAGTCGTTTGTGAGTTTTACAATCGTTCCGCTCAGAATCAAGAGTGAAATGATATTCGGAATAGCCATAAGACCGTTTACAATATCAGCGATTGTCCATACTGCAGAAACTGTCATGTAGGGACCGCAGAATACGGCGAGAATGTAGAGCCAGCGGTAAACTTTTACCGGAGTCATATTTCCCTTTGAGAGGTATTCAATACATCTTTCCGAGTAGAAGTCCCAGCCCAAGATTGTTGTAAAGGCAAAGAGAACCAGACAGACCATCATGAAGAATGATGTTACCACATAGGGAATGCGCGGGAGCATAATGTGGAACGCTTCGTTTGTAATCTGGAAACCCTGAAGATTTGTATTTGTCCATGCGCCGCTCATTACGATTACAAGGCCTGTGATAGAACATACTACGATTGTGTCGAAGAATGTTCCTGTCATGGAAATAATACCCTGCTGAACCGCATGGTCAACCTTTGCTGTTGAAGCGGCGATAGGAGCGGATCCAAGTCCCGCCTCGTTGGAGAAGATACCGCGCGCGATTCCCTTCTGCATGGCGACAATCATGGCACCGATTGCACCGCCGGCCGCGGCCTTGAATCCGAATGCGCCTGTGAAGATTGCCTCAATGGCTGCCGTGAGCTTTGAAAGATTGCAGCAGATTGCGAATGTTCCGAGAACAAAGTAGAGAACCGCCATTACCGGAACTACAACTCCGGCGACATTAGAAATGCGCTTGAGTCCGCCGATAACTACAAGGGCTACGAGGCCTGCAAGCACGACAGAAACGACAACCACAACTGTAGAATAGTCGCCGATTCCCAGAACATTTACCGTGTTCAGTACGCCGCCGTCCGCGACAGACTTGGCGAATGTTTCGACGGCAGAAGTGATTGAGTTTACCTGGCTGAATGTTCCGATTCCGAACAGACCTACCATTGTTCCGAAGATTGCAAAGAGAACTGCCAGAAGTTTTCCCAGTGCCGGGAATTTTGCTCCGACTCCCTTTTCGCAAGTATAGAAAGGTCCGCCGAGAATGTGTCCGTCAGCCTTTTCCTCACGGAAATGAATTGCGAGCAGACACTCGGAATATTTTGTTGCCATTCCCAAAAGGGCGGCGAGCCACATCCAGAAAAGCGCTCCCGGTCCGCCGATGCCTATGGCTGTGGCGACACCTACAATGTTACCTGTTCCGATTGTGGCGGAAAGAGCTGTGCAGAGTGCCTTAAAACTTGAAAGTTCGCCTTCCGTGCCTTTTTCAGATTTTCTGAAAATTGAGCTGATGGCAAATTTCAACTGGCTGAATTGAACTCCGTGCAGTCGGATTGTCAAAAAAATTCCTGTTGCAAGAATCAGGATGATGAGCGGCAGGCCCCAGACGAAACTGTCTACGGCGTCCAAAATGGAATTGATTTTAGCGAACATTGCGTTCACCTCTTTAAAATAAGATGAGCAAGCGTTTGGTTTGCGCCTGCTCTCTAAAGAGTTGAATCAGAACTTTTCTTAGCTCCGTCCTTTGTGCCTGAGATATCGGAATAGTATTGCGCTAGCCCTTAAACCTTCGGCGCCTGAAACTTTAGTTCAGGACTCTCCAGAGAATTGAAGGAATGCACAAGCAATCCTTCAACAAGCGAATTTTAACATAAATAAAGAAATTGTGCAATAGTTAAATTAAAAAAAGTAAATAATATTTGACAATTTTCGAAAAAAAGCATATAGTGTTCCCTCATGAATTCCAAGAACCTGATTGACATGGTTAACGGTCCATTCTTGCGGGCCTCGCCGCCTTTGCACTGCCTCTTATGGCATCTAGTCTTCTCCAGCTTTTGTTCAATGCGGCTGACGTCATTGTAATAGGACGGTTCGGCTCGCCGCTTTCCCTTGCGGCCGTAGGCGCGGACGGAGTCATCACAGGTCTTTTCTGGCAGGTTTTCATGAATCTCGCCTGCGGTGCCACTGTTCTTGCCGGCAAATTCATAGGGAGCGGTCGTAAGAGTGCGGTCTCAAACATTCTGCATGTTTCAATGGCGCTTGCGGTTTTTCTGGGAATTATTGTTACCATAGCGATGTATATTCTCAATCCGGTGATTCTGCGCCTTATGCAGACGCCTGACGAGGTTATGGACCTCGCCCTTTTGTACATGAATTATTTTATCGCGGGAATCCCCGGTATTGCGGTTTCCAATTTCGGGGCTGCGATTTTGCGTGCAAAGGGCGACACAAAGAGGCCCCTGTACTTTCTGTTTGCGTCGGGAATTGTGAATGTCCTGCTGAATCTCCTTTTCGTGATTGTGCTGAGAATGGATGTTGCCGGCGTCGCCCTCGCGACAACCCTTTCACAATACCTGTCAATGGCGCTCATTCTTATCTGCCTGCTTCACGAGGCCGACGACTTTCATCTGGACTTTAAGAAGATTCACTTTGAGAGGAGTGTTCTTGGCGGAATTTTAAGAATCGGTCTGCCGTCGGCATTCCAGTGCCTGATTTTTACCATTTCCAATTCCGTGATTCAGGCGGCAATCAATTCCTTCGGCCCTGACGTTATGGCGGGAAACGCCGCGGCCAGCAACATCGAGTCTTTTGTATGGGTATGCATGGTAAGCTTTGAGCAGGCGGGAATGACTTTTGTAAGCCAGAATTACGGGGCGCACCAGATAAAGCGTGTCGAGCAGATAATTCTCAGGGCAATGGCATGTACTGTTGCTACCGGCCTTATCCTTGGCCAGCTTGTGGTTTTCTTTGAGAGACAGCTGCTCGGCGTTTACATGAGCGACGCGGCTTCCATCACCGAGGGTGTAATAAGACTGCATCTTTTGTGCGGCCCGTACTTTTTGTGCGGAATAATGGATTCCCTTTCCTGCGACCTTCGTGGGCTCGGCTACTCAACGCTTCCGGGAATTGTAACCCTTTTAGGTGCGTGCGGAACCCGTCTCTTGTGGATTTTTACGGGTTTCCAGATGCCCCGCTTCCACTCAACGCATTATCTTCTATTAACATATCCGGTTTCATGGTCAATAACGGCGGCAGTCCATTTTGTCTGCCTGCGGTTTGTGCTCAAAAAAGTAAGGGCGCGGTGCCGCTGAGAATTCAGACTAAGGAAAGCGCTGTTAATGCCATCGGCGTAAGTGCCTTCTCGTTCAAAACGATTTCCCTTCCGGAAATTTTATTCAGTCCGGCGGTTAGAATAGAAAGAGCCTTTTTCCGGCCGTATGCGGCGTTGCAGTAGACTGCGTAGGTTTCCATGTCCTGCGCCATGCAGCCCATTTTTGCCCATGACTTCCAGATTTTATCGCCCATAGCGTTGTATTTGCTGAAGCAGTCGCTTGAAAAAACAGGCCCTGCCGTAAAGTCAAATTTATTCTCCTCCGCAAATGAGGCCGCGCTGCGCAGAAGTCCAAAGTCGGCGGCCGGGGAGAGATGCCCGTTCAGATTATACTGATATTCATAGTTTGTGTCTGTCGAGGCTGTTACGGCAAGAATTATCGCACCCGGCTTTATTTCCTTTTGCAGCGCCGCCGTTGTTCCTGTCCTTATTATTTTATCAACCCCGTAAAGGTTAAAGAGCTCGTAGCTGTAAAGCCCCGCCGAGCCTGCTCCCATTCCGGAACTCATGATTGTTACCCGTTTTTTATTGTATCTGCCCGTAAAGACCTTTTCGCCGCGGACAGAACTTACGAGTTTTGCTCCCTCCAAAAAAGTCTTCGCCAGCCATTCGGCACGGTCCGGGTCTCCTGGAAAAAGAACAGTTTTTGCAATATCCTTCTGTTCTGCCCCGTTGTGCGGTGTCGGTGTATTTTTAATTGTTTTTTCCATGTTGTTCCTCAAAAAAGCGGTGTCTGGTCCGCGCCATTTCAGCGGATAAAAACACTGTCCGTATAAGTTTTACCATACAAAACGAGAAAAGTAAAGTGATCCCCCGGAACCTCGGTTTTCAGAGATGCTTAAAGTAAAAACGGTAATAGTTATGGAAGAAAAATCTATTTGTATGAATATGACAATTATTTTTAACATTTTTTCCGGGCCGCAACAAGTTTTTTTTAAAATCATTTGACAAAATCAACTAACTCTGTTATTATAACTGATAAAATAACTATAACTATAATCTTTGGAGAAGGGAATGAATAATTTAATATTATTTATTGTTCTCCCGGTTGCAGGAATAGTTCTTGGATGGACAATTCGCTGGCTGTATGCCAGATTTCAATTATCTGCGTCAGAACAGAAGGCTGAACGCTTAAAGCAGGATGCAATTAGAGAAGCTGAAGCTCAGAAAAAAGAAATTTTGCTCAATGCAAAAGATGAACTCATTCGGGAAAGAAACCAGCAGGAACGGGAAAACCGTGAGCGTAGGGCAGAGGTACAGCGTTATGAAGCCCGCGTAAATCACAAGGAAGAATTGCTTGACCAGCGTGCCGCCCAATATGACAGGCAGGACAAGGAATTCTTGGAAAAAGTCGCCGCCCTAGAAAAGCGAGAGGGTGTGGTTGCCGAGCAGGAAGAGGAATATCGTCGTGAACTAGAGCGTATTTCCGGACTTTCCGCCCAGGATGCGAAAGACTTAATCATTAAGAATCTCGAGAATGATGCCCGCCATGATGCGCAGGCTCTTCTGAACAAGGTTGAGCAGGAAGCCCAGCTTAACGCTGAGAAAAAGGCCCGTGATATTCTCGTAACGACAATCCAGCGGATTGCGACGGAGACGACCGGCGATATTACAGTCGCAACAGTGTCTCTTCCTTCCGATGAGATGAAGGGGCGCATTATCGGCCGTGAGGGGCGCAATATCCGCACGCTTGAGACTCTTACCGGTGTGGACATCATTATCGATGATACTCCGGAGGCTGTTGTAATTTCATGCTTTGACCCTGTCAGAAAAGAAATTGCCAAGGAGTCTCTCGAACGCCTTATTTCGGACGGACGCATTCATCCTGCCCGTATCGAAGAGATTGTGCAGAAAGTTACGCGCGAGGTTCAGAACAAGATTTACGAGGAGGGCGAAAAGGCGCTCTTTGACCTCGGAATCCACAATATGCCGACAGAGGGTGTCCGTGCTCTCGGCCGCCTGTATTTCAGGACCAGTTACGGTCAGAATGTTCTGACCCACTCAAAGGAAGTCGCCCTGATTGCGGGGCTTTTGGCCGCAGAACTGGGCGCTGACCGCGAGCTGGCAAAGCGTGCCGCTATCCTGCACGACATCGGCAAGGGTGCAGAGACTGATTCAGATCAGAACCATGCGGAAGTCGGCGCTGATATTGCCCGCAAGATGGGGGAAATTCCTTCTGTTGTAAACGCAATCGGCGCCCACCACAACGACATAGAACCTTCCGGCATAGAGGCCGTGATCGTTCAGATTGCCGACGCCATAAGCGCGGCCCGTCCGGGCGCCCGTCGTGAAACCGTGGACAACTATGTCAAGCGCCTTGAGAATCTTGAGGGCATTGCGGAAAACTTCCAGGGTGTTGAAAAAGCCTACGCCATTCAGGCAGGCCGTGAACTACGTGTTCTCGTCAACAACGAGAAAATTCCTGACAGCGATGTCAAGGAACTTGCCAGAAAAATCGCCAAGCAGATTGAGACTGACTTGCGCTATCCGGGCCGCATAAAACTTACTATGATTCGCGAGACTCGTATCGTTGAATACGCCCGCTAGTATTGTCTGCTGTCGCTGACAGTATGAATGGTAAAAAAAGAAAAACCCGCCTTTATGAAGTGCGCTTCACGAGGCGGGCTTTTTATTTTGTCCTGTCTTTTGTCTTATCTGAATGCGGCTCTGAAATACAGTGAAATCAGGTTGTCGTAATTGTCGTGTCCCGTAGGAAGGAATGTGTACTGAAATCCTGCCGCCGGAATAAAACCGCCGCCCTTTTTAAAGTCATACTCGGCGGAAAGCCTGAATCCGTTTCCCCACTTTGTGCCTCTTACCTCGTTGTAATCCGAAGGCAAATCCTGCCAGTCACGCCTGAAGCCCAAAGCGTATGCCAGCGAGAAAGAAAGGTTCGCAAGCCCCGGATAAAACTGAATCCCTGTAAAAAAAACCGTGTTGCAGTGGTTTGAACTGTAGCCGCCCTTCCATGTCCAGTCCTGCATGGATTCAATTCCTGTAAGAACAAAAAGGTCTTCTGTCAGGTGTAAAGTAAGACCGAAATCTTCGTATAAAAGAATGCGGCTGTAGCCGTTTGACATGCAGTCATTCTGGTTGGACTTTAAATCTCTGTCTCCGTAAAACGGATATCCTGTGCCTAAGGCAAACTGCAGGCCCAGAAACTTGCGGCCGCTTTCCGCAAAAAGAGTCAGACTGGAAATTGTAATTATTACTGCCGATAAAATAAATTTTTTCATATTTATAATATCGGCATTTGACTTTTACTTCTGAATTTATTATCTTTTAAGTTGAATCCTATTTTTATAAGAGTACGAGGAATTATATGGCAGAAAGCTGTGATCACAACTGCGAGCACTGCGGCGAGGGAAACTGCGGTGACAGAAAGTCATCTAATAGCATTAAGGCCGAGCTTAACAAGGAAAGCAAGGTAAAAAAGGTTATTGGAATTGTAAGCGGAAAGGGCGGTGTCGGCAAGTCTCTGGTTACAAGCCTTTTGGCCTGCAAAATGCAGAAACTCGGTTATCACTCGGCTATTCTGGACGCCGATATTACAGGTCCTTCAATACCGGAGTCTTTCGGCGAAAGCGACAAGCGTGCCGAGGTTGTTGAGGGAAAAGAAGTGTTGAATCCTGTTGTTACTGCAAGCGGAATTCAGCTTATGAGCATGAACTTTCTGCTCCAGAATGAGAACGACCCTGTTGTATGGCGAGGTCCTGTAATTTCAGGCGCTGTAAAGCAGTTCTGGACAGATGTTCTCTGGCATGATGTAGACTTTATGTTCGTGGATATGCCTCCGGGAACGGGTGATGTTCCTCTTACTGTCTTCCAGTCGCTTCCTGTTGACGGAATTATCGTTGTGTCAAGCCCGCAGCAGCTGGTCCGCGTTATTGTAGAAAAGGCCGTAAAGATGGCCAATATGATGAATGTTCCTATTCTGGGCCTCATTGAGAATATGTCTTATGTAAAATGCCCCGACTGCAGCAAGGAAATCTATGTTTTTGGAAAGAGCAACATAGACGCCATCGCCAAAGGCTTTAGCCTTCCTGTTCTGGCACGCATTCCTCTTCGTCAGGAGACAAATGCCGCCGTTGACGCCGGAGACATTGAAAGCCTTGATGTTCCTGAGCTGAACGAGGCTGCCGAAAAAATTAAGGGCATGCTTTGAGATTCGGGCTTTTATATTGGAATAATGTTTCATAAATATTTTGCAGTTTTTTTTATATCAATGGTTCCGCTGATTGAACTCCGCGGAGCCATTCCATTTTCTCAGGTCTGGGGGCTTTCTCTTGTTCCGTCCTATATAATCTGTATCGTGGGGAACATGATTCCCGTTCCCTTTGTTTACTGGTTTGCCCGGAGTTTTCTGGAGTGGGGTAAGGATAAAAAATGGATCGGCCCTGCCTGCGGTTTTTTCTTGATAAATGGCGCAAAGGCAGGAGAGAGGCTTGAGACAAAGGCCGGAAAGGGGCTTTTTGTTGCTCTCATGCTTTTTGTAGGCGTTCCGCTTCCCGGCACGGGCGCATGGACAGGAACTCTCGCGGCAAGCCTTTTGGGAATGAAGTTTAAGGAGACAAGCCTTGCCGTAAGTCTCGGCGTTTTTATGGCAGGTCTTATAATGATGCTTGCAAGTCTCGGATTTCTCGGCGTTGCGGGCTCGTTTTTTTCCTAGTTTTTATCTCTTTTCATAAAGCCGCCCGACACAAGCAGATTCCATGCCACGGAGCCGCGGCCCGGCAGTTCTTCTTTTACCGGCAGATTCTCTTTTTTGAACCAGCGGGCTTCCTTTATTTCTTCTTCCTGAAGTTTTATCTGACCGCCGGCATAGTCCGCGTGAAAAGCCAGCATCAGCTGGTCGGGATAAGGCCAGCTCTGACTTCCTTCCGGCCTGATATTTGTTATGTCAAGCCCCACTTCTTCTTTCACTTCGCGGCGGACAGCCTCAATAGCGTTTTCTCCCAGCTCCATAAAGCCCGCTATGCATGAATACAATTTGTCGCGTGGCGGCTGGTTCTTTACCAGCAGTATTTCCTCTCCGCGGTGAATCAGTACTATTATGCAGGGTTCGATTCGGGGATACAATTTAAAGTTGCATTTGCCTTCCTTGCAGACAAGGGCCGTCTCGCGGGTATCCTCCGTAAAAAGTCCGCCGCATCTCGGACAGTGGCGGTAGGTGTCGTGCCAGAATAAGATTCCTTTTGCACGCAGGGCAAGGGCGCGGAGACAGGGATCCTCCCTGTTAAGAAAACAGAATTCACGGAGCACAATAAATGAGTACCCCTGGCTCTCAATGCCGTCGGGGTTTTCGGACCCCACTTTTGCGGCGGAGTAACTTAGTTCCGTGTCGTAAATCACATCGTCAAGATTTCCGGCCTCTTTTTGCAGGGTTACAAAATTGTTAAAAAAGGATTCATCAGGAAGGGCCGGCGCACCTCCCTCCGCGTTTTTTACAAGAATGTTCTTCTGACAGAAAATAAAATAATGTCTTGCGTTATGTGTTCCACTTTTTATAGGCATACATTCATTTTGCCGAAAAACCGGCGTTTATGCAATACGGCAGAAAAAAACACAGGCAGAAATTGCAGTTTCTGCCTGTGTTTTTTGTTTGACATTTACATATTTTGCATTTATAATCTTTGTTATGAGAACTTCTGCAAAAATTTTATGCGGCGCTCTGTGCGCCCTGTCCTTTAATTTTTTTGGCTGCGGAAAAAAAAGCCTCCGCAATCTTGCCGCTAAAAAAGATCTTATGACCGGAATCGCCGTTGCTCCCGGAGATATTTACGCCGAGCGCGAGTCTTCAATATTAAAGAATGACTGTTCAATTATCGTAAGCGAAAACGGAATGAAATTGGGAAATCTCCGGCCCAGCGCCACTTTCTGGAACTGGTCGGACATTGATCATCTTGTCCAGTTTGCGGAAGAAAACAAGATGAAGGTAAAGTGGCACACTTTCTTCTGGCACAACCAGAATCCTGCCTTTTTGGGAAATATGAAGACCCGTGAGGACGCCCTTAAAATGATGGACGAAATCATAGAAAAGGTCATGACCCGTTACAAGGGCAAAATCGAAATGTATGACATTGTGAACGAAATGTTTGAGGAAAACGGCTCCATGCGGAATACAGTCTGGTACCGCCTTGCAGGACCTGACTACATTGAGTACGCACTTACAAAGGCCCGCTCGGTTGACCCTGACACAAAACTTTACCTTAACGAATACAACAATGAGGAAATGGGAAACGCAAAGGCGGACGCCATGTACAGTCTGGTAAAGTCGCTCAAGGAAAAGAATGTTCCCTTGGACGGTGTCGGAATGCAGCTCCATCTTTCCTCTGAATACAATTACAACTTTGACGCAATCCGCGATAATATCAGACGCTACGCGGACTTGGGAATTGACATTTCCTTTAGCGAGGTTGATGTGCGAATGCCTTTAAAGGGCGGCAGGGCTTCGGCGGAGGACTTGGAAAAGCAGACCGCAATCTATAAAAATCTTATGAGGCTTGCGATTGAGGAGCCCAATGTAAAGTCAATCGTCTTCTGGAATATAAGCGACAAGGTTTCCTGGATTCCCGGCAACTGGCCCGGGCTTGGTCAGGCCTGTCTCTACGACAGGGAATACAAGCCGAAGCCTGTCTATGATGAACTGTTAAAGATGCTCAAATAGAAAAAGTGCCGGCAGAAAAGTCTCGGGAAATTCACCTTTATTGTTTTTTTCCTTGAATTCTTTTTGTTTTTCTGCTAGTATCTGTATATGAAAGTCGCAATCTTTTTCGGGTCAAAGTCTGATACAGACAAAATGAAAAAGGCTGCCGAAGTCCTCCGGGACTTTGGCGTTGAATACAAAGCATTCATAATCTCTGCCCACCGGGCCGGGGATCTTCTGCGGAAAACTGTCGCTCAGGTTGAGAGCGATGGCTTTGAGGTTATTATCGCGGGTGCGGGTCTTGCCGCCGCTCTCCCCGGAGTGATTGCCGGAATGACTGCGCTCCCCGTAATCGGAGTGCCGCTTGAATGCGTAAGCGACAAGTCCAACGGTCTCGGCGGAATGGATGCGCTCCTGTCTATTGTGCAGATGCCTCCGCAGATTCCGGTCGCGACAGTCGGAATAGGAAACGCAAAGAATGCGGCCTATCTGGCAATCCAAATTCTTTCAATAAAATATCCTGAACTTAAAAATAAAATCATTGACTTTAGAAAAAAACTGGCCGATGATGCGGAAACAAATTCAAAGGTAGAATTATGATTCAATCTGAAAAAATGTTAGGGGACGAGAAGCTCCACGACGAATGCGGTGTCTTTGGGGTTTACATCACCAAGGACGAGAAGGGCCAGCTGCCGAAGGATGTGAATCCCGCGGCCCTTACTTACTACGGGCTTTACTGTCTTCAGCACAGAGGACAAGAGAGCGCCGGAATCGCGGTTTACAACGGAAGTGAAATCAAGGTAAAGAAAAATTCCGGTCTGCTCGCCGATGTATTCACTCAGGAAGATATTCAGACTTTAAAGGGATACTCTGCCGTAGGACATGTACGCTATTCAACGGCCGGCGGAAAGGGTGTCGAGAACGCCCAGCCGATGGTAGCGAATATGAAACTCGGAGCCGTAGCGGTTGCCCACAACGGGCAGCTTGTAAACTATGAGCAGCTCCGCGAAATGCTTGAGGAGACAGGCTCAACCTTTACCTCCTCAAGCGACACCGAGGTAATTGTAAAACTCATCGCGAAGAGTTACAAAAAAGGCCTTGAGCGCGCGCTTACGGATACAATCCAAATGATTAAGGGGTCTTTCGCCCTGTGCGTTCTGACGGAAAAAGGCCTCATCGGGGCGCGCGACCCCAACGGAATCCGCCCCCTCTGTCTCGGAAAGCTTGACAACGGCTGGATTCTTGCGAGCGAGTCCTGCGCGATTGACGCCGTGAACGGAACCTTTGTCCGCGACATTCATCCCGGCGAAATCGTAATCATAAACGATGACGGAGTTCTTTCGTTTGAGTTCGGTGAGAAGACGAGCAAGCGCACCTGTATTTTTGAATATGTTTACTTTGCCCGCCCCGATTCTGTCATTGACGGAATTCCTGTTCAGGAGGCAAGGCTCAAGATGGGCGCGACCCTCGCAAAGGAAAGTTCCGTGCCGGCCGACATTGTTGTAGGCGTTCCTGATTCCGGACTGGGAGCGGCTCTCGGCTACTCCCGCGCGACAGGCATTCCCTATTCAAACGCGATTGTAAAGAACAAATATATAGGACGCACTTTTATCGCGCCGACTCAAAAGGAGCGCGAGAATCTGGTCTATGTAAAACTGAACGCACTGAAGAGCGAGCTTGACGGAAAGCGTGTCATTGTAATTGACGACTCGATTGTCCGCGGAACTACCAGCCGCCGCCTGATTCAGATTTTACGCCGTGCCGGAGCCAAGGAAGTTCACTTCAGAGTTTCCAGCCCGCCGGTAAAATTTCCCTGCTACTTTGGAATTGACACTCCGAGCAGGGCTGAGCTTATTTCAAGCAGTCATGATGTTGAGGCGATTCGCAAGGAAATCGGAGCCGACACACTTGCTTTTATCAGCGTGGACGGAATGCTTGAGGCCCTGCGTTCCTGCAGCCCGGACAATTTCGGTTACTGCAAGGGCTGCTTTACCGGCGAATACCCGATGAGTGTTCCCGGCGAATTGAATGGAAAACCGTTTGAAAAATAAGGAAAAAGGAATCTTACAGGAGTATAATTATGAACTACAAGGAATCTGGCGTTGATGTTGAAGAAGGCTACCGCGCGGTAAGCGAATACAAGAAATCCGCAAAGAAAACAGCTATCCCCGGTCTTTTGACAGACCTCGGCTCATTCAACGGAATGTTCGCAGTTCCCAAGGGAATCAAGAATCCCGTAATGGTAAGCGGAACTGACGGTGTAGGTACAAAACTTGACATCGCATTTAAAATGAAAAAATATGACACGGTTGGAATTGACTGCGTCGCAATGAGTGTAAATGACATTCTCTGCTCGGGCGTTCAGACTTTGTTCTTCCTGGACTATGTCGCCTGCGGAAAATTGGAGGCACCTGTTGCCGCCGAACTCGTAAAGGGTGTTGCGGACGGATGCGTTCAGACAGGCTGCGCCCTGCTTGGCGGCGAGACTGCGGAAATGCCCGGCTTCTACGATGACGGAAAATATGACCTTGCGGGCTTTGGCGTCGGCGTCGGTGAAAAGTCAGAAATGATAACCGGCAAGAAAATCAAGGAAGGCGATGTCCTTATCGGATTGTCTTCCACCGGCGTTCACTCAAACGGATTCAGCCTTGTGCGTAAGCTCGTAAAGAATTTTGACGATCCCTTTATTCTTGACGGAAAGAAGACCGGAAAAACAATCGGAGAAGTTCTGCTCACACCGACACGCATTTATGTTAAGCCGGTTATGCAGGTTCTCAAAAAATACCGCGCCAGTGTTCACGGAATGGTTCATGTTACAGGCGGCGGTTTTTACGAGAATATTCCCCGTATGTATCCCAAAGCCGAGGCTGGTAAAAAACAGCTCATCTCTGTAATCAAGCGTGACTCCTGGGACGTTCCGCCCGTATTCGGAGAACTTATCCGCCGTGGGGCCGAGGTTGACAAGGTTTACAACACATTCAACATGGGAATCGGATTTGTCCTCGCCGTAAAGAATATCGACGCCGACAAGATTGTTGATATGTTCAACAAGAATGTGTCAAAGTACTCGATGGCCGGAGTTCCTGACCTCAAGGCTTACAAGATTGGCCGCGTCGCTTCTTCTAAGGAAGAGGTTAAGAGCCAGAAAGACGCCCTCTTGTTTGAGGACTGATTTTAGGCTGTGTGCTCTATGAAACGTGTTGCAGTCCTTGTGTCTGGAGGCGGAACAAACCTTCAGGCGCTGATTGATTACGAGAAGGCCGGAAACGATTGCCCATACAATATTGTTTTTGTCGCCTCCAATACAAAAAACGCCTTTGCGCTTGAGCGCGCGAAGAAGGCTGGAATTCCTCAGTTTGTAAAAAGCCCTGTAAGCCTTTTGGGAACGGCCGGGGCCACCGCCGCAAGCCGCGCGCAGAAAATGCAGGCGGTGAGCGACGCAATGCTTTCTCTCTGCAGGGAATACAGGGCCGACATAATTGTGCTTGCCGGTTACCTTAGTGTTCTGAGCGGAGATATTGTCAGTGAGTATTCCGGCCGCATTATAAATCTGCATCCGGCGCTTTTGCCCAAGTTCGGCGGAGTGGGGATGTGGGGTGAGAATGTTCACAAGGCAGTTCTTGCCGCCGGTGAGAAGGAGAGCGGCTGCACAGTCCATCTGGTGGATTCCGGCTGTGACACGGGAGAAATTCTTGTGCAGAAAAAAGTCCCGGTGCTTTCCGGTGATACAGTCGAGTCTCTTTACGCACGCATCGCTCCAAAAGAGCACGAGGCGATAGTTGAAGGGCTTCTCCGGCTTTGTGGTCTTTGACGGACAGATTTTGGAATATAATATTTATGGAGGGATATTTTTATGGAAGAATGTTTTAAAATTCGTAACGACCTTTTGGGAGCCCATACTGCCCAGATGCTGAACAAGCGTTTTTTTGAGGCTTATTATGTTCCTAAAAAAGAAGATGTCGCCGAAAAAGTTCTGGAACTTATCCCTGCGGATCATACAGTCGGCTGGGGCGGTTCCATGACATGCGAGGCTCTCGGCATTCAGAAAATGCTCAAAGAAAAAGGCTACACTCTCTTTGACCGGGACACTGCGAAAAGCCCGGAAGAGCGCGAAGAGATTATGCACAAGTGCCTTGCCTGCGGAACTTTCTTAATGAGTTCCAATGCGATTACGGAAAAGGGCGAGCTTTTTAATATTGACGGAAAGGGCAACCGCCTCGCCGCCCTGATTTACGGCCCGAAAAATGTTCTGATTATTGCCGGCATAAACAAGATTGTTCCCGATATGCAGGCCGCTTATCTGAAAGTGCGCCATTATACCTCACCGATAAACGCCGCCCGTTTTTACAACGAGCAGACAACGGTTCCCTGCGCCAAAACAGGCGGCTGCGCCGACTGCATAAACCAGCAGTCAATCTGCGCCCAGTTTGTGGAAACCCGTATATGCCGCCCCCAGGGCCGCATAAAGGTGATTATAGTCGGCGAAGAACTGGGAATATAAAGAATTATTGTTAAGAAACAGAATATGGCTTTAAAGAATGAATACTATACATAAAATAAAGGGGGCGGCACGCCTGGCTTTCAGGCGTATGTCCATAAATTCCCCCGGTAAATAATATAGCACACTCTGTTATCTTTGCGACAAGATGAAATTACGGTATGATGAAATAAAGACGAAACTTTAGATGTAATTCTATTAATATAATATATTTCATAAAAGACATAATGAGATGGCAGAAGTATTAGTAAATCATATGTACAGTGGAGATTATCTGGAAGACGGTAATCTTGGTCATGAAGTAATAAATCTCTTTAAATGTGATAATGGTAATTATTATATTTATGCAATGTCAGCCGGGGACTATGATACAAAATCTCATTATAAGAGTATTAAAAAAGTTATTCTTGTAAGAAATGTTAATCAGTATAAAGCAGAAATACTTGGTATTGCAGATGTTGAGGAATATATATTCGAAAATCAGCTTTCTTTGCATCAGAGATATATCATGCTTCCTTCTGTGCAAGAACTTGTTAAAAATGATTTTATGAATCCAAAAAATAAAGACGGTTCGAAAAAAGGGGAACATCTTTTAGAAAGAATAAAGACTTATAGTTCTGTTCATTTAGCGCAAATCAAGTATATTGATGACAATGAAATTAAATATGGCGGAGTAAAACCATACGATTTGTTTTCAAGAAACAACACAGATAAAAGTGGACATTCCATTTATTTAACTTTTAAAGTTTCTAATTTTAGAAAGCCAAAAGAGTTAATTTATCTTTGTGATAATAGAGTGGAGTCAGGCGATCCACATTGCTTTATCTTACAAAACAAAAAAAGGATGTGTGGAGCTAGTATTGCTACTTTTGAAGATTATAATGATAAAGAATTGCAGCGATTGTTTTTTTGTGATTATTGGGAATCTGAAGATACTTCTCAAACTGTTGATGTTAATAATATTACTGTAAAATCTATATCCTTACTAAATGTTATAAAGAAAAATAATGATGAAATTGCTTACTCCAATTGGATAACTTATTATCTGAAAAACGATAAGGAGATTTTGAAGAAATTTATTAATTATTTTACGAAGATTGAAACTTCTTTTGAAAATATCGAAATTTATAGAGAGACAAAGGATAATATTGATATTTATTATGAAGATTCAAAAAGTATTTTTGTATTTGAGAATAAAATCAAATCTTCGATAAACGGCACTAAAAAGAAATCTAACGGTCTTATAGAGGAAGAATCTCAGTTTTCACAGTTGGAAAAATACTATGATTATGTAGAAAAAGAATCACTTAAAACGCGGCCAAAAAAGCAAACAAAATATTTCATTTTACTTCCTAATTATGCATATAAAGATATTTCAAAATTGGAAAAATATGCAAGATTCTCAAGCTATGAAATTATTAGATATAAAAAATTGTGGACTTTCTTTAAAAACAATAGGTCATCTTTACCTTACTATGATGACTTCATAAAAGCTCTGGAATATCACTCAATGGAATATATTAATGATTTGTATTCTGAAATGCTGGAAAGATTATTGTCAGTAATTTCATTAATGAGTTAATACATTTTTATAATATTTGTAAATTTTGATGCTCCTTTACTTGACGATTTCTTAAACTTTTTATTATTTTATAAGTATGGAAGAAAAACAAGAAATGGCTGAAGAGCAGAAACAGAAGGAAACGCAGAACCCCGATACAAATGAATGTGCTTCTGATGTAAAGGAAACTTCTGAGAATACTGATTCAGCTTACACAGCGAAAGAACAGAATTCTGGTGACAGTAAGGATGCCGCAAAAGAAGAGGCCCCGGAAGAACCTACTCTTGAAGAGCAGCTTGAAAGTCTCAAAAAAGAGAACGCCGACCTTAAGGACCAGCTTCTCCGTCGCGCGGCGGATTTTGACAACTACCGTAAGCGCACTATAAAAGAAAAGCAGGACGCCTACGATTACGCCAACACGGCGCTTTTGCAGGATTTGCTTGAGTCTTTGGACAATTTTGACCGGACCGTTGAGGCCGCCGAAAAGGCGAATGATGCCAAGAGCATTGCTGACGGCGTAAAGATGATTAACTCGTCGCTTATCAAAATGCTTGAGACAAAATACAACCTGGCTTCTTTCGGAGCCGCCGGCGAGGATTTTAACCCGGACATTCACGAGGCAATCGGCAGGGCAGAAGGCGATGTCGAGAAACCTGTCCTTCAGGCTGTCTTCCTTAAAGGATACAAACTCAAGGATCGGGTCATAAGAAATGCCAAGGTTATGGTTACTATGCCGAAAGAGACAAAGTAAATAGATTCTGTATATGAGATATTGAACTTAAGTTAGATTGAGGAGAAAATATTATGGGAAAAATTATTGGTATTGACTTGGGAACTACAAACTCATGTGTTGCCGTAATGGAAAACGGCGAGCCTGTAGTAATTCAGAATGCGGATGGCGGACGCACAACTCCGTCTATTGTTGGATTTACCGCGAAAGGTGACCGCATTGTCGGCGCTCCTGCCAAAAACCAGATGGTAACAAATCCGAAGAACACAGTTTACTCTATCAAGCGTCTGATTGGTCACCGTTTTTCAGAGTTGAGCGGTGAGGCAAAGCGTCTTCCTTATACAATCATCGACAACGGACAGGACTGCCGCGTGGAAGTTACCGATAACGGCGCTCAGAAGCAGTTCAGCCCGCAGGAGATTTCTGCCTTCATTTTGCAGAAGATGAAGAAGACAGCGGAAGATTATCTCGGCTCGGAAGTTACCGAGGCGGTAATTACTGTTCCCGCCTACTTTAACGACGCCCAGCGTCAGGCTACTAAAGACGCCGGAAAAATCGCCGGTCTCGATGTAAAGCGCATTATCAACGAGCCGACTGCCGCCGCTTTGTCATTCGGATTCAACAAGGATCAGAACAAAGAAAAGACGATCGCTGTTTACGACTTAGGCGGCGGTACATTTGATATTTCTATTCTGGAACTGGCTGACGGTGTGTTTGAAGTTAAGTCTACAAACGGAAACACTCACCTCGGAGGAGATGACTGGGACCGCCGCATTATGGACTGGCTTGTGAGCGAATTTAAGAAGGATACAGGCATCGATCTTTCTCATGACCCGATGGCTCTCCAGCGTCTGCGTGAGGCTGCCGAAAACGCTAAGATTCAGTTGTCTGCCCAGACAACAACTGACATCAACCTTCCTTTCATCACTGCTGACGCCACAGGGCCTAAGCACTTGCAGAAGACTTTGACACGCGCTCAGTTTGAGCAGATGACAGAAGACCTTTTTGAGGCAACAAAAGAGCCTTGCAACAAGGCCCTTGCTGATGCCAAGGTTTCTGCAGACAAGATTGACGAAGTTCTGCTCGTCGGCGGTTCTTCGCGCATGCCGAAAGTTCAGGAAATCGTAAAGGATATATTCGGAAAAGAGGGAAGCCGCTCCGTAAACCCGGACGAGGCTGTAGCAATCGGTGCCGCTGTTCAGGGCGGTGTTCTTCAGGGCGATGTTAAGGATGTTGTTCTCCTGGATGTTACACCTCTTTCTTTGGGAATTGAGACAATGGGCGGTGTTTGCACAAAAATCATTCCGCGCAACACGACAATTCCTACAAAAAAGAGTCAGATTTTCTCTACTGCCGCGGACGGACAGACTGCCGTTACGATTCATGTACTTCAGGGTGAACGCGAGATGGCAGACCAGAACCGCACTCTCGGAAACTTCAACCTGGACGGCATTCCTGCCGCTCCGCGCGGTGTGCCGCAGATTGAGGTTACCTTTGATATCGATGCCAACGGAATTGTTCATGTCTCTGCGAAGGATATGGGAACCGGAAAAGAGCAGCACATTCAGATTACTTCTTCAAGCGGTCTGAGCGAGGACGAAATCAACCGGATGGTAAAGGACGCCGAGGCAAATGCCGCCAGCGACAAGGCAAAACGTGAGTCTGTTGATGCCAAGAACGAGGCCGACTCATTGGTTTACCAGACTGAAAAGTCTCTTAAGGAACTCGGTGACAAAATCAACGGTGCTGAAAAGCAGAAGGTTGAGGACGCTGTTGCCGAACTTAAAAAGGCCCTTGAGGGCGGCGATACTGCCAGCATCAAGGCAAAGACAGAGGCTTTGAAGCAGGCTTCTTACAAGATTGCCGAAGAACTCTACAAGCAGCAGGGCGGTCAGGCGGGAGCCGGAGCCGGTCCTCAGGGTGCTGGTCCTAACCCCAATGCCGGAGCTGATCCGCAGAATAATTCCGGTGCGAACAACGCCGGAAGCGCGTCTGGCTTTGACAAAGGCAACGCAGAGGATGTAAATTACGAAGTTCATGATTAAAAGATTACTTCCCGTAATTTTTTAATAGTCAGGAATTGGTCGCGCCTGCGGCCAATTCTTGTAATTGTTTTATGATATTATTGTAAAAAAATTGAAGGTACGAGCCGATGGCATCTGCAAAACGTGATTATTATGAAGTATTGGGCGTAGAGAAAACTGCGAGTCTGGAAGAAATTAAGCGGGCTTACCGTAAGCTTGCCGTAAAATATCATCCTGACCGCAACCCGGGCAACAAGGAAGCCGAAGAGAAATTCAAGGAGGCGACAGAAGCCTATGAAGTTCTTTCCGACGACAAAAAGCGTCCTATTTACGACCAGTATGGTTTTGCGGGCCTCGACGGAATGGGCGGCGGTGGCGGCGCCCAGTATTCTCACGCTTTCCACGACTTTTCCGACCTCTTCGGCGGAATGGGCGGCGGCTTCGGCGATATTTTTGACAATATTTTTGGCGGCGGATTCGGAGGCGGCTTCGGCTCTTCCGGACGCGCCCGCCAGAGCGACAATGACGGCGCCTCTTTGCGCTACGATTTGGAAATCTCGTTTAAAGACGCTGTTTACGGCGTAAAGAAAGACTTGCGCTTTGCCCACAACGCTGTCTGTTCTTCATGCAGCGGAACAGGTGCCGAGCCCGGAACCAGCAAAAAGACCTGCCCCTCATGCGGCGGCTCCGGACAAGTCAGAAGGAATACGGGTTTCTTCTCCATGGTGCAGACCTGTCCCCGCTGTAACGGAAGCGGTCAGGTCATAGAGCATCCGTGCAAATCATGCCGCGGAACCGGCTACCAGAAGGAAAACAAGGTTGTAACCTTTACAATTCCCGCCGGTGTCGATGACGGCCGCCGTATTGTGATTCCCCGTCAGGGAGACGCGGGAAAGAACGGCGGACAGGCAGGCGATCTGGTTGTAATTGTTAATGTTCAGAGTCATGAATACTTTGAGAGGAGCGGAACAGACTTGTACTGCGCCGTTCCTGTCTCGATGACTCAGGCGGCTTTGGGCGCTACTATAACTATTGATACCCTTGATGACCGTAAGATTGACATACCTGTTCCGGCCGGCAGTCAGCACGGAAAGCTTCTCCGCATAAGAGGCGAGGGCGTTCCGGTAAGCGGAACCAGCCGTAAGGGAGACTTGTACATAAAACTTATGGTGCAGATTCCGGCCCGGCTGAATTCACAGCAGAAGTCGCTTTTGCAGGCCTTTGCGGATGCCGAGAATGCTGACAGGGCTCCTAGCCTCATAAAGCTTTCAGAGCTTTCTCATTAAAGAATTTATTATTTTTATGTTTTTTTTCCCCTTTTTTGCCGATACTATGATATAATAATAGTGTAATTTTTTCAGGGGCTGCTATGCTAAAAACCAAAAAACAATATGTAACGATACTATCCAATGTTCTTGCGGTTCTGCTTTTTTTGCTTGTCTCGCATTTTATCCTTCCGCCTATTACGGACGCCATTGAACCTGTTTATTTTATAATTCTTGAATTTGTTCTGTTAATATTCAGTCTGCTCATAGCAAAAACTGCCGCGGACGGATTAAAAAAACGCTTTGAGAACGATGTTTTTCATAAAAGTGAGACCAGATACCTCCAGTCATTTATTGATGCCCTCCGTTTCTGCTATTCTTTGGACGACTTTTACGAAATTGTAAAGAGTATTCTCGAGCGCAGGGCCGACTGCTCCGTTCTGTATATTGATGCGGAAAAAGATTATGTCATGTATTCCTCGACCGACCTGATTACTTCTGATAAAAAAACAGTTACAACTCTGAACCAGAATTTTCCTCAGAGCTGGCCGGACGGAATTCACTTTATTGGAGACTCACTGGGAATTGTCTCGACCTATAAAAAGGCCAGGGGGTTTTTCCTCAGCTCAAACAAGCACCACTTTTTTGTTTTCTGCCGCTACACGCGTCTTTTTGACACCGGAATTTACAAGATTCTTTTTGAGGAATTTGTCCGTTTCAGAAAGCGTGCCGAGACAATCGCGAACCTTTCGGAAATAGCCTCTCTTTCCAGAGACTGGGAACAGCTGGCCGAGACGCAGAAGCTTTTCCTTCCGCAGAAACTTCCCGAGCCGCACCGCCTGCGCCTTGCCGCCTATTTCCGCCCGCTCGTAAATGTCTCGGGCGACTACTATACGGCGCTTCCGATAGACAGCCATAAGACTCTTCTCATGCTGGGAGATGTTTCCGGCAAGGGGCTTCCGGCCGCCCTTATCATGGGCTTGGTAATGAACACCGTAAAGATCATGGAAGACAAGGAGGACTTGGTCTCCATGGTTTACGCCATCGATAAGGCTATCAAGAGCATGAAACTTCAGGACAAGTATACGGTTCTGTTCATCAGTGTCGTGGACACTCAGAAGATGACAATCCGCTACATAAACGCCTCTATGTCAGATCCTCTCATTATTACCCGTGCGCCTGACGGCTATACAATCAAGCCGCTTACCTCAAACTGCGGAGTTGTGGGAATCATCGACTTGGACAATGTTCATATTGACGAACAGCGGCTTTTCCGCGATGACCTGATTCTCTTTGCCTCGGACGGTGTCTCGGAGGTTATGAACGAAGACGGAGTGGAACTGGGAGACACAGACTTGTACAAGCAGACAATAACAAAGAGCGCTGCGAAAATGCCTCAGGAATTTGTTGACGATGTAGTCAAGCTGATTTTTGACTACAAGGGTGAAAACAAACTTCATGATGATATTACTATGATGGTAACAAAGGTGGTCGGCTGATGATTTATGTAGTTATTAATATAGCAATTGCCGCATATTTAATTTGGACTTCGTTTACTGTAAATACAAAAAATATGCGTAACGAAAATTCTCTTATAAACATTGTGCTCTTGTCCGCCCTTACCACCATTATCATGGTTGTATCATTGATTATGATTATGTGCGGGCCGGAACAGCTTACTGTCTTTCTGCAGCACTGTATCTTGTTTCTGATAGCCCTTATCTTTCTGGCTATTTCCTTTTATTTCCTGTCTTTCGTGTTTAACCGAAACCGCTTCTTTTCTATACTTGAAGTGCTGCTGACGCTGGCCGCTCTTTATATTTCAAGCACAAAGATTGAAGTTGTAGACTACATGCGTTTTTCCATTGATTCTGCCCTGGTCTTTTCCGGTCCTTTTTCCCGGGCTTTTCCGATTATCTGGCAGAATTTCTACTATCTTCTTTTTGTTTTCTTAATTCCCGGAATGAGTGTTCTCACATTCATGCTTTTTGCGGAGAATGTCGGTTCCCGCCAGATGTTCCAGCGTTCAATTCTTTTTGCCGGTGCGCTGGTATTCTCTTGGGTTGCTTCTGTCGCCATTGTGCTTACAACACACATGCTTCCTATGACAATTTCTCTTTACCCCGGCGTGCTTGCGCTGCTCGTAACCTTCCTGACCCGCATTTCGGTCCGGGACAAGGTTTATGATACCCTTACACTTATTTCCACGCTGATTGTAAACCTTATAAAATATGCCATTCCGGCCTTACTGATCGGTGTCGTTTATGTAGGACTTAGGCCGCTTTATTATTCCAACCGTGTTTTTGTAATGACGGCAATGTTCCTGTCATCACTCGGAATTATCGTCCTGTCTGAACTTCTTGTCGTGGCAATCTCAAAAGTCTCCTCTTTCCGCTCCTCCAACTACGGCGCGGCCTTTGAGGAGGACCTGGCCTCAATCAATTACAACGATGAGACAGCCGATATCTGTAAGAAACTTTTCGGCATTTTCCAGCAGCGTGCGAATGTCGCCGAGATGAAAGTTCTTATTGCCGGCGGTAATGACGAGCTTACGACAGTATTCTCCAGCAGCGGAGTCAGGCCGACGCTTTCTTCCAGGGATCCCGGCCTTGAGGCAATCCGCGATCAGAAAATCAATATTTTTATGAAGAATGACGCCGACGCGATTTTTGCCCTTCAGCAGAAGCAGGCCGAAATCAACACTTTCTTTAAGGCGATCGGCGCCGAGACCATCATCATCTTGAATGAGGGGCGTCATATTATCGGCGTTATTTCGCTCGGCGAAAAGCAGGGCGGCGCAAGTTATGACGAATACGACAAGTCAATCTTTGACAAGCTCTACTCATACTTCTTTGTATTCGGCTACTACATGGCGAATATTGCCAACGCTTCTGTTGTCGGAACAGTAAACCGCGAAATCCGTATGTCCGCGCAGATTATCACTTCAATTCAGGAGAACATGGATCCTGTTAAAAACGAGAAGATTGATGTCGGCTACCTTATGGTTCCGGCCCACAATATCGGCGGTGAATTTGTGGACCTTATCCGTCTTACGGATACACGCCATGTTTTTGTAACAGGAGCTTTGAGCGGAAAGGGAATTTCCGCCTCAATGAGTATGGTAATTCTAAAGTCAATTCTCCGCACCTTTATGGCCACGACCCATGACTTTAAGAAACTTGTGTGCAAGGTAAACCGCTTTATACGCGATTCACTTCCAAAGGGAACATTCTTTGCCGGTGTCTTCAGTCTTATGGACTTTGAGAGCGACACGATGTATTACATCAACTGCGGAATTCCTACCATGCTGCTTTATACCAGAGCCTACAACAATGTAATTGAAATTCAGGGTAACGGATATGTACTGGGCTTTGTAAAGGATATAGCGCCTCTTTTAAAAGTCAAGCAGATGAAGATGAGCGCGGGTGATGTCATGACAATCTCGACGGCCGGTCTTATAAACAGTCACTCACTCCGAGGAGAGCAGTTCGGCAAGGACAGAATAAAGAAGTCGATGACTGACAACTATATGTACAGCGGAATGCGCATGTGCTCTTTCCTTTTTGACGACTTAAAGCGGTTTGTCTCAAAGGAACTGGACGATGATATTACCGTAATGATGATAAGGTATCTGGACAAGAATTCTACAACTGTAAGTGATGAAGAGGAGGTGGCGTATGGAAGCGCTGACAATCAATGAGAAGAGGGGCGCCAACTATATTCTTCTTGAGTTGAACGGAGCCCTGAACGCCTACACTCTTTCTGACTTTCAGAACCGCGTTTACGGCATCATAAAGGAGACAAACCTTGTGCTTGATCTTTCCAATGTCTTTGAGATTGATTCAAGCGGTATGGGCGTCCTTTTCGCGGTTTTTAACGACGGACTTGAGACGGAGCCCAAGCATAGGCTCTACCTGCTGAATATGTCCCCCCAGGCTCAGAAGACTGTAAGCGACACTGGCTTTATCGATGCCTTTAATGTAATCGGTTCGGTTACGGAAGTCCAGTAATTTTAAGGGATTCAACCGCCGGCGAAGGCGCGAGGCAAAAAAGAAGGCGTTTCCTTGCCTTCTTTTTTTATTTTCTCATATTGTGAAATAGTTCACAATATTTTCTTTATTTTGACAGAATTTCATTTTGTGTCTTATCACTTTTCTTGGTCTTCTTTTTTTCATATTGAATTCAGTTTCTTTATTGTGATTATATTCACAGTAAGGAGCGGTTTTTAACATAAAAGGCCGAATTTCTTCATATAATATGTGTAATACGGATTTTTTTTTATTGGCAAAAAATCATTTTAGTTGTAGAATATAATTCGCGCTTATTGGGTTTTTTCAATAAGGCAATTCATCATTAGTTATAAAGACTTTACATATCTTTGTAGGAGGAATTTATGGCAAACAAAATTACCATTATTGGAGCCGGCCAGGTCGGTTCAACAATTGCGTTTTCACTAACGCTCAAGCATTTGGCTTCAGAGATTGTTCTGATTGACATTGCGAAGGACCGCGCCATGGGCGAGGCTATGGACATTCGTCAGGGAACTCCTTTTGTAGGACCTGTTGCTGTTCATGACGGAGACTACACGGATGCCAAGGATTCGGATATTGTTATCATTACTTCCGGCGTTGCCCGCAAGCCCGGACAGAGCCGCCTTGAGCTTGCCCAGACAAATGTTAATGTCATGAAGTCTATTATCCCCGAAATCATAAAGTCATGCCCCGATGCCCTCTACATTTTGGTTGCCAACCCTGTTGATATTCTGACCTACCAGTTTGCCAAGATGTCAGGACTTCCCGCAAACCATATCCTCGGAACAGGAACTTTGCTTGATACTGCCCGTTTCCGCGCCCGCATCGCAGAACTCTGCAAGGTAGGCCCGGAGAATGTTCACGGCTATGTATTCGGCGAGCACGGAGACTCTTCGTTTGTTCCGTGGTCTATCGCGGATATCGGAGGTGTTCCGGTTGACAAGTATTCTTCTGCCCTCATGGGCGGAGAGAAAATCGCTCCTCTCGCAAAAGATGATGTTGAGGACTATATCCGCAAGTCAGGCGGAACAATCATCGCCGCAAAGCACTGCACGAACTATGCCATCGGTATTACAACCGCCGCCCTGTGCCGTGCCCTCAAATTCTCTACAAACTCTGTAATGGCAGTTTCAAGCATGCTGAACGGTGAGTACGGAATCAGCGATGTCGCTCTTTCTGTTCCGACTATTATGAACCGCAGCGGTATCATCGGCCATATCGAGGCTGCGATATCGGATACTGAACTGGCCTCACTCCAGCACAGCGCCGAGTGTCTTAAGAAAGTAATCGGCCAGATGCAGTTCTAGGAATTTAGTATGGATTATCGTATTGAACATGATTCAATGGGCGAGGTTAAGGTGCCCGCCGACAAATACTGGGGTGCTCAGACAGAGCGTTCCCACGAGAACTTTTTGATCGGTGTCGGCATCGAGACTATGCCCCGTGAAATTACAAAGGCATTCGGCTACCTTAAAAAGGCTGCCGCCATGGCAAACAATGCCCTTAAGCCTGAGAAAATGACTGCCGCCAAGGTCAAGGCAATTTCAAAGGCTTGCGATGAAGTTATCGAAGGCAAATTGAATGACCATTTTCCGCTTGTGGTCTGGCAGACCGGTTCCGGTACTCAGAGCAATATGAATACCAATGAGGTTATTGCCAACCGTGCAAACGAGATTGCGGGCAAAAAGCTATGCCATCCGAATGATGACATCAACATGAGCCAGTCTTCAAATGATACTTTCCCGACTGCCCTCCATATTTCCGCTGTTATGGAGATTGAGGACAAGCTTTTTCCGGCCATCGACACTCTGGTCGAGACCTTTAAAAAACTTGAGAAAGTCAACATGAAGATTGTAAAGTCAGGACGCACCCATTTGCAGGACGCAGTCCCGATTTCTTTCGGTCAGGAAATTTCCGGCTGGAGAACTTCTCTTGAGCGCGACAAGGAGATGCTCAAGGCTTCTCTTCCTTTCTTAAAGCAGCTTGCCCTGGGCGGAACTGCCGTGGGAACCGGTCTTAACGCACCCAAGGGTTTTGACAAGCTTGTTGCCCAGAAAGTTTCAGAGCTTACGGGAAAGAAGTTTGTTACCGCCCCCAATAAATTCCACGCTCTGACGAGCAAGGATGAGATTGTTTTTGCCCACGGTGCTGTAAAGGCGCTGGCCTGTGACATGATGAAGATTGCCAACGATGTGCGTTGGCTTGCTTCCGGTCCGCGTGACGGTCTTGGAGAAATCCACATTCCGGAGAACGAGCCGGGCTCTTCCATCATGCCGGGCAAGGTAAACCCGACGCAGTGCGAGGCCGTTACGATGGTGGCTGTTCAGGTTATAGGAAACGACACCGCTGTGGGAATGGCGGCGAGTCAGGGTAACTTTGAGCTGAATGTATTCATGCCCGTAATCGCCTACAACTTTATCCAGAGCGTCCGTCTTTTGGCCGAATGCATGCTCAGTTTCAACAAGAACTGCGCGGTAGGAATTACAGCCAATAAAGAGAAGATGCATTTTAACCTCTATAACTCTCTTATGCTGGTTACTGCGTTGAATCCCTACATCGGCTATGAGAACGCCGCAAAGACAGCCCACAAGGCATTTGACGAGAATATTTCGCTCAAAGAAGCCTGTGTCGGACTCGGCTTCCTTACATCTGAAAAATTTGATTCAGTATTCAAGCCAGAGAAAATGGCTTTTCCGCAAGGAAAATAAATTAAAGGAATTTACACATGGAGAATACGACTTATTCTTATTTCCCCGGATGCACGCTCAAGAACAAGGCGAAAGACCTTGACGCTTACGCGCGTGCTTCTGCCGCGGCTTTGGGGTTTTCTCTTGAGGAAATCCCTGAGTGGCAGTGCTGCGGAGGAACATATCCTACTTCTAAAGACGAGATTGCCACAAAATTGTCTTCTGTCCGCGCACTGGCTAATGCCCGTGACAAGGGACAGGACTTGGTAACCTTGTGCTCGGCCTGTTATAACGTTATCAAACAGGTTAACGATGACATGCAGAACAATGAGGACATGATTTTCAGGGCCAACAATTACCTGAAGCATGACAACATTGAGTACCACGGTGAGACAAAGGTTCTTCACTTTTTGGAAATCCTCCGTGACAAAATCGGCTGGGCAAATGTCAAGGCTGCCGTAAAGAATCCTCTTACAGGAAAAAAGATTGGCGGCTATTACGGCTGTCTTCTGCTCCGTCCCGCCAAAGTCTTAAAATTTGACGATCCTGAGAATCCGCAGATTCTCGAGGACTTTATCAAGGCGATTGGAGCAACTCCGGTAATTTATGCCCAGCGCAACGAGTGCTGCGGCGCCTACACAATGTTTGACGACCCCTCTATTCCTGAAAAGCGCGCGCAGAAAATTCTCGCGAACGCGAAAGACTCGGGCGCAGACTTCCTCGTTACTTCTTGTCCGCTCTGCAAATACAATCTTATCAAGAATAAAGGAAATTCAGACCTTGACGTAATTTACTTCAGCGAGCTTTTGGCTGAGGCTCTCGGCGTTAAGGAAGAGGCCCTTAAAATGATTGGGGAGGAAAAAATTGCTTAAATCTGAAATTGATCAGGTAAAGGAAGAAATCCTTAATGTAAGCGGCGTTAATCCCAAAAAGTGCATGATTTGCGGAAAGTGCTCAGGCACATGTCCCAATTATGACTCAATGGAATATCATCCGCACGAGTTCGTGCAGATGGTTGAGAACGGTGAGATTGAGTCTTTGCTCAAGACAAAGTCAATCTACGCCTGCCTGAGCTGTTTTGCCTGCCTCGAGCGCTGTCCGCGCCAGGTGGAGCCTGCAAAACTCATTCAGGCTGTCCGTGATGTCGTTGAGCGCAAGCGCGGCCCCTACCATATGCCGGTGGAGGCTGTTCCCGCCAATATGGACGAGGACATGCCGCAGCAGGCGATTGTTTCAGCATTCAGAAAATACAAGAAGTAAGGAGTGATGTAAGAAAATGGAAAGAATTGGTGTTTTCGTATGTCACTGCGGTACTAACATTGCCGGAACAGTTGACGTAGCAAAAGTCGCGGAAGAACTGGGAAAAGTTCCCGGAGTTGCATTCTCAACTCACTACACATACATGTGTTCTTCTGCCGGTCAGAAAATGATTGAGGACCATATAAAAGAGGACAACCTTACAGGCGTAGTTCTCTGCTCATGCTCTCCGCGTATGCACGAAAAGACATTCCGCGGCTGTGCCGAGCGTGCCGGTCTCAATCCCTATAAAGTAGAAATCGCTAATATCCGCGAGCAGGACTCGTGGGTTATGAAGGACAAGGAAAAGGCTACGGTTAAGGCCATCGCTTTGGGCAAGGCCGCCATCGCAAAGTCTATCCTTGACACTCCGCTTACTCCCGGCGAGACACCGATGACAAAACGCGCGTTGGTAATCGGCGGCGGTATTGCCGGAATTACAGCTGCCCTTGACATTGCCGAAGCCGGCTTCCCTGTAGACTTGGTTGAAAAGAAGCCTACTGTCGGCGGAAAAATGGCGATGCTGGACAAAACATTCCCGACTTTGGACTGCGCCTCTTGTATTGTTACTCCGCGCATGACGGAAGTCGGCCAGAACTCCAATATAAGAATTCTTTCTTATTCTGAGGTTGTTGGAGTTCACGGTTATATCGGAAACTTCTCTATCGACATCAAGCGCCGCGCCCGTTATGTAGACGAGACAAAGTGTACTGGCTGCGGTGAGTGTACAGAGCACTGCCCGATGAAGAAAGTTCCCAACGACTTTAACCTTAACCTCAACAACAAGACAGCTGTTTACATTCCTTTTGCGCAGGCTGTTCCTAAAATCGCCACTATCGACGCGAACTACTGTCTGCACCTTACCGCAATGAAAAAGGGTAAGGACAATGTCTGCGGTATGTGCGAGAAGGTGTGCGGCGCAAAGGCAATCAACTTTGACGCAAAAGATGAGATCATTACGGAGAAATACGGTGCCATCGTTGTAGCAACCGGCTACAATATGATAGACCTTAAGCCTTATGCAGAATTCGGCTACGGTCTGAGCAAGGATGTAGTTTCTTCTCTCGAATACGAGCGTCTGATGAACGCTTCGGGTCCGACAGGCGGCGCTCTTCTGAGACCTTCTGACGGAAAGGCTCCCAAGAAAATCGTATTCATTCAGTGCGTCGGCTCTCGCTGCTCCGCTGAGAATGAAAAGGGTAACTCATACTGTTCTAAGGTTTGCTGTATGTATACGGCCAAGCAGACTATCCTTACCCGTGACCACTGGCCGGATACGGAGTGCTATGTATTCTATATTGATGTCCGCACTCCCGGCAAACAGTTTGACGAGTTCTACCGCAGGGCGGTTGAACAGTACGGTGTTCACTATATCAAGGGTATGGTAGGAAAAGTAACTCCAAACTCTGACGGCACTCTTGACGTTCAGGGTTCTGATCTGATTCTTGACCGCCAGCTTAACATCAAGGCCGATATGGTTGTATTGGCCGGCTCTCTAGAAGCCGATCCGTCTGCCCGTCCTCTTGCGACAATGCTCGCAACTTCTATGGACAACGACGATTTCTTCCTTGAGGCTCATGTTAAGCTCCGCCCTGTAGAAAGCCCGACGGCAGGTATCTTCCTTGCCGGTGCTTGTCTAGGACCAAAGGATATTCCTGAGACTGTAGCCCAGTCTTCGGGTGCCGCCGCAAAAGCAATCTGTCTGCTTATCAAGGATAAGCTCAAGAACAATCCGTGCACCGCTCATCCTGATGAGAATATGTGTAACGGATGCGGTCAGTGTGCCAATGTTTGTCCTTACGGGGCAATCACTTACATTGACAAGGATTTCCGCGGTCCCAACCGCACTACAATTACAAGACACGTATCTCAGGTTAACACTGCTATGTGTCAGGGTTGCGGTGCCTGTACAGTTGCATGTCCTAGCGGTGCTATGGATTTGCAGGGATTCAGCAACAAACAAATTCTGGCGGAGGTAGATGCTGTTCTGTAAGCCGGTGGCTTAAAGAACTTCGGGTTTTTGCGGCGGCTGAAACCGCTTCAAAAGTCCGCAGTAAGGATTTCTTATGAACGAAACTAATTCTAACACAAACTGGACGCCTAAGATTGTCGCTTTCTGCTGCAACTGGTGTTCTTATGCCGGTGCCGACCTGGCTGGTAACAACCGCCTGGAGTATCCGGCCAACGTAAAGATTATTCGTATTCCGTGCTCATGCCGCTTGAATCCTCTCTTTATTCTGAGAGCCTTCCAGCGCGGTGCTGACGGAGTAATCTTGTGCGGCTGTCACCCCGGTGACTGCCACTACACAACCGGCAACTATTTTGCCCGCCGCCGTATGACGCTGCTTTTCAGCATGCTGGATTACCTCGGGATTGAAAAGGGCCGCACGCGTGTAGAATGGTGCTCGGCTGCGGAAGGTGTCCGCTTTGCCGGTATTATGAATGACTTTGTGGCAAAAATCACAAAGCTTGGCGAAAATAAAAAACTGGAGGATGTTAGATGCAAGACAGCAAATTAACTTCCGACTTGATTAAAATTGCAAAGGACAAACTTGCTTCCGGCGAAGTACAGAAAATTGTGGGCTGGAAAAAGGGTCTGTTCGACTATGACATTACTCCCGGCACATTTACCAGTGCCGAAGAACTTGACCGTGACTTTGTCTATGACGAGAACTGCGGCGCAAACCTTTCAAAGTATCTTGTAAAGATTACACGCGGAATCGAGATTGCAAAGTCTACGGCAAGAACGAACAATGCGATGGCGAAGCAGCGTGATCCTAACGCTGTTGACAAGCCTGTTCCCAGTGAAAAGGTTCTGGTGTTCCTCAAGCCCTGTGATACCTACAGTTTTACGGAGCTTCTCAAGGAAAACCGCATCTGCCGTGACGATGTCGTTGTTGTCGGTATTCCCTGCGACGGAATGAAGAATCCCGAGACAGGAAACATTGCGGAGAGATGCGAGAACTGTAAGTCAAAGAAGCATGTTACTTACGATGAGCTCGTGGGAGACGACGGCGATATTCTTGAGTCAAAGCGTTTTGATGAGGTTGCGAAACTTGAGGCTATGGCACCGGCCGAGCGTTATGCTTTTTGGCAGAACGAGTTCAGCAGATGTATCCGCTGCAACGCCTGCCGTGATGTATGCCCTGCCTGTACCTGCGAAAAGTGCGTGTTTGACAACAATAATCTGTACACAAGCCAGAAAGTGGCCCAGGTTTCTTTTGAGGAAAGCCTCTACCACATTATCCGCGCATGGCATGTTGCCGGCCGCTGTACGGACTGCGGCGAGTGCTCTCGTGTATGCCCGGAGCACATTCCGCTTCATCTTATCAACCGCAAGTTCGTTAAGGATATAAATGAGATTTACGGCCCCTACATTGCAGGAAGCGATATGGACACCAAGCCGCCGATGCTGTGCTTTACGCCCGGCGATGCCGAGCCGTCTGTTGTTTACCAGCGTTCACCTGAAGCAGATGAGGGAGGTGAGGAATAATGCTTTCAATTTCTAAAGATAAAATTGATTCTTTGTTTGAGGCAATCGCTTCTACAAAGGCGCTTTACCTTCCTGTTGACAATTCTTCGGGAAAAGCGAATTTTGAAAAATGGTCAAAGGGAACTAAGTTGAGCGGCGCTCTTAAGACTGTCCGCTCGGCAAAAGACTTTTTCTTTCCCAAGACTGAGAAAATGGTCGGCTATAAAATTGATGCCGGAAACATTACGGTCATAGATCCGCGCAAAGAACTCGAAGATTTTGTGGTTTTCGGAGTGCGCGCCTGTGACGCCAAGAGCTTTGAGATTTTTGACAAAGTTTATCTGGAAATGTCTCCGACAGATTCTTATTACAAGAACCGCCGCGAGCACGGAATTGTAATCACTCTTGCCTGCAATGAGCCTGAGCAGACTTGTTTCTGCTCTGCATATGACCTTGATCCCGCCAATCCCGCGGGCGATGTCTCATGCTGGCTTTCGGCCGGCGACTACTACTTTAACGCCAACAGCGAAAAAGGAAAGGTCCTGCTCGAGAGCGTAAAGGCAAAACTTGCCGAAAAAGACGGCTCTGCTGTCGAGGCCGAAAAGAAGAGTATTACAGAAAAAATGGAGAGGCAGCCTTTCGCACACATCAACCTTGACAAGTTCAAGAATGTGCCGATGATGACTCTCTTTAATTCTGACATATGGGCAAAACTCTCAGAGTCATGCCTGGGCTGCGGAACCTGTACTTATGTCTGCCCGTCGTGCATGTGCTTTGATGTGCGCAACTACGACAACGAAAAGACTGTTTCGCAGAGCCGTGTCTGGGATTCCTGCATGTATTCGGACTTTACCCAGATGGCTGCGGCAAACCCCCGTCTTACACAGAAGGAGAGGTTCCGCCAGCGCTTCATGCACAAACTCGTTTACTATCCTATGGCCCACGAAAAACTTTTTATGTGTGTAGGCTGCGGCCGCTGTCTTGAAAGCTGCCCGATTCACATGAATATTGTGAAAGTTATCAAGGCCTTTAATGAAACTGATTTGGAGGGAAAATAATGGAAGACAAAGAAGCATTCATTCCATACGTCGGTGTAATCAAGGAGATGTTTGACGAGACTCCCGATGTAAAATCCTTCCGTGTTGTAGGCTTGGACGGAAAGAAACTCTTTGAGCATAAGCCCGGTCAGTGCGCCATGCTTATTGTTCCCGGAGTAGGCGAGTCGATGATTTCCATCACTTCGTCTCCGTCAGTTCAGGAATACCAGCAGTTCTCAATCAAGAGATGCGGCTGCGTTACAAACTGGCTTCACTCGGCAAAACCCGGCACTCAGATTTGTGTCCGCGGGCCGATTGGAAACGGTTTTCCTGTTGACACCACTTTTAAAGGCAAGGATATTCTGGTAATTGCCGGAGGAATCGGACTTGCTCCTGTTCACTCGGTTGTTGACTATATGCTGGCACACCGTGAGGATTACGGACGCATTCAGGTTATCTACGGTTCAAGAAGCAAGCAGGACTTGGTATTCTACAAGCAGCTTTCCGAGGAATGGGCTCACGCTCCGAACCTGGAGCTTGACATGACGATTGACCGTGCTCAGGATGACTGGGACGGTCATGTAGGATTTGTTCCTCCTTATGTTACGGAGATGAATCCCGATCCGAGCATGACTGTAATTATGTGCGGCCCGCCGATTTTGATTCACTTGTCTCTTGACGCTCTTAAGAAACTGGGCTTTAAAGACACAAATGTATTTACAACACTTGAAATGCGTATGAAATGCGGAATCGGAAAGTGCGGAAGATGTAATGTCGGCAACAAGTTTGTCTGCAAGGACGGACCTGTATTCAGCTTTGATCAGCTGGCCGAACTTCCGGGTGAGTATTAATATTTAAGGAGAACGATATGGCAGAACAGAAAGAGATGGCCACCATCTACATTTTTGGAAAGAAATACGATGTTCCGGCGGAGCTTACAATTATGAACGCCATGGAATATGCCGGTTACCAGTTGAAGCGCGGCTGCGGATGCCGCAACGGTTTCTGCGGAGCCTGCGCTACAATTTACAGAATTGAGGGCGACAATACTTTGATGACTGGTCTTGCCTGCTCTACAAAGGTTCAGAACGGAATGTTCATTGCGACACTTCCTTTCTTCCCGCTTGTAAAACAGACTTATGACATCAACAAGCTTAAGCCCGAGCAGGCTGTCATGATGCAGCTCTACCCGGAGATTTACTCTTGTGTGGGATGCAACGCCTGTACACGCGCCTGTACTCAGGAACTTAATGTAATGCAGTACATCGCTTACGCCCAGCGCGGAGATTTCGCAAAGTGCGCGGAACTTTCTTTTGACTGCGTAATGTGCGGATGCTGCTCAAGCCGCTGTCCGGCCGGAATCAGCCATCCTCAGGTTGCGGAACTTGCCCGCCGTCTGAACGGAAAATATATTCAGCCTTTGTGCCAGCACCTTATGGACCGCGTAAAGGAAATTGAGGAAGGCAAGTGCGAGGGCGACATTCAGAAGATGATGAAGCTTTCTGTGTCTAAGATTAAGGAGTTGTACAACAACCGCGACATCGAGAAATAACCAGACGATGACTTCCGGTCATTTTTCTGGTTGCCGGGTTTCTGCATTGCATAAACCTGCAGTCGATTGTATTAATTGGTAAAGCGGCATCTGTGCCGCACATTCCTGACAGTTATAATAGGAGAAACGAAATACATGTACGGAAATTACCTTGACGAGGCAGCAAAAATTGTTGCCGAAAAACGCGACGAAAATATTAAGTTTGAGCATGCGCGCCTTACCGCAGATGAAAAGGACGCACTCCTCAAAAAGTTCCATCCGGATCGGATTGAAAACCAGTTTGAGGAACTGAAGATTGGTCCCAACAAGGGGCAGAAGGCTCCCCACGAGCTGGCTGACATGCTTCAGGCAAAGCCCCGCATCGAGCCCGAGAAAATTGATCTGACTCATGTTGACTACGAGACAGATGTTCTCGTAATCGGTGGCGGCGGAGCCGGAACTTCCGCCGCAATCATGGCGAATGAGGCCGGAGCAAAAGTTCTGCTTGTAACAAAACTCAGAGTAGGAGATGCCAACACGATGATGGCGGAGGGCGGAATTCAGGCTGCTGACAAACCCAACGACTCACCGGCCCAGCACTACCTTGACGCTTTTGGCGGCGGACACTTTGACGGAAAGCCGGAACTCGTTTACACTCTTGTAAACAAGGCTCCTTCTGTAATCAAGTGGCTCAACGATCTCGGTGTTGAATTTGACAAGGAAGAAGACGGAACAATGGTAACAACTCATGGCGGCGGAACCAGCCGCAAGAGAATGCATGCCTGCAAAGACTACTCCGGCGCCGAAATCATGCGCACTCTCCGCGACGAGACATTCAACCGCAAGAATGAAATTACAGTGGTGGACTTTACTTCCGCCATTGAGCTTATTAAGAATGACAAGGGCGAGGTTGCCGGAGCCGTTCTGCTTAACATGGAAACAAACGAAGTCCGCATCGCAAAGGCAAAGGTTGTAATCATCGCAACCGGTGGAGCCGGGCGCATGCACTACCAGGGATTCCCGACATCGAACCACTACGGCGCGACAGCCGACGGTTTGGTATTGGCATACCGCGCGGGCGCAAAGCTTTTGTACCAGGATTCACTCCAGTACCACCCGACAGGAGCCGCTTACCCGACACAGATTCTCGGAAAACTTGTTACAGAAAAAGTACGCTCTCTTGGTGCCAAACTCATCAACAAGGACGGAACAGTATATATTCACCCGCTTGAAACACGCGATGTTAACGCCTCTGGAATTATCCGCGAGGTAAAAGAGGGCCGCGGTGTTGACAATGATGTTCAGCCGGCTGTATGGCTCGACACTCCGATGATTGATATGATTCACGGAGAGGGAACTATCATGAAGAGTATTCCCGCCATGTACAAGATGTTCATCAAGTACGGAATCGATATCCGCAAGGAACCGATTCTTGTTTATCCGACACTCCACTATCAGAACGGCGGTGTTGAGATTGACAAGACTTGTCATACTAATGTAAAGAATCTTCTCGTGGCAGGTGAGGCCTCGGGCGGCGTTCACGGAACAAACCGCCTTATGGGAAACAGCTTGCTCGATGTAGTTGTTTTCGGACGCGAAGCCGGAATTGAAGCCGGAAAAATGTTCAAGAAGATTAAACTCTCTGACAAGCTTTCATTGAAACATGTTGAAGACTTTGAGAAGGCCCGCGACAAGGCTGGAATCAAAAAGAATCTTGTTTCTCCGAAACTGCTTCCCCGCTATACTCACGGAAACCCGGAATTTATTGCGAGTGCCGATGACGAGTACGAGCAGTATGCCCAGTACAAGAACGGTGCTGTTGTCGGAAAGGCTTCAAAAGCGGCAAAGTCTGCCTCCAAGGCTGCTCCTGCAAAGAAAACTGCTGCTAAAGAAACAGCGGCTGCAAAAAAAAGTCCTTCAAAAAAGGCTAAGAAATAATTAAAATTTGCCGGCTCCCGCTAGAACAAGTGTGGGGCCGGCTTTTCTGTAAATAAAATAGAGGTTTATAAAATGATTCCATATTTTGGAGACGTTACTTCTGCTGCGCTCTCTTTTGTATTTGTTGTGTTTGCCATCGGTGCTCTCGGATACCTTGCCGGCGGAATAAAGATCAAGGGAATAGAATTGGGAACGGCCGGTGTCCTGCTTGTAGCTCTTGTCTGGGGAATTGTAATTCATTATTTTCCGTCTTTTAGTATCGGAGAAAAGGTGATTACCCTTTGGGACCCCGTAAAAATAAAAGGAAATTTCGGTGTCGTTTCTAATCTTGGAACGGCCCTATTTGTAACGGCGGTCGGCCTTATCGCCGGTCCGAAATTCTTCCGCTCGTTTAACAGAAAGACTCTGGCTTATATTGTAATCGGTTTCGTTGTCATTGCAATCGGTGCCGTTACCGCTATAATCCTTGTTCTTGTCGATAAGGATCTTAGTCCTGAGATGGCGGTTGGTCTTTTGACAGGAGGTCTTACTTCCACACCGGGATTCAGCGCGGCAAAAGAGGTCGCCGTAACCGTTGAGGGTGAGGCACAGGTTACAGCCGGCTACGGAATTGCCTATCTTTACGGAGTTTTGGGCGTTGTCCTTTTTGTGCAGATTGTTCCTAAAATCCTAAAGGTTGATATGGCGAAGGAACGAGAGAACTTCCATATGGCAAATTCTATCGAAGTACCGTCGCCGAAGGGCTCCCTCTTTCAGCTTGATCCTTTTGGCTTCTTTGCATTCTTCTTTGCGGTTGCATTTGGCTGTCTGATTGGCGCAATAACAATTCCCGGAATTAACTTTAAGCTCGGTAACTCGGGCGGTACTTTGATTGGCGGTCTGATTGTCGGACACTTTGCCCATATTGGCAGAATTGACTGCCGTATCAGCAAAAACACTCTGAACTTTTTCCGTGAACTCGGACTTGTTCTCTTTTTGATTGGAGCCGGGGTTCCCGGAGGCGTAAACTTTATGTCGAATGTCCGCCTGTCATATTTTATTTACGGTGCTATCATGACAACCGTTCCGATGGTTGCAGGATATTTCCTTGCCCGCTATGTATTCAAGCTGAGCATCTTGAACAACCTTGGCTCAATAACCGGAGGAATGACTTCTACTCCGGCTTTGGGAACCTTGATTGCTACTGCCGGAACTGACGAGGTTTCGGCGGCATATGCAGCCACTTATCCTTTTGCCCTTGTAAGTATTGTTCTTGCGTCAAAAATTATTGTAATGGTTTTAGGTTGATTCAACTTTAAAATTTAAAAAAGGCCTCTTGCAAAAAGAGGCCTTTTTATTATTCTTTGGATTTTATTATGGCAGAAAAAATGATTATGGGAAACGAGGCGATTGCCTTGGGCGCTCTTGCCTCAGGCGTAAATCTTGCCTGCGGTTACCCCGGAACACCTTCGTCGGAGATTATTGAATTTATTTCAAAATACAATAAGAAAACAGGTGCATATGTTGAATGGTCTGTAAATGAAAAGGCCGCCGTAGAAGTGGCCGCCGGCGCATCTATGGCCGGAAGCCGCACTCTTGTTACGATGAAGCAGGTTGGTCTTAATGTTGCCGGCGATCCCGTAATGTGTCTTGCATATGTCGGAGTTAAGGGCGGAATGGTAATTGTAAGTGCGGATGATCCGGGACCGATTTCAAGCCAGACTGAACAGGATACACGCCACTACGGACGCTTTAGCAAAATTCCTGTCTTTGATCCGTCAAGCCCGGCGGAAGCATTCAGAATGGTTCAGGACGCCTTTGAACTTTCTGAAAAATATAATACGCCTGTAATTCTTCGGCCAACAACCCGTGTCTGCCATGCCTATGAATCTCTTCCGGCTCCGGAATTTTTTCCAGTGCGTCCGCGCGGCGAGTTTGTAAAGGATACAAAAAGGTGGGTGATTTTTCCGCGGGCCTCATATTTAAATCACAAGAAAATTTTTGCCCGCAACGAAAAAGACTTGCCGGAATTTTTTGCGCGATATCCGCTGAATAAGGTTGAGAAGAAAATCTGCGGTGACTGCGAAAATGCGGCGGGCCATGCCGAGAAAGGATCGCCGCGGCTTGGCATTTGCGCCTCTGGAATTTCCTATTCATATATGAAGGAGGCTCTGGAACTTTTGCGTAAGGAGCATGCTGAATGCAAGGCTCTGAATAAAACTGTAATCCTGAAGATTGCGACGCCTTATCCTTTTCCGGAGCCGCTTGCGCTGGAATTTTTTGAGGACGCTGACGAAATAATCTGCTTTGAGGAACTGGACCCGGTCCTTGAGAGGGAACTTATTTATATTTCCGGAAAGCACGGAATGAAGAAAACGATTCACGGAAAGCTGGACGGGACTACGACAGAGGCCGGAGAGAATTCTGTAGAGCTTATAAAAAATGAGCTTGCGGCTTTCTTACATATTGACCTGCAGGAAAAAAAGGGGAGTGCCGTTCTTGAACTGCCTGTGCGTCCTCCCGTGTTGTGTGCGGGCTGTCCACACCGCGCTTCTTTTTATGCGGTAAAACTCGCGATGAAGGGAAAGAAGACTGCCTTTTGCGGCGATATCGGCTGCTATACACTTGGAAACGCCGCGCCGCTTGATATGTGCGACTCCTGTCTGTGTATGGGTGCAGACATTACAATGGCGCAGGGCCTCTACCACAATGAGAGCGACCGCTACTGCTTTTCTTTTATAGGCGACTCGACTTTCTTTGCCTCGGGAATTACCGGTGTTGTGAACGCTGTCTACAACCAGTCAAGGCAGGTTCTGTGTATTCTGGATAATTCAACGACCGCAATGACCGGACATCAGCCGCATCCTGGAACCGGGCGCACAATGATGGGCGAGATTGTGGAAAAAATAAGCATGGAAAAAATTCTTTCCGCCGTCGGCGTAAATCCGGTTATTACCGTGGACCCCTTTGAATTTGACAAGGCGCTTGCTGCTGTAAAGGAATGCGCCGATTCATCGGGGGTTAGCGCCGTTATATTCAAGTCGCCCTGCGTTTCGATTGCCGCAAAAGTCGGATACAAGTTTCCGCCCGCAAGGACCGTGGAAGAGTCAAAATGCATCGCCTGCCGCAAATGCATAAACGAATTGGGCTGCCCTGCAATTTCCATTGACATTTCAACAAATAAGCCTGTGATTGACAGAGCGACATGTACGGGCTGCGGTCTTTGCCATAATGTCTGCCCGGTGGGAGCAATAGGAGGCGATGAATGAGCACAAGTGTTTTGATTTGCGGAATCGGCGGTCAGGGAACTGTTCTCGCCGCAAAAGTTCTGTCGGCGGCCGCTGTCCGTCAGGGCCTTAAGGTTTTGTCCGCGGAAACTATCGGTATGGCCCAGAGAGGCGGCTCTGTTGTAAGTCATGTTCGTATGGGTGAAGGCATATTCTCTCCGCTGGTGCCAAAAGGCGGCGCCGACATAATGATAGCCTTTGACGCTTCGGAAGCCGTCCGCAATATGGATTATTTGAATAAGAATTCAGTAGTAATTGTAAACAGTCAGGTAATTCAGCCTGTAAGCGCAAGTTTAAGCGGAAAGGTCTTTAGCTCCTCTGATATGATTTGTGCATTGAGGAATTGCACCGCGAAGGTTGTCGATGTAGACGGCTCCGGAATTTGCCGTGAATTGAATTCCTCGAAAGTGCTGAACATGGTTTTGCTGGGCGCCGCACTGAAAGAGGCGGAAGGACTGCCTTTGAGAGACAACATTCTTTTTGCGTTAAAGTCGCTCGTAAAACCGGACTTTTTGGAATTGAACCAGAGAGCACTCGGCTATTGAGCGAAGAAAATACAGGTAAATGACAGACGGCATTTTATCCGTATTTATTCTGAAAATAAGACTTGACATTTTCTGATACATATGTTACTATTTATAGTATCAATTACTGTAAGGAGACATGATAAAAAAGTTCACAAGATAGTGTTCACTTTTTTATCTGCAAGTTCGCGCTGC
>CAYFWC010000015.1:35111-58594 GCA_964346805.1 uncultured Treponema sp. | reverse complement strand
CGCACCGCGAACTTTCGGGTAAAAAGGCGAGCACTATTCTGCGAGCCTTTTTACCCCCTTACTTATTTTAGTAATTTTTATCTGAACACCAAAAGCGCACTCAAAAGAGAATGCGTTTTTATCCGTCTTATGATTAACATTTGTAAGTATTGCAAAAGAAGGCTGGAGAGTGAATTTCAGCCAGCGATTCAGATTATACGAGCCGTAAACTGAAATTACATTCGCAAACTCAGGAGTTCCGCTCGGCGCAACCTTATGACGCCCGTCCTTGTAGCCGTCGCTGAATTCCTTTTTTCCGTCATCACCTATATGATAGGGATAAACCCAGTCTTTCAGAGTGCCGACATCAAGAACTCTCGGTCCCCAGCCTACTCTCTCAAAAATTCCGGGCTCACTCAGCTCACCGCGCGCCAGAAAGAGATACTTGAATCCGGCCTCCCATTTCTCATTCTCATAACCAGCCGTAATTTTTGCCGCGACAGAATCAGGCCCGTATCTTGTTCCCAGCCACTCGTAGAAATTCGCGGAACCGGAATTGCTTTCCGAAGAAGTGCGGACAAAAGACCAGTTGGGGCTGGAATTTATGTACATATAGGGCTGGACATAGAGACCTTCAATATTAAAGTGAAAGTGCCCTTCTTTATAGGGAAGGTAAGACTCAAGTCCCAGCTGCCAGCCCATTGCGTTGGGAACATAGTTGTCAAAATTACTGTCGTTGTCGTCAAGCTCAACGCTAAGCTGGAACTGGGTCATTGCCCAGAGAGCGTAGGCGCGGAAGTATTTTACGGGAGCCACATTCAGTTTTATGCCGAAATAACTTCCCACATCGGAGCCCTGCGCCTGATAATCCAGCCAGGACGCATAATTGTGCATAATCATCATAGGATTAAAAAAGCGCAGATCCATCGGGCCGTAAGGAAGACAGGCTTCCATAAACGAAAGCTGGACTTTTTTTCCAAGGCGCATGTCAAGTTTATGGCTGTACATATAGCGGTTTGTGTTGAGGGCGGTAAGGCCTGCCGTATACTGCACAAGAGGAGAATAAATTGTAAGAACCGCGTTTGTGGCGTCGGTCATGTATTCAGACTGAATTACAGAGCCGAGAGAGGCCCTGCCGAATGACTGGCTCATGTTGGTTATGCGGAAATTGACCCCCACCGTATCATTAAAAGCATAGCCAAAAGAGCCGTATGCCTCATGCGGAAAATTCACATCAAAATTAGTCTCGTTATAGGGAATGTTTACAAATGTGTCATTATCCTGGGAAGCGGTCTTGTTGATGCCGGCAAAAAGGTCCGCGTACAATGAAACGCAGTCTCCGGCGGACAAGGTTACGGGAAATTCCAGAAAATGTTTTTTGCAGAATCTGTCGTAAATCCAAAAGGCATCGTCGCTTGTCTTTACATATCCCTCAAAATTAAGGGCAGGCTCCACGCGAATCTGTAAAACAGAGGCGTTTGCGGAAAATGCAGTTTCCTTAAAAAAACCGGTTATCCTGTCATACTGAATGCGGCCGGCCGCACTGAGCGAGTCGTAATCAATCTCCTGCAAGAGGGCGCGAACCTGCATCAGGGAAAGCGGCGCCTGGTCCGAGAACTGAACTATCGCGCATTCCTGCTCTAGTTTTTGAAGTGAGTCATATATCCAGTGCCCCGGCGACAGAAGTTCCTGTCCCCCACGGCCGCCCCCGGAAGGAACTGCAAAAGCAAACAACCCCGTAAAAATCAAGAATACCGGTAAAAACAAATACTTTTTCATAAAAAACTCAAAAATCAATCTTCCTTCCAATCTTTTAAAAACCACTGCATATCAAGAGGTTTTTTCATCATCCTGCAAAATTCAATTCGGACAGAAAGAGCCATCTCAAAGCCCTGCTGGAAATTTCCGTCCTTGTGTCCGTAATTAAATGCAAAAATATATGAAGGCTGTGCCACAAGAGTAAGCCAGTCAAGAGGCTTCCATTCCCCCCGGAGATAAAAAATATTGTCATACTCGGCAATTCCGTGAGGGCTCTTTAACTCGCGGCCGTATTCATAACCGGGAGAGTCCACATAAATCCAGCGCTTTGCATATTTTTCTTCCGTATTGTTCCAGCCCCATGTGCCGAAAATACTGTCGGAGGAAAATTCTCCGCGGGCTGCAAAAATATAGTTAAGAAAAAGAGACCATTTACCGGGCTTCTCAAAACCGGCTGAAATTTTTCCGGCTATTGAGTCAGGTCCGACAGGACTCCCGATCCACTCGTAGTCACCGTCCTTTGCAGAAACAAGGGACCAGTTGGGGCTCTGTTTTATCCATAGATACGGCGTGGCGTAATAGCCCTCGACATTGAACTTGAGCCGTCCGCCTTTTACAGGAATCTGGAAGTCTATTCCTCCCTGATAGCCTTTGCCTTCGGGCAAGGCGCCGGGACCGGAAGTCTGCTCTGTAAACATCTGGTGCTCGTCCTGGGCAATCATAAAATACAGACGGAGATTCTTGCAGGGAACAAAGTTGAATTTTACCCCCATATAGGAAATCCAGTCATACTGATTGTTAAGTTCATAGGAATGAAAAATTCCAAACGGATTGATAAAGCGCATGTCAAAGACATTGTAGGCCGCTCCGCCCTCCATAAAGCCGACCGTAAACTTTTTCCAGAGCCTGAAATCAATTGTATGAGTATACATTGTTTCCTGCGGATTCAACTGTGAAATATTGAATGAATACGCAAAAAACGGCGCATAGGTTCTTAACTGTACATAAGGAAGATCTGTAAGATAATCGCTCTGAATAATAGAGCCCATTCCCGCCCGTCCGAAATTTGCCTTGCCGTAACCGAAGTTCAGATTAACTCCGACACCATTGTCCCACCGGTATCCTGTAGAAAGATAAGTTGAGTGAGTAAGGTTCGGGTCAAAGGCTTCCTCGACAAAAATATGGTTCACATAATTATCGTGATTATTCATATAACTGCGGCGCTGGCCTACTCCGATTCCCATAGAAACAGTCATAAAATCACTCAGACGGACATTAACCGGAGCATATAGAAGTCGCTGTCTATCATGGTAATTGTAGAGCCATTCCAGATTCTTGTTTGTTTTTGCATAGATTTCAACATTAACCGCGGGTTCAATCCCGATGGAAAACACTCCTCCGTCAAGTGAAATATCAAATTCATTTATATAATCCTGAATTCGCTGATATTGCACCCTGGCAGACTCAGACAATTTTTCAAAAGGAACTTCGTCAAGAATTGACCGAACAGTCTGAATTGTTACAGGAGTCTGATCAATTAAAGCCCATCTGCCAATATCGAGCTCAATATCAAAAAGAGCATCGTAGACCCAGTGGCCGCTCGGAACCAGATCCTGTCCCCGACGCGGATAAGCGTACACGGAAGCTGAAACAAAGATAAATGCTATAATAGCAAAAAATTTATTCACTTTCATTTTTAAAAATATTAACGGAATATTGAATTAAAATCAAGTCTATGTTATAGTAATAAGATGCTGGCAGAACAGAAAAAGCAGATTTATAATTTACTCAAAAAGGCAGACTCCGCCATATTAGGATATACAGAAGAATCATTCAAAGGCAGAGAAATCACCTTTACAGATGACAGGGAAATTCAGCAGACAGCCGGTACAAATATACAGCAGACACAAACAGAGAAAAAAAACGCTTTTCCGGAAGAAAACATCTCGGATCTTATACGGCAGAATGTCCGACAGACGGAAGGCGCAAAGGAAGGTTCTTTTGTCGGCACACAGGGTGCCTCCATCGAATCCATTGCGCAGAAAGTCGCTTCCTGCGCACGGTGCCCGCTCGCAAAAACAAGACACAATGTCGTTCCGGGAGAAGGCGTCTCTACTCCGCTGGTTATGGTTATCGGAGAGGGGCCGGGAGCTGACGAAGACGCACAGGGGCGCCCATTCGTAGGAAGAGCCGGCCAGCTGCTTGACAAAATGCTTGCCGCAATCGGTCTTTACCGGGAAAAAAACTGTTTTATCGGAAATATAGTAAAATGCCGCCCTCCGATGAACCGTGACCCGGCACCGGAAGAGAGTTCAGCCTGCCGCTCTTTCCTGGACGCGCAGATTCACGTACTAAAGCCAAAAATGATTCTCGCGGTAGGCCGCATAGCTCTGCAAAACCTTATGGACACTTCAATAGGCATCACAAAACTGCACGGAAAAATTCAGGACTACAAGGGGATTCCCCTTATGGCGACATACCACCCGAGCGCCCTTCTCCGTGACGAAAGTCTAAAAAGACCGGCATGGGAAGACCTCAAGACTTTCCGCAGTCACCTTGAGCGGATTGTTCCCGGTTATGCCGGAGCAATAAATTCATAAAAGGCATTTATGAAGTATCTCCAGATTGCACTTAATGTTCCCGCAAACCAGACTTTTACATACTCCGCCATTCCGGCAGGAAAAAATGCCCTTGCGGAAAAAGAGGCGCAGGGAGAACTTTTTACAAAAAAAAGAATAAGAAAACTCCTGTCCTACGAGGCTCAGCCGGGAAGCCGTGCCGAAGTTATGTTCGGAAACCGCAAGATGACGGGAATAATCACCGCTGTCTTTGACGGACTTCCGGAAGACATCTCATTTGACAAAAGCAAGATCAGAAACATAATCCGAGTACTCGACGAAAAACCACTTATGAGCGCTGAGCTTCTTTCTCTCGGAAAGTGGCTTTCTTCCTTTTATTTGTGCTCGATAGGCGAAGCTCTCACATCAATGATTCCGGGCGCAAAAAAAGAAAGCGACGCGGGCGGATTTTCCGCGGTTGACACAGAGGATTTTGAGAGCCGGCATGAACTGAGCGAGGAACAGGAATCCGCGGTCGAAGGGATTACCGCCGCAAAAACATATGATTCCGGCATGAACAAGGGCGGCATTTTTCACTACCTTTACGGGGCGACAGGCTCCGGCAAGACGGAAGTCTTTTTGTCCGCCGCGGAGAGGATTCTTTCCGGCGGAAAGGGTGTCATCTACCTTGTTCCCGAAATAGGACTTACCCCCCAGGTTGTGGAGGCTGTTGTCTCCCGCTTCGGGAACACGGCCGCTGTTCTCCACTCAGGACTGACTCCCAGCCAGAAACTCAGCCAATACAGGCGCATCGTAAACAGAGAGGCACGGGTTGTAATAGGCGCAAGATCCGCAATCTTCGCACCCGTTCCTGATTTGGGTATGATTATAATAGACGAGGAGCACGACGGCTCATACAAGTCAGGAAACACCCCCCGCTACCATGCCCGTCAGGTGGCAATGTTCAGGTGCTCAAAACTGAACATTCCACTTGTCATGGGAAGCGCGACTCCAAGCGTTGAGTCGTGGAAGGCCATCAAAGACAAAACATTTATCGTTCACAAACTGACAAGGCGTCTCTCCGGCGGAAAAATGCCGCTTATTGAATGCATAGACCTCACGAGGCAGAAACTGAACGGAAGCATATCCCAGCCGCTGGAGGAAGAAATACGGGCCACGCTCAAGGAAAAGAGGCAGGCGATTCTGTTCTTAAACAGAAGGGGCTTTAACCATATATTCCGCTGCAACAGCTGCGGCTTTGAGCTAAAATGCAAGAACTGCTCCGTCCCAATGACATACCACAAAACTAGAAACCGGCTGGTCTGCCACTACTGCGGCTTTTCTGTCGAGCCATTTACAGTCTGCCCCCAGTGCGGCTCCATGGACATAGGATATTCCGGCTTTGGAACAGAATTTATAGAAAGCGAGGTTAATTCAAAGTTTCCCAACGCAAGGGCGCTGCGCCTTGACACGGATGCACTTACAAAAAAGGGAGAGCTTGAGGAAAAAATCTCAGCTTTCAGGAATGGTCAGTATGACATTCTACTCGGAACGCAGATGATTGCGAAGGGCCTTAACTTTCCGGGACTTAAACTGGTAGGCGTAATTCTGGCGGATACAGCCCTGCATCTGCCAGATTTCCGCGCGGCGGAAAAAACATTCTCACTTATAACACAGGTCGCAGGCCGTGCCGGACGCTTTTTTCCGGACGGCAAAGTGCTGGTGCAGACATACTCGCCGACAAATCCGGCGGTTTTCTGCGCCTGCCACTACAGGACAGGCGAGTTTTATTCCGGAGAAATGCAGAACAGACAGCTACTGGGTTTTCCGCCTTTCTCGCGCCTTTTGCGCCTGGTATTCCGGAGCCTTACGGAAAAAGACGCCGCAGCCTTTGCGGAGGACGCGGGAAAAATTCTGAGGCAAAAACTGAATGAACTTACCGCCGCCCACAAAAAGGACGCCGACACCACAGAAATTCTGGGGCCGGGAGAATGCCCGTTGAGCAAAATCGCCTCAAATTACAGACAGCAGATTCTCCTGAGGGGACAGTCGGCGGCAATACTTCAGGCACTGGCCGGGCATCTGATTTACGGATACAGGGCAAAGCCCGGCGTTTATATTGAAGTAGATGTAGATCCTGTGAATCTTCTGTAAAATTATTTTTGAGAAAATAATTTCTGCAAGAATAATTCTTGCAGGACAGAGAACTTATCAGACGAATCAGAAAATCCTGTTAGATGTGCCGCCTTGTGCCGTCAAATTTCACCTGCCATAGAAACAGCCCTGTAGCCGGGGCTGTAGGACCGGCGTTTTTCCGCTCGCAAGAGTCAAGGACGGCCTTAAAATCCCCTGCATTCTTTCCCTTCCTCTCAAAATCAATCAGAGTTCCGGTAAGGGAGCGAACCATCCGCCACAAAAAGGCGTTGGCCTCAATCTCAAAAACCAAAAGTCTTTGTCCGAACAAATCAGTCTGCTCAAAAAAACGCGCGCCGTCAATATAGCGACAGGTGGAAAGGCTCTGGTCTCCGACCGCGGTAAAGGTGGCGCAGTCTGTTTCTCCTTTTAAGACTGAACACATTTCGTTGAGTGTGGCGATATTCGGAATATTTTTTATATGCCAGACGAAACGGTTTGAGGCGGCGGAAGGAATGACTTTCGGCAGAATAAAATAGCGGTAGATCCTGCTGGTTGCGTTAAAGCGGGAGGAAAAATCATCGTCAGCAACAGATGCGGAATTGACCCTTACATCCGGCGGCAAAAAATTATTCAGAGCGAGAGGAAGATTCTCCGCGGGAAAAGAATCAACCGGACAAATAAAGTTTGCCGCCTGGCCTTTTGCGTGGACGCCGGAATCCGTGCGGCCGCTTCCCTGCAGGGAAATTTTCCGCTTAAAGAGACGCTCCAGTGCAGTCTCAATAACGCCCTGCACAGTCCTAACCTCCGCGGCCGCACGCCCGGACGCTAAGATTCGGGAAGAGTTTTTCATACTGTCGCATTCATTCCGGGCGGAGGGAGACTGACGCTGCCAGCCGCAAAAATCACTTCCGTCATAGGAAATTGTCAGAAGAATATTCTTACTCAATTTCGATGTCGCCGTCACCCAAAAGTTTTGTAAGATTGTCGTAAAGGTTACGGGAGTGTTCAAGAAGGGGTCCCGGCTTTTCCTTTGTGGACTTTCCAAGACCGAAAATTCTTGCTATGGCAATCTTTGACTCGTCAAGTTTTTTTAGGCGCATGGCCATATCTTCCGTCTGCCCGTACTTATACTCCAGCAGGCCGCAAAGATAGATAACGCCGTCCCACCCGTAGTTCTTGTCAGTATCGGGTCCCATATTAGGAAGCGTAGAGGATTTTTCCACGCGGTCTGTCTCATTAATGACAGCCTGCTGGTAAAAGAAGACGGCTTTTTGATAGAATATTTTTGCGGCCATGTCAAAGTTATGGTCGGGAACCTCTTCATTCAACTCGTCGCAAAGCCATGCCAGACGGAGCGTGAGAATGGCGCGCTTCATTGTCGGAAGGTATCCAAAGTCAACCTCGTCATAAGTAAGGATTGCCAGAAGATACATGGCGGCACCGTCCAAAAGAGTGCGGTTGCGCGTCAGGTTATAATATGGAAAAATCATGTTGGTGAACTTTTTGCGCGCTTCTATTGTATTGTAAATGCGGTCTAGAGAAGCCTGGTCCTTTATATCTTTAAAGTCATTCCAAAAAAATGCCGAGTGACAGTTCGGGCAGGCACCTATCGCGTAAATCAAAGGAAATATTTTACCGTAGCGGGCGGTAGGAATATAGTTTCGGTGAAGCTCCTCTGTCAGAGAGCCGGCGTTAAGTCGTCCGCTTCCTGTAAGCATTTCTTCCCGCTGAAAGTCCTTGTGGCAGACAGGACACTTTATCTTTGTCTTTGACCAGTAGGAAATTGTAGGCGGCTTTTTCGGAGCCTTGTTTTTTTGGAATTTTGTATACATAACTTAATTGTATCACAGAACAAGTAAAATTTCAATAAAAAAAGACGCGGCTGAACCGCGTCTTTTTTTATTCTGAATTGTCTTATTACCTTTCGTTAGAGGAAGATGCTGCCTTTGCGGAAGGGCGTTCGCCATTACCATTCTTGACAAACTTTACGAAAGCGTCCTTAAAGCCGTAAGACTTAAAACGCTCAAGTATGATTCCGTATTCATCGACAGAAAGAGGACCTACAAGCACAGTCTTTTTTCCGCCGGAATCAATCACAGTCAGAGGATAGCGGGAGGCATAAAGGGTGCTTATCTGTCCGACATTCTCCGCTTTACTGTAAACCGCAATCTGAACATAATACTTGCCGGAGTCAAGCTCATCTCCCGCAGAAATGTAGTTCACGCCTGAAATAACCGCAGAGGGCTTTTCAACGACTTCCGCCGGCACCACAACTTCCTCAACTTCATCGGGCTCAATTCTTACAGGCTGGTCTGACAGGGCGGTAGTTCCGTCTGCGCTTGTACTGGCGCTTACGGGCGGATTTGCGTCACTGGGAACAAGCACAATGGCGTCATACTCATCTTCGGAGTCCTTTTCTTCCGGCCCGCACAGGACAGGCTCTTCAATTTTGTCCTCAGGAATATCATCTGCCGGAACAGGTTCCTCCGCGATTTCTTCGGGAGCCTCGGCCGGCTCGTCTTCAACAGTTTCTCCGGCCATCTCATCGGGAGCGTCAGCAATCGCATCTTCCGCAGGCTCCTCCACCTTTTCGTCAGGAATATCATCTGCCGGAACAAGCTCCTCCGCGATTTCTTCGGGAGCCTCGGCCTGCTCGTCTTCAACAGTTTCTCCGGCCATCTCATCGGGAGCGTCAGCTATCGCATCTTCCGCAGGCTCCTCCACCTTCTCGTCAGGAATATCATCTGCCATTATCGGAGTATACTCGGAATAATTTGTTGTCACACCCTCTTCTTCCGTTTCATTCTGAAGAACATCATCCGCATAAATTCTTTCGGCGGGCGATTCTTCTACGGCAGGTCCAATATTTTTCTCCAAAAGATTTTCTTCCGCCGGGTCCGCAACAGCCGGAACTTCATCAACCTTTTCATCGACAATCTCTGACGGAACTTCATCTATCTTTTCATCGACAGACTCTGACGGAGATTCATCAACTTTTTCCCCGACAGTCTCTGGGGGAACCGGGGTTGCATACTTTGTAATAACAGCCGTTCCGTTTACAACTTCATCAGAACTTCCACTGCGTTTTGTGAGTTTCACCATGTTGTTTGAATTCTTCTTTATGTTCAGAAGGCCGGCAGCCTCGGGTGAAAGCAGGACAGCAACTCCTTCCGACGGATCAAGAGAGCCGATGACAAGAATATCAACCTGACTTCCGTTTGAGGGATTGGTTACATTAATAGAATCTCCCGGCAAATAGCCTACGGTCTTTGCAAAAAGTCCTTTCGGAAAAACGCCGTCGTCTGCAACGACCGCGCGTCCGTCAAGAGACGGACTCTCCGAGGAGAAAATCAGTCCGGCCGTTAGAATAAAAGCCACTGTCAAGAATAATTTTTTCATACTGCACCACCCTTTTTGGCAAGTTCTGCCTGAATATAAATTGCTATATTCGTGGCGAACGTCTCAACGCCGCCCCTGTTATTGTTCATGTCATTTACAGCAGGAGGGGTAAATCTTCCTTTTATAATTGTCTCACTGTTTTTTAATGAAACAATCTCGAGATCCGCCCCCCTGATGTTGCTCAATAAAACAGCCGTAGGATTCGCAGAATCCAGAACTGAGAAATTCAAAGACAGTTTTACGAGCAAGTCCATACAGCCCAGTCTCGCCTCAATGAACGCACGGTGCAACTCGGTCCTGTCAGAGGCCTCGTCATTTTTAGAGACAATAACCGGATTATTTGAAACAATCATTCCCTTTTCAAAAAAATAATCCAATACAGCCTGTTCCACAACATAAGAAGAGTCAAAAACATTGTCTCCCGGTGTATTCTTTTGAATTACCTGGAGAGAAAAACTGGCCGCATTCGCAGCAATTCCGCATAATAAGAATGTTAAAAGAAAAACGACCTTTTTCAAGTCTTTATACTCCTCATATTCTAATATCGGAGATTGAAAAAAAAGGTTTAACGAAAATACAATAAAAAACACAAACAAAAAACACCCGCAACCTTGATAAAATTGCACTGTTGCTGTATAATCAAATTTGGTGGGAAAATGAATCGCAGTGAAAACAAACTCTACATCATCGGAGCGGGCTTTGCCGGCCAGATGATTGCGGACGACATTAAACGCAAAAAAATATTCGGCAAAGTGCAGGCCTTTCTCGACGATGATAAGAATCTGATCGGCGGCGACATTGACGGTGTTCCTGTATTGGGTCCGATTGACGACATTGCGCTGGTTTTGAATCCTTCTACAATCGACGAGGCTATTATCGCAATTCCCTCCGCCCCTGTTGAACGCATCAGGAAAATCTATGCATGCCTAAAGAAAAGCGGCTTTGTAAAAATAAAAATTCTTCCTTCTATAAGTCAGGTTGTAAACGGAACAGCCCATCTGGTTCAGGCGCGCGCCATTGACCCGCTGGACATTCTGGGACGCACACCGGTTACGATTTCCTTAAAGGAAAGTCTCGCCTATCTCCGGGGAAAGCGTGTCCTTATAACGGGAGCCGGCGGATCCATAGGCTCCGAACTGTCCAGACAGCTTTTGAGCGGCGGGGCCGAGCGTCTTTATCTTTTCGGACACGGAGAAAATTCGATCTACCAGATTGACCGTGAGTTGCGTCTCCTTCAGGCTGAAGGTGTAGGAGAAAGGGCGACTGTCGTTCCTATCATCGGAGACATGAAGGACAGGGATTATATCCGTTACATCATAAGATCCACAAAATGCGACGCCATCTTCCACTGCGCCGCCTACAAGCATGTTCCCATGATGGAAGAGAATCCCGTCGCCGCAGTCGAGAACAATGTGTTCGGTACAAAAAACCTCCTGGACGCGTCCCTTGAATTTAATGTAAAGCGTTTTGTCCTTATTTCCACAGACAAGGCGGTGGCTCCTGTAAGCGTTTACGGCGCCAGCAAAATGCTTTGCGAGAAAATGATTCTTTCGGCGGCGGAAAAGGCAAAGAAAAACCAGTCCTTTATGTTCGTCCGCTTTGGAAATGTGCTGGGCTCCAGAGGCTCTATTCTTCCGCTCTTTATGGAGCAGATAAAAAACGGTGGTCCGCTTACCGTTACCGATGAGAAGATGGAGCGGTATTTTATGACAATTCCCGAAGCCTGCTCTCTGGTTTTACAGACGGGCGGAGTCGGAATAAACGGAGAATCTTATCTTCTGGATATGGGTGAGCCGGTAAAAATCAAGGACCTGGCTGAGCAAATCATTTTGTTCAGCGGTCTCGAGCCTTACAAGGATATTGAAATAAAATACACAGGCCCCAGAAAGGGTGAACGGCTTACGGAACCGCTCTGGCTAAAGGAAGAGAATCCCGAGCCGACGGCTTTTCCTAAAATTCTCAGGCTTGAGAACATACCGCCAAAGTCTTTTGTTCTGGGCGAGCTTTTGGAAGCCCTGCGACCTGTCTGCTTTTTGGAAGGAGACAGCAGTCTTTACAGAAATGCCGGCCAGCTCAAGAGAATTCTTTGCGGCGCAATTCCATCGCTAAAAGAATTCTACAGGAGTCAGGGGGAGAATTATTAAATGAGCGATGCAGATTTGAGAGTTGCATTTTCCCGTCCCTCCATTTCGCAGGAGGAAAAAGACGCGGTTCTTAGAGTTCTGGATTCAGGCTGGCTTACAACCGGAAAAGAAGCACTTGCCTTTGAAAATGAATTTTCGGCCTTTATGAACAATGTTCCGGAAAAAGTAGCGGCGGAGAGAAAAAGGCTCGGACTTTCTGACAAAAGCGTGATAAGCCTTGCAGTAAACTCAAATACCTCCGGGATGGAACTTGCAATGGAAGCCTGCGGTGTCAAAAAAGGAAAGGCCGTAATTACCACGCCCTACACATTTGTCTCCACCGCCGCCTGCGCAAAACATCTGGGGGCTGATGTAATTTTTGCGGACATAGAAAAAGACTCATATTCAATAGATCCTGACAAGGTTGAGGCAATTTTAAAAGCCGACACGGAAAAAAAGATTGCAGCCATTGTTCCGGTCCATGTAGGCGGAAACATATGCAATATGAGGCGGATTGTAGAGATTTCTCATAAATACGGTGTCAAGGTCATTGAGGATGCGGCCCACTCATTTCCATCTCTGACAAGCCTCGGATATGCCGGAACAATCTGCGACGCGGGCATTTTTTCTTTTTATGTTACTAAAACAATAACCACTGCGGAAGGCGGAATGGTATGCTGCCGTGACGAAAAACTCGCCCGCCGCATGACAGTCATGCGCATGCACGGAATGGACCGCACGACATGGGACCGCTATACAAGCCCGCGCGCCAGCTGGGAATACGATATCGTTGACTTAGGCTGGAAGTTCAACCTTCCCGACCTGCTTGCGGCGATAGGACGAGTTCAGTTGCGGCGCGCGGAAGAATTCTTTGAGAAGAGAAAGTGCATTGTAGACATCTACAACAGGGAACTGGGCAAACTGGATTTTATTCAGACACCGCCCGACGGAGAGGGAAACGCATGGCATCTCTATCTCAGCCGCATTGTCCCTGACAAACTGAAAATAGGACGGGAAGATTTTGCAAAGGCTCTTCAAAAGGAAGGCATAGGCATTTCCGTCCACTTTATTCCGATTTTCTATTTTACATACTGGCAGTCCCTCGACAGAAATTTCAGGGCGGACAAATACCCTAATGCGGCGGACCAGTACGCGCGGACAATCACACTGCCACTATGGCCCGACATGACAGAAAAAATGGCGCATGAAGTAATAGAGGCCGTAAAAAAAATCGGAGAGGAGAACCATGTCTGAGAAAAAAGTAAATTCTGCGGGAAACTCTATCCGGACCCAGATTTCCAAGTCTTTTTACAGTGACATGGAGAGAGAGGGAATGCTTTACGCCAAAATAATAAGGTCACCGAAAAAGACTGGCATTTTAAAAGGCATTGATGCGGGAGCGGTTCCCCAAGATTATTTTTTTATAGACGCAAAGAATTTTCCCGGAAAGAATTCCATCGAGACGCTCGGAGTTACAACAGAAATCTTCTGCTCCGAAAAGATTCTTTACGAGGGGCAGCCACTCGCCATTCTGGCAGGTCCTGATGAAAAAGTCCTAGAGGGAATTTCGTCAAAAATAAAAATAGACATAGATGCATCACATGGCTCGGGAGAAAAGTCAGTACTTTCGCAAAAGCATATAGTATTAGGCGGCGGACGGACAAAGAATATATCAAAATTTTTCAGCAGACCGGCCTTTAATATAAAGAACAAATGGAACTACAATCTGGAATCAACAGAGGCAAACGAGACAAACGGAGCCCTCTGTTATTTTTTAAAAGACAATCTTGTCATCTGCACCCCGACCCAGTGGCCCAGACACCTGATGAAAAATATTTCGGAATGTTTTAAACTTCCGGAAGACCGTATTTTAATTAACAAGACAACTTCCTCGGAACCGAATACAAACAGTCTCTGGGGGAACACACTTCTCTGCTGTCAGATTTGCGCGGCTGTAATAGCCTCAAAGAAACCTGTAAAATTAGTTCTCTCGCGCGAAGAGAATTCAAAATATATATCAAACACGGGAAATGTTTCCATTTCCCACAGGACGGCACTGGACAAGGACGGAAACATTACGGCCGCAATCATAGACATTGACTTTGACGCGGGAGCTTTTAATCCTTTTGCGGAGGAAATCATTGACCGCCTTACAATCGCAAGCGCGGGAATATATAGCTGTCCCAACATGGAAATTTCCGCAGCCGCCCACTCATCGCAAAAGCCTCCCGCCGCAATTAACATAGAAACAATTGACGCCCAGGCATTTTTTGCGGTTGAATGCCATATGCAGAAAATATGCGATGACAGCGGTTTTGCGCCGGGTGAACTTCGTTTTAAGAATTCAAAGATTCTTGGCGGACAGGCAGCCGGAAGAATGCCTTTTAACATTAAGATAGAAAAGGCGGCGGAGTCTTTAAAGGCGATTCTTTCGCAGAGCGACTTCCGCAGAAAATTTGTTACATACAGGATAAACTCAACTACGGGCCGCTCGCAGGCGAACGACTACCATGAATACAGCATAAAACCCCGCGGAATCGGTATTTCCACCGCCTATGACGCTTCCGGCTATTACGGAACAAGTATCTTTGAATGCAACCAGAAAATGGAGGCAACACTCCAGACAGACGGCTCTCTTGTAATACACGCGGTAACTCCTTCCAAAACCATTATGGACATTTGGAAAAACGAGGCGGCGGAAATTCTCCAGATTGAGCCGCGAATGGTAAAGGTGAACTCTGAATTTAATTTGCGGGACGAACCGCTTATTCCTGAGAATTTTTACTCTAATCTTTCTATCATGACGAGCCTTTTAAAGAAATGCTGTCAGGCAATTCAGACTAAAAGATTCAGATCGCCGCTGCCAATCTCTGTAAGCAAGGCGATTACTAAGGCACAGATAAATCAGTGGAACAAGTCCCGCTTTAGGGGAACGCCATTTAATTCCACCTCATTTATTGTAGCGGCGGTAGAACTGATGATTGACACGACAATTTTCAGGCCGGAAATAAAAAACATCTGGGTTGCTGTCAGTGCCGGAAAGATTCTTGCGGAAAAGGAAGCGGAGAATAAAATAAAGTTCTCAATTCAAAAGACACTTGCGGAGCTTATCGAGGGCGACAATCTTTCCGCACGGCATATTCATATTTCTTTCGTCCAGTCCGAATCCGAGTCCGCGCAAATCGGAGGGCTTATAAAAAAAGCCCTGCCGGCGGCATTTACTTCCGCACTTTCACAGGCACTGGGCTGCCAGATTAATTCTATCCCGCTAAAAGACGACACGCTGTTCAGGCTGGTCAAGGAAGAGGACAAATGAAACTGAACCTGACAATAAACGGAGAGAGACTCTCCGCAGAGACAGATCCCGAAACTTCACTCCTGGATTTTCTGCGCAGTAAAAAAATCGCAAGTGTCAGATGCGGCTGCGAAAAAGGAAACTGCGGTTCCTGCGTTGTTCTTATGAACGGACAATCTGTAATGTCATGTGAAGTTCCGTGCGCAGTTGTAAATAATGCCGAAATAATTTCCCTGGAATATTTTTCAAAGCAGGCGGCCTATCAGGAAATAATAAAGGGCTTTGAAAAGGCCGGCATACAATTATGCGGATACTGTAATCCCGGAAAAATTTTTGCCGCCTACGAAATCATTTCAAGATTTTCAAATCCTACGCGAGAGCAGGTTGCGGAGAGGATTCAAGGATTGCGCGGATGCTGCGTAGAAAGGGACACGCTGATTAACGGAATAATTTACGCGGCACAGAATCATTTTGAAAAAGAAAGGCTGAGGAAAAATGCAAGACAATAAAACCGTATTCTTTGCAAAAAATATTTCGGAGGCGCTCTACCAGATAAAAAATGTTCCTGGTCTGGAAATCATCGGAGGAGCATCTTCAAGCCATATGCTGCCGGAAAAAAGTCTTACGGTAAGTGCCATTCCCGAACTAAAAACAATAGTCCGCCACGAGCGTTACATTGATTTTGGACCGGCAGTTACACTGAATGAAATACTTGAGCTGGACAAAAACAGAGTTCCGGAAAGCCTGTATGAGGCGACGCTGACCACCGCCAATTTTTTTATCAGGAATACAGCGACAATAGGCGGAAACATATGTGCGAAAACACGAGGAATAAAAGGAACTCTTTACGCTCCCCTGCTGGCTTTGGGAGCGACACTGCGCTTTAGAAATACGGAAAACCAGATTGCGACGACAATTCCTTTCTCAAAATTTGACGGAGTTCCGCAAGGGCATCTTCTGGTGAATATAAGAGTTCCGCTGGAAGACTGGGATGTAAGTGTATTCAGAAGATGCGGACCGTCCCACTTTATAAACGAAGACTCTGCGTCCTACTGCTTCCTTGCAAAAACAGAAAAAAGTCTTTTGACCAATATAAAGATTGCAATGACGGGAATTCTTGTTTTTGAGGACAGAGAACTTGAGAATAAACTTCTGGGAATAAAACTTCCTCTTGCGGCAAAATCGATTGAAGATTTTTTACAGGCGGCCGGAGACGCATTTGACAAAAATGCCGGCTCAATAAAATACAATTCGATTATAAAACGCCAGTTCCTTAACCTGACGCAGTTTAGTCTGAATCAGTTAACCTGATGACCGCATGTTCAATGCAAGACGCGCCAATACTTTTGGTGCTACTTGATTAGCATGCAGTCGCCGTAAGAGAAGAAGTGATACTTTTCTTTTACGGCAATATTGTATGCGTTGAGAATATTCTCACGCGTACTGAAAGCGCTCACCAGCATTATGAGAGTTGACTCAGGCGTATGAAAGTTGGTGAACATCTGGTCTACAACCTTGAACTTGAACCCCGGATACATAAAAATATGTGTCTTTTGAGTTCCGGCATTTACAAAACCATTCTCGTTGCAGGCAGACTCAAGAGTTCTTACGGAAGTTGTGCCGACGGCAAGAATGGGGCGTCCCTCTTTTTTCGCCTGATTGATCTTGTCCGCAGTCTCCTGATGAACCGTAAAGAGCTCCTCGTGCATTTTGTGGTCCTCTATATTTTCCTCGCGGACAGGCAGAAAGGTTCCGAGTCCTACATGCAAAGTGACAAAAGCGCGCTCAATTCCGAGAGAGTCAAGCTTAGAAAGCATATCATTTGTAAAATGCAGGCCGGCTGTAGGACAGGCCGCGCTTCCGGTCTGGTCGGCATAGACATTCTGGTAACGGTCGCTGTCAGAAGCCTCGTCCTCGCGCCTGATATAAGGGGGAAGCGGAATGTGGCCGTTTTTCTCAAACCAGTCCTCATTGATTACAAAGTCAAACTTTAGGGCACGAAACTCTGTTCCTGCATTTCGCGCGTCTTCCTGAATTAAGCCGACAGAGCCGTCAGGAAATTTGTAGCGCATTCCGGGCTTCTGCTTTTTGGCGTTCTTTACCATGGTGTTCCAGACGCAGCCATCTTTGTCAATCTGATTAAGGAACATGAATTCCTGTTCCCGGCCGGTAGTTTCCTTGATTCCGTAAAGGCGGGCGCGGCGGACACGGGAATTGTTGAAAATCATAAGAGTGCCGGGCTCAATTAGAGACGGAAGGTCATCCATTATATGATGCTCGATAATTCCGCTCTTCCGTCCCAAAAGCATCAGGCGATCCTGCCCGCGCACAGAAGAGGGATGCTGGGCAATGAGTTCTTCCGGCAAATCAAAATCAAAATCTGTTAATTTCATAAAATCCTCTATTTTAGAAAAGAGTGCCCTGTTCGCCGGAATCCAGACGGCGTTTTATTTCAAGGCCCAAATGTTTATAGGCGCGGTCAGTCACAATGCGTCCGCGAGGCGTGCGCTGAATGAGTCCGCACTGAATCAGATAAGGCTCGTAGTAGTCCTCAAGTGTGTCCTGACTTTCTCCAATGGAAATGGCGAGCGTCTCCGCACCGACAGGACCGCCGCCGAAATTGTTTATAATAGAAAGAAGAATCTCACGGTCATATTTTTCAAGGCCAAGATTATCTATGCCAAGACGCATCAGGCCGTCAACGGCAATTTTCTTTGTAATTACACCGCTTCCTTCAATCTGGGCAAAGTCACGCATACGGCGGAGTACACGGTTTGCCACACGAGGAGTTCCGCGCGCACAGGCGGCAAGAGTAAGGGCGGCGTCATCTTCAATTGAAATATTCAGAATGCCGGCAGACCTCTTTATAATAGAAGCAAGTTCCTCATGAGTATAATAGTTAAAGCGCTGGACAATTCCAAAGCGGCTTATAAGAGGACTTGAAACCATTCCGGCCTTGGTCGTCGCTCCGACAAGAGTAAATTTCGGAATCGGAATACGGACAGTACGGGCAGCGGCCCCCTGCCCTATGACCCAGTCAAGCTCAAAATCCTCCATCGCAATGTAAAGCATTTCCTCAATTGCAGGCTTTAAACGGTGAATCTCATCGATAAAAAAAACTGTCCGCGGCGTAATGGTTGAAAGAATTCCGGCCAAATCCTTGGGCTTGTCCAGAGCAGGCGCGCTTGTTACCTTAAAATCAGCGCCAAGTTCATGGGCGGTAATCTGGGCAAGCGTGGTTTTTCCCAACCCAGGCGGTCCGATTAAAAAAAGATGGTCGAGCGGCTCCTGACGACCACGGGCGGCTTTTATAAAGACGGAGAGATTTTTTTTAATTTCTTTTTGTCCGAGAAATTCGTTTAAAAGTTGGGGGCGTAAAGAGCCTTCCTGAGTGTCTTCCGGAAGAGGAACGCCCGCGCGGACAATGTCAGAAAAATCATCACTCATGCTAAGTCAACCAGTGCCTGACGGAAAATCATTTCTTCTTTAGTCGTATGCGGTTTTGAAACAAATTCTGGGTTTTCCATAAGCTGTGCAATGCTGTTTTCTATCACCTGCTGAACATCCCGCTTATCGTAGCCCATGTCCACGAGAGAATTTATCACATCTTGAAATTCTGATTTCTCGCTATGAGATGACGGCTTTGTGGAGTCATCCAGTGTAAGTTTGCCCTTGAGTGTAAGCATTATTTTTGCGGCGGTCTTTTTTCCGATTCCGGAAACAGCCTCAAGAACTTCGGTCTTTCCGCCGTCAAGGGCTTCTATAAACTGCTGAATGCTTATGTTGCTTAGAATCTTAACCGCGCCCTTGGCCCCGACACCTTCAACACGGAGAAGATCCAAAAACATTGCCCTTTCCTTTTCTGTTGAAAAGCCGTACATTTTAAGCTGGTCTTCACGGACATACATCCAAGTAAAGACACGGGCTTCGGTTCCAATGTCGCCCAAACTGTCTACCGTTGAAGCCGGAACATACAAATTCCACTCCATTCCGTGGACATCGAGATAAACTGTATTATGAGCCTTATAGGTGATAATGCCTTTTAAACTGTTGAACATAGATTCAGTATAGCAGAGTCTGAAAAATTTTACAAGACTTGAGGCTTTTGGACAAAATCCCTTACGAATTATTTTTCAAAAGAGTTTAAAAGAAAAAATTCTTGACATATATTAAGTGTAAGTATATAATACAGCGTTTTCAAATCTAAAAAAGGAGAAGAGTTTTAATGAAAAGATTATTTCTACTCATTGCAGCCCTATTTGTTTCTGCAATTACAGTTTCTGCCAAACCAGTCAAGACAGAGGAAAAAATTGATGCCGACCAGGAAAGAGTTTTAGTTTACGGAATTACTTCCGGATTTATTGATACCATTGAGTTTATACAGATGGATTCACGACTTGAGACTTCAATTCTGAAGAAAAAAGCAAGATGTTTTGACGGCGGTTATTACTACGGAGAGGCTGTCCCCGGAGGTCTTTATATCTGCTATCGGTATACTATTACAGAAATAAGAGGTGCATACAATACAATTTATTACGGAATCAATGGAATAAGCGGCAATTCTTATTACGACTTTAAGTGTCCGAATAAAAAGGGACAGGTCGTTTTTTTAGGAAACAGGTCTGATCACGGAGAAATTAACGACTACAAAAAAGAACTTGTCCTCGCAGAATTTGAAAAACTAGAAACAAAGGAATAATCAATGAAAAGACACATACTACTTTCGTTTTTTTTACTGACAGCATTTTCTGCTTTTGCCCAGAATCTGCGTGATTCAGTCTGTATCGTAAGGGAAGAATTTACAGACGAGACAAAAAATTGGCTGAAAGAGACAGCCGATTATCTTAACAAGAACGGATATAAAAAATACGGCGAGGTGCTCAAGAACCTTGACGGCTCAACCTTTGGCTCAGGCTTTGTATACATTGCCCCGGACGGAAAAAGTTATATTGTAACAAACCGGCATGTAGTTCCGAGCAGAGAAATGGCTGTCATACAGTTTGAACAACCAGACGGAACATACAAAGAATTTAAAGACTTGAAAGTCGTCTCGTTAAACACTGACTTTGACCTGGCTCTTATTGAACTGCCGGCAGGAGCATCTAATACAGGACTTCGGCTTGCCACTATTCCGGTTACAGAAGGAGAAGAAATCTGGACGGCAGGTTTTCCGGGACTGGTCGGAAAACCGTCATGGCAGCTTGGAAAGGGAAACATAACAAATGCCACCACAAGAATTCCTGATTTAATAGATCCGGCTGTATCTACATTGATTCAGCATTCCGCACCGACTGACCCGGGAAATTCCGGAGGTCCTCTTTTAAGAAAAAGAACCGGAGGCACTTATGAAGTTGTCGGTATAAATACATGGAAAGTAAACAGCAGGCAGACAACAAACCTTTCTATGCCGGTTTCTTTAGTGAGAAAATTTCTTGCGGAAAAAAATGAAATTCAGCAGAAGGTCTCAAATGAATACCTGAGGGAAAACGGTGCCGCTGACTTTATAAAAATTCTGCGGACTGGCAGTACAGATGACAGAAACAAGACTCTCGAAGTTTTTTCCGAGTCTCCGATTGACGGCCTGCTCGAAGCCTGCAGAATTCAGATAGAGGAAAAAGAGGAAAACTCTTCCGGCAGCGAGGAAGAGACAAAGAGCAAGTCTTCTGCAAAAAAGAAAAAGTCATCACAGTCCGTTAGAATGGACATAGACAATCCGTACACAGTCGGAATCACGGCCTCGCTTTTAAACACACCTTCAGGACCGGGCTTTGGCGGAAGGATATGCATTCAGCCGGGATTATTTTTTGGAAGTTTTCTAGAATGCGGTGTCGCAAAGTATAAAGGAACAAGCTATGCAATGGCCGGTGTAAATGCCCGGCTTTTGATTCCCATAATGCTCAATGACTTCTATATTGCACCGTATGGATTTGCGGGATTCAATTTGGAGTTCAGCGAGGTTTCGGGATTCGGGCTCTCGGCAGGCGGCGGAATTGAAGGCGGCCGTAAATTTGACATGATTACGCTGTTCGGGTTCTGCGAGTTCAATTATAAAACCGCGACACTAAACCATGAAAGAGATTCCGAAAATAAAAGCCGCCCGTTTATCTCTCTGGGAGCGGGAATCGCATTCTGACAGGGAAAACCGGCGCTTGAACATTATATTTCTTTTTGCTAATATAGTTCCCTATGTCGCTTGACCTTGAATATTTAAAGAAAGAACTTAATCCGGAGCAGTTTTCCGCTGTTACGACAACAGAAGGACCTATTCTCATTATAGCCGGTGCCGGAAGCGGAAAAACCCGTGTTATTACCTACAGAATTGCCCATATGCTGGACAAGGGAATTCCGCAGAGCCAGATTCTGGCGCTAACTTTTACAAACAAGGCCGCCAGAGAAATGGAAGAGCGAATAAAGGAACTGACAGGCCGCAAACTCCAGAATCTTACGGTTTCTACATTCCATGCATTTGGGGTGCGTATTCTGCGTCAGGAAATAGAGCGCCTCGGCTGGAGAACAAATTTTACAATTTATGACGAGACTGACAAATACACTCTTATAAAAGAAAGCGGCCGCGAGTTGAAATTTACAGCCGACAATCTTGACGTATATAAAATCGCAAATCTCTTCAGCGACATAAAGACAGGCCGTAAAGACTGGAAGACAGACACGGACATGTACAGGGAACTGTATAAGTATTATCAGGAGGGATTAAAACTCTACAATGCGGTAGACTTTGATGATTTGATTGTCCTTCCTATAAAACTTTTCAGGGAATGCCCCGATGTCCTGCAAAAATACCGCGACCGCTACAAGTACCTGATGATTGACGAGTTTCAGGATACAAGCCACCAGCAGTACGAAATGATGCATCTGCTGGCCGACAAAAACGTCGCCGTTGTCGGTGACGATGATCAGTCTATTTATTCCTGGCGCGGAGCCGATTTTCAGAACATTATAAATTTTGAGCACGACTTTGAGGGCGTAAAAGAAATACGCCTTGAGCAGAACTACCGTTCAACAGAAACTATTCTTGAGGCGGCGAACGGAGTTATCAGCCATAATACGAACCGCAAGGACAAAAAACTCTGGTCAAAAAAAACGGCCGCAAACAAACCGATAGAAATTTTCATGCCCGAAAACGAAACAGACGAGGCAAATTTTATCGCGGAATCAATTCAGGGAATTTGCGCGGGCGAAAAATTAAAGTATGATGACTTCGGTGTATTGATGCGCGCAAACACCCAGAGCCGCCCGATAGAAGAGGCATTTTTGGAAGCGAACATTCCGTACACCATGAGCGGCGGAACCTCCTTCTTTGAGCGAAAGGAAATAAAGGACATAATATCATATCTACGAGTAATCGCAAATCATGACGACGATGTAAATCTGGTGCGCATTTTAAATACGCCCCGCCGCGGAATTGGCAGGGCAACCTTACAGGTACTGAATGACGATGCCCGCGAAAATCACCGTTCTCTCTGGGAAACAATAAAGAGCTACGAGGAATTCACTCTGTCAGACGGAGAGGACGAACTGAGCCAAAAGACAAAGGCAGACCTTGCAAGCTTTACCTCGCTAATAGAAGGCAACTCAACAATGCTCGGCGGAAAGAGTCTCTCAAAAAAAGTACGCGCGCTGGTTGACGAGATAAACTACTGGGATTTTTTAATCAGCGAAAATCCAAAGAGCGAAAAGGCGGCGCGATTTAAATACCTTAACATTGACTCTCTTATTCGTTCTATTGAACAGTGGGAAAACAACCCCGACAATTTTGGAAAAACCAGTCTCTATGATTATCTGAACAGAATAACCCTGCTGAGCCGTGATGACATGGACGATGACAATGACAAGGGAAAAGTAAATCTTATGACAATCCATGCGTCAAAAGGACTTGAATTTCCTGTCGTCTTTATTGCGGGAGCGGAGGACGGTCTTATTCCGCACGCACGAGCGCTTGAGGAAGGCGAGAACAATGTCGAGGAAGAACGCCGCCTTTTTTATGTTGCCATAACACGCGCGCGCGACAAGCTCTTTATTTCTTCCTGCCGCAAGAGACGCAAGCAGACAGCCACGGTGGAATGCGAGCCGTCAAGGTTTTTGGACGAGATTCCGCCAAATCTTGTCGAATACCACGAGCCGCAGAAAGAAGTCTCAAGCGATCAGGCAAAAGCCATTTTGGAGAATATGAAGAAAATGTTCGCCGCGCGGGATTACGATAAGTAAGGCCCATATTTT
>CAYFWC010000015.1:0-35011 GCA_964346805.1 uncultured Treponema sp. | reverse complement strand
TGGATGCGCGGGCTGGCGCAATTCTCCGCTTCGCGGACGCATTGCTCAGGTCCTGAAGGGGCGCTACGCGGGATTACGATAAGTAAGGCCCATATTTTTGGATGCGCGGGCTGGCGCAATTCTCCGCTTCGCGGACGCATTGCTCAGGTCCTGCTTTTATTGCAAGGGAGCAAAATAGCCGGTCTCGTCTCGGCCGCTTCTGTTCATAATATAGGTTTCAACTTCAAGAGGAAGATATGACCTGCCCATATCTGTCGGAAGAACCGACTCAAAACTGAACTGGTAGAGCCCGTTGGGCACATTTATTATATCCCCCACGATTGAGGAAAGTCCCTCCGGCCTGTAAACATAGTAACTATGCCCGTAAGTATTTTTATATATGTACTCAAGTTCTTCCGCAAGTGCGCCCTGTTTGAGAGAAACTACGCTAAAAGAAACGCCGTTGTTGTTCATAAAAGCGGTAAGGTCGCTAAGACCGTATTTGTCAAAAGAGTTCTGCGCCATGTCTCCGTCAGTAATATAGATAATTCCCCGCTTCGGCTCAGCCCCTATAAGGCCGTTTACCGCCATGCGGACAGAAAGATCAAAGGCGCAGGACTTGCTTTCCTTTGCGTCAAGTGCTGAATGCGAAAAATGCAGAAGTCCTTTAGGATCTCCTGTATACTCCATTACAGGAATCTGTCCCGAAGAAATGAGAGTAATTTTTCCGACACCCTGCATGGCGGCCGCAATATCCCGGACAGACTGATCAAGGGCACCGCTGTATAAACGCTCGGACACACTTCTATCCAGTATTATGGCAAGATCTGCGTTCTTGCTTGCGGAAGCAGCCCCCTCAAACTGTATTTTTGAGACAGGACGCTTTCCTTCCGTAATATAAAAATTCTCGGCGCGGAGACCTACAACAGGCTGTCTTCTCCTGTTCTGAATGCGCACATTTACCGTAACATGAGGAAATTTCTCCGCATTGACACGCTCTATTTCCACATAAAGGCCGCCCAAAAGTTCTGTCATCTTTGACATCACATAAATTTCGTTGTTTTTAAAGTCCGCGGCCAAAATGTTTCCGTTTGAGTCCGGAACAGCGTAAGTGATGCGGGCGGGAGCATTTCCTGTAAAAGCGTTCTCAAAGACAGCGCCGGTTTCCAAATCCATTGAGTAGATGCGGTTTCTGTCGCTGATTAAGAGCGAATTTCCTTCACCTGAAAACTTCATCGCTTCTGGAAAAACGAAAGTTTTTTCCTGAACGAGGATATCCATGTAGTTTCCGCTAAGATCAAATTCATAAACCGCACCGCGGACACCGTCGGCGACAAAAACGCTTTCACCGCGGACGGCTATTCCCGTAGGTCCTTTCAAGCCACTAAAGCCGCCGTTCTTACCACCGAAAGAAAAAAGTCCGTTTCCGTCCTTGTCAAAGACGCAGACACGGGCGTTTCCAAAATCGCTCACATAAATATTTCCGAGATAGTCCTCCGCAAGATACTGCGGACCTATCAGCTCGCCAGCCCCCCGCCCTTTCCTGCCTATGTATTTTTCGAAACCCCCCTGCTCGTTAAGAACAGCTATTCTGTCACCGGCGGACTCGCTGACCAAAAGTTTTCCGTTCCGGGTGCGAATGATATCAACCGGTCTGTCAAAACCTGTCAGAGGCCCCGTAATACGGCGGATAACATTTCCGTTTATGTCCATCAGAACAATTTCATTTGAGCCGTAGGCGCAGACCCAGATAGTTCCGTCCGGGTTTGCAAGAATTGATACCGGCTGACTGAAAATCTGAAAAGTTCCGCTGTCTGTTGAATTGATTCCGCTGAAAGAACCGGTTTCCGTATAACGCTGTGTCATGTCCACGGAAGAATTTACGCGGCGCTCGCGGACAATCTCTATTTTGTTTTCCAGCAGAATTCCGCCGTAACCTGCGTCATGTATAAACTGCCACTGCTCAAGGGCTGTTCCCTCAAGTCCCGCGCGGTAATAGGCTTTTCCCAGCCACTCCAGAATAAGATTCTCATCAGGCAGATATGAGAGCGCCCTCTCAAATTCCATGATTGCATCATTGAAAAAACCGCGGTAGTAGGACTGAACGCCGCGGCGGAATTCCTCTCCTGCAAAACCAGCCTCCGCACTGCGCTTTAAATCAGAATTGTTTTCTGTATCGCGGAACAAATGTTCAGCAAGAACCTGAGGAAAAAAGGCGCTTATAAAAATAAAAATTACCGCTGTAAAAACAAAAAACTTTTTCAACTTTTATGCTCCGTCCTGGCCTTATCCAAGGAATTTATATGGTTTTTTATTTCCTTATTGTGGGGAAACTTTTTCTGTGCCTGCCCCAAATATTTTCCGGCCTCTTCCAGAAGACCAAGTTTATAGTAAACCCAGCCGAGGGAGTCCAGACAGGCAGCGTTGCCGGGTGCATTTTCCAGAGCCTTTTTGCAGCAGCCCAAGGCGCGGGTCAAATCCCGTCCCTCTTCCGCAAGAACATAGCCCATGCCGTTTAAGGCCGTAACGTTGTCCGCATCCTTTTCAAGCGACTGGCTGTAATAGTCAAGCGCCTTGTCTATATCATGATTCTCCCAGCAAATGAAGGCCAGGGAAGCCAGCACATCAGCGGTTTTGTAGCCGGTCTCCAGAAGCTTGTTCAGCTCAAAGTCAGCAAGCCGCTTGCGTCCGCTCTTGACATAGATAATTGCCAGAAGATAGCGGCACTGCAATACACGCCGGTAGTCTTTTCCGCCTGTTACAACCTGTTCAAGATACATAAGGGAGTCATCGTATTTTTCAAGCCTGGCATAGCACAGACCTATATAATAGGCCAGCTCAATATTGTCCGCACCTGAGTCATCTGGAAGCGATAAAAAGAAAGTCAGAGCGTCGGTATATTTTTTCTGAACATAAAGGCTTATGCCTTTTGCAAGAACATTTTTGTCTCCCACCAAAAATTCCCCCAACAAAACATATTTTACAGTCTAAACTCAATTCCGTCCAGACCGCCGGCACTCACAGGCTCAGCGTAAATCCGTGATACAGCGGCAAAACCGTTCTTTGCGGCGTCCCAGTCCGAATACTCACGGCTGCCGACATGCGAAGGTCCGCCGGAGAATTTTCTCTCAAAGACATCTGGCACGCCGGGTTTTTCCACCAGTTCTATCTTATCATTGACATATTCTCTAAAAGAAATTCCGCAGAATCTCGCGCCCTGGTAAGGGGCTTTACAAGAGACGCCGTTTACATTTACAAACACGCAGCCGTCTCTCGGCATAAGAATTCCGTCCGCGGTAACGCACATCTTCCGAAAATTATCAAGATTTTTCGCGGCAAAGTCTGCCATGGCGGAATAGTCAAACACATCGTCCTTTGTCCACCACTCCTCGGACTCCGTCTTCATAATCATAATGCTGAGGGCGGCGGAAGGAATTCCCTCGTAGACGGCCTGGCGGGCAGCTCCGCAAGTTCCAGAGTAAGTGATGTCAGTTCCTATGTTCGCCCCCTTGTTTATTCCGGAAAGAACAATGTCCGGACGCGGGATAACACTTCCCTTTAATGCTGTCATAACGCAGTCGGCGGGAGTTCCGGTGCAGGAATACATTCTGTCGCCAACTTTCCTTACCTCAAGCGCACTGGAAATAAGAATGCTCTGACTGGCGCCGCTCCTGTTGCCGGACGGAGCCATCATATAAACATCATGCTTGTCTTCAAGGAGACGGTCACGGAGCTCATTTATTCCGGGAGCGTCATAACCGTCATCATTTACCAGTAAAATTCTCATAAAAATCTCCAGTTTACGCGCGCACCTGATGAGCGCCCTTGGCCGGCATAACCTCAAAGGTTACCGCGGCAAAACCGAATATGCGGGAATACTCACTCAGCTTCTTGCGGTATTCCTCCTCATCGGAATTGCGGATAATCGCATACAGGCACCGGCCGAACCCCTTGCCTGTAATACGGCCGCAGGTAACAGGCTCTCTGATATCCGCAAGGTTAGGCTCAAGTTCTCCGACGCGCTTTAGAATCCAGTCTATTTCAGGACAGGAAAGCTTGTAGTTTTCCTGAAGCAGCTTGTGGCTGTTGTTGACGGCACGGGCAAATTTTGAGAATTTTCCGTTTTTAATTCCGTCAAGCGCGTCAAGAATAAGACCGTGCTCGTATATAATATAGAGGAGTTTCTGCCTCATGTCCTCGCTTACAACTTCAAGGGTCTGGTTTACATCAGTAGGGTTTGTGTTATAAAGCCATTCTCCGGGAACTCCGTTCTTGTGCTCCTTGAGGTCTCCGAGTAAAAGGGCGTGCTCAGGCTCTCTTATAGTCTCTTCGTCCCAAATTGAGATACGGGGAACTTTCGCGTCCGTAAGAAAAATCTTTGAGCTCCCAAAATCAAACGGAATATTCTCGTAAGACTGCTTTGCATAGTCTGTAAGAATCATAGTTCCGGGTTCTGAATAAAGAGCCGCGAAATTATCCGCAATGAGATTGCGGGTTTTCAGGAACAGGCGGTTTCCGCGGTCAATGGCCTGAAGCATCTGGGAGTCCGGACAGTTAAGTTTTTGGACTTTTTTTATTGCCAGAGCTGTTCCAACCTTTATCGCGGATGAAATTCCGAAGCCTGCGGAAGGAAGGATTTCCGTATAAACCGTAAAGTTCATACCCTTAAGATTCATTCCGCCCAGCATATAACCTGCGACAATCGCTTTTAGCATATTGGCCCAACGGTCTTCTTTTTTTACCTTCAGGTTGGATATGTCTGCTTTTTTCCGCTCGTCCAGCTGAACAAAGTAGAATTTCAGGGCGGAGTCATCTCTAAGGGATACAGCAACATAAACCGGGATATTTACGGCCATGGAAAGAGTCTTGTCCTTAAAGAACCAGCATGAATGTTCACCCATCAAGTGAAAGCGTCCCGGTGTGGAGATAACAACTTTAGGGTTTTCACCATATTCCCTTTTATGAGCTGCGTAAATGTCTTTTGTCGTCGCCATATATAAACCCACCCTATTTAAACAATACTATATTTTATCACACCCGGCGGACTTTTTCAAGCAAAAAATTTAAAAAACAACATAACATCAATTTATAAAAAAGACGGTTATATGGGCTGATTCTGCATTTGTCAGCAAAACTCTGCCTGCGCTGGACATCCTGTATTTTCAGGCGTTCGGCTATTTCTGAAGAGTCGAAAGAATTTCGGCCGCAAGATAGAACGAGCCTGTGCAGAGAAGAACGGCATTCTCCTTTTTTGCCAGGTCAAAGGCTTCCAGCACTGCTTTTTCGTAATCTTCCTGCAAGGTGAATACAAGACTGTTTTTTCTAAATGCCTCCGCCGTTTTCCGCGGATTGCTCTGCTTGGCGCCGGTGAGTTTCGTGAGCGTTATATGTGCAAAGCGGGGACTTCCGTCCTGCCTTTTAAATAGAGGTGCTATATGCTCAACATCCTTGTCCGCCGCGCAGGCAAAGAGAAGATGTGCTGTCCGATACTCCGAAGAATTCTTATTGCCGAAAATGGCGTCGAAGGTTTCTATTGTACCCCGGATTGAATTTACAGTATGCGCGCCGTCCAGAATAAAATGCTCGTCTACAACCTCAAAGCGGGCGCGCAAAAATGCCTTTTCCAAGCCCCGCTCTATTGTTTCCTCCGGAATCCGGGGCATGGCAAGACGGACTGCCGACGCCGCCAGAAATGCATTCTGCGCCTGAACCTGTCCCAAAAGCCGCATTCTCGCGCAAAGGGGACGGGTAAAAATAGGCGAGGAGAATTCCACTCTCATAAAATGAGATGCGCCTTCTTTCTCGTAAGCAAAATCCAGTTTTTTGCAGAGGTTATCAGCAAAATAGACGGGAGAGTTAAGGGCGGCGGCTTTTTCCTCAAAGATTTTTCTTACACCGGGAATTGCGGCGGCGCACAGGACAGGAGTTTTTTCTTTTATGATTCCGGCCTTTTCTCCCGCTATTTTTTCCAGGGTGTCTCCGAGGTATTCTGTATGCTCCAGTTCTATCGTGTTGATTACTGATATTTTTGGCTGAATTATATTTGTCGCGTCAAGGCGTCCGCCAAGCCCTACCTCAAAAACATTTACATCAGTCTCCGCCCTTCTAAAAGTTAAAAAAGCAAACAGCGTAACCAGTTCAAACCATGTTACGGGGCGGCCCGCCGGAAACTCGTTCAGCGGAATTGATTCCACTATGTCATGAAGCGCCTTTGCGGCATCAAGATAAATTTCATTTTTAAATAATGCTCCGTTCTGTGTTAGCCGCTCAAAGAAATCGCTTATGTGCGGAGAAGTATAAAGACCAGTCTTTAAACCGTGTTCAGTCAGAATTGAAGAAATCATGCGGGAAACAGATCCTTTTCCCTTGCTGCCTGCGACATGAAAGCACGGAACGGCTTTTTCAGGGTTACCGAGTTTTTGCGCCAGAAAAAGCATTGTGTCAAGCCAAAATATATTTTTTTGCGGGAATTTCTCAAAATTAAGGAAGGAATCCAGCCAGTCAATAAATTCTGTTTTTGTCATGCGGATTAATCTATCACTTATTGAAAAAAAATTCTATATGCTGTAAACTTTCAGAATTATGGCAGAAGAATTAAAATACAGCGATATGTCCGGCACTTACGAGGCCGCGCTAAAAAAGAGTCAGGCAATTGAAGCCGACATTCAGGTTAATCCTAAAAAATACAGAGTTCTGACAGGCGACCGCCCTACAGGACGACTTCACATAGGTCATTATTTCGGCTCGCTCCAAAACCGAGTGAGCCTGCAGAACATGGGCGTTCCGACAATGATTCTCGTCGCGGACTATCAGGTTCTGACAGACCATGACGCTTATGACCAGATAAGCCAGAACACAAAGCAGTTGGTGATAGACTATCTGGCCGCCGGAATCAAACCCGGAAAAGATGTCTGCATCTTCCCCCACTCATATATTCCGGAGGAAAACCAGCTTATGCTTCCTTTCCTGACCTTGGTAAGCAATTCAGAGCTTGCCCGTAACCCGACTGTAAAAGACGAGATTCAGAAGGGAGAGGCAAGCGGCTCATTTAAGGCCGGTGTAAACGAGGGAATGTACACCTACCCTGTACACCAGGCCTGCGACATTCTTTTCTGCAAGGCAAATCTTGTTCCTGCCGGAAAAGACCAGCTGCCGCATCTGGAGATTGCCAGAACCATTGCCCGCCGCTTTAACAAAAAATATGCGAAAAAAAATCCTATTTTTCCGGAACCCTACGCACTGCTCTCAAAGAATCCTATGATTAAAGGACTGGACGGAAACGCCAAGATGAGCAAGAGTCTCAATAACTGCGTCTACCTCTACAACACCGAGGACGAGACGGCGGCGCTTGTCAAAAAGGCAAAGACTGACAGCGACATGCACATTGCCTATGATCCGGAAAACCGCCCGGAAGTAGCAAACCTTCTCTCTTTGATTTCTCTCTGCACAAAGGAGTCTCCGGAAGAGGTTGCGGCGCGTCTCGGAGACGGCGGCGGCGGCGCCCTAAAAAAGGCTCTTACGGAAGCTCTTAACGAAGAACTCCGTCCGCTGCGCACGGAGCGCGCAAAGCTGGAGGCTGATCCGGCATATATACGCCAGGTGCTTCTTGACGGTGTAAAACAGGCCCGTGAAATAGCAACGGCTACACTGGACGAAGTCCGCGCCGCAATGAACATGGTTATATAAAAAGCGCATTCCGCTTTTTTCATACAGACACAGGATAAGGCTCAATGGCTAAAACAAAAGACCTGACAGTCGGATCTCCGCTTGCGCTTATAATAAAATTTGCGCTGCCGCTGATGGCAGGAAATCTCTTCCAGCAGGCCTACAATATCGTGGATGCCGCGATTGTAGGCCGCTATCTTGGTGCCCCGGCACTTGCGGCTGTCGGAGCATCAAGCTCGGTTCAGTTTTTGGTGCTGGGCTTTTGCACAGGAACTATGGTCGGGTTCAGCATACCTGTCGCCCAGCAGTTCGGAGCGCACGACGAAAAGAATATGCGACGCTATATTTTTGCGGCAGACATACTTGCCTTTGCGATAGCCGCTGTAATGACCACAGTCTGCGCCCTCTTGTGCGGAAATATTCTGAGGGTAATGCAGACTCCCTCCGACATTTTTCACGAGGCTTGGGTTTACCTGCTGATAATTTTTTTAGGCATTCCATTTATTATCCTTTACAATTATCTTTCCGGAATTTTACGGGCAATGGGAGACTCAAAGACACCCTTTGTCTTTCTGGTTATTTCCACAGTGCTGAATATTTTTTTGGATCTTATATTTATAATAGCCTTTGGCTGGGGTGTTGCAGGAGCGGGAGCTGCGACAATTCTCTCGCAGGCTCTGAGCGGCTTTACATGTCTGATTTACATTCACCTTAAATACGAAATTCTCCGCATAAAAAAAGAGGACTCAACCTTTGAGATGAAGTATTATTCAACACTGCTGGGAATGGGACTTCCGATGGGACTTCAATTTTCAATCACGGCGGTAGGCTCCATGATAATGCAGAGCGTTAACAATGCGCTTGGAACAGTTTTCGTAAGCGCATTCAGCGCCGCCACAAAGATAAAACAGTTCTGCATAGCTCCATTCCAGGCCCTGTCGGCGGCAGTCTCAACATTTGCCAGCCAGAACTACGGTGCTCATAAATTTGACAGAATAAAAAAGGGGTTCTTGCAGGGCGTCGCGACAGGTGTTACCATGGGTGTCTTTGTGGGCTCTGTCCTGGTATTCTTCGGACGGCCGCTTTCCATGATTTTTATCTCACGGGATTTTCCAGAGATTCTCGACGCATCAAAGCAGTTCCTGCGTGTGGCAGGCTTCTTCTATCCGTTTCTGGGACTTCTGGATTTGTCGCGGATGACAGTTCAGGGACTGGGGTACTCCAACAGGGCGATTTTCTCAGGCGTAATAGAAATGATTGCGCGCATTACGGTGAGTTTTACCCTGGTTCCGCTTTTTGGCTGGACAGCAATCTGCTTCTGCGATCAGACAGCATGGGTATGTGCGTCGTGCTTTATATTCCCATACTGTATTCACCTTATTAAAAAGATTTCGAGGGACTAGTCCTCAATCTCCGGGATTTTCTCTTTCAGTTTTTTAAGAAACTGCTCTCCCGTAACACCGACTCGGAGGCAGGCAAAAAGACAGTTTTCTCCGGCCACGGTTCCCAGAATCTCGTCAAGGTTAAGAGAGTCCAGTGCGTTGCAGACAGAGCTTGCGTGTCCCGGAAAAGTTTTTATTACAACAATATTTCCCGAATACTCAATACTTATATAGCCGCGCAGAAAGTCCTGAATAAAAATATGCTCGCTTTCCTGCCGCTCCTCTTCCGTTGGAAGTGTGTAGACATAACCGTCATGGCCGTCCGCAATCTTTCCGACTTTCAGAAGTTTTAAGTCACGGGAAAGGGTTGCCTGTGTTACGCCGAACCCCTCATCATTTAAAAGAGTCAGAAGTTCTTCCTGACTTTCTATTTTATTTGACTTTATTAACTTAATAATTGCCTTCAGGCGACCTGCGCGTTCTTTCACAATAAACCTCAAAATGCATTTTTATACATTTTAATGAATAATTATAAAAAAAGCAAGAAGCATCAGTCAAAGCAGAACATAGGTCTTGCCAAAGCCGCCGTCTTCCGCCGGTGCAAAAGAAAACTCCTTTACGGCAGGGCTTTTCTCAAGATAATCCTGAACAGCCTTTTGAAGCGCTCCCGTTCCCTTTCCGTGAATCACGCTAAAATTGTTGAGGCCGTGAATTACGCAAAGATCAATCTGCTTCTGAAGGGCGGCAAGAGCCTCATCTGTCCTGAATCCCAAAAGCCGGAGTTCATAGACCGGCTGCTCGCTTCTCTGTCCTTCTCCGCCGGCGGAAGGCGTATACTGCCAGGCCGAAACTTTTAAAGCCTCCTGTTTCTCCGCAAGGCGCAAGTCTTTTTCACAAGCCTGAATTTTGAGTGCACCGAACTGAACAGTCCACTTGTCGCCCTTTTCTTTTCTGATAAGAATTCCCTCGGCTCCTGTCGCAATGGAAAATACTTTCGCGCCCTCCAAAAACAGAGGTATATCCTTATCACATTTCTCCCTGTTCTTTAATGTAGGGCTTGCTTTTTTTAAAGCCTCGGAATTTTTTACCCGTCCCTTCTTTACCTTATTGCTCTTGTGAGAATTCTTTTTTTCCTCTAGTTTTTCCTCATCGCGCAAAAGATTGTTTTCTTCCGCGTCAAGAATCTCTGAATGAATTTTTTCCGAAGCCGCAAGATTTTCTTTAAATTCCTTTACCGCAAGAGTCTTTGCTCTTGTAATCTCACCCTCTTTTAACTCACGGACAAGATTCTCAAGTTTACGGCGGCTATCGCGCAAAAAGTTGCTCTCCTCTTTATTCTGAGCTACTTTTAAATCATGCTCGCGGCGACGGAGACGAATTTCTGTCTCCTCATTTTTCAGAGCCCTGGCCATAACACTTTCCTCTCGCTCCTTCATCTTCCTCAAAAGGCTGTCGAGTTCGGAATGTTTTTGATTCAGGCCCTTAATCAGGGCGGAAACATCCGCCGCCTGGCTTTGAATATAACCGCGCGCTTTTTTTACAAGATCAGAAGGAATGCCGGAATTTTCCGCGATTTCGAGCGCATGGCTCTCGCCGGGAATTCCCATCACGAGGCGGTATGTGGGACGAAGACTGCTAGTGTCAAACTCGACGCTCGCATTCTCACAGACAGGATTTGTCCAGCCGTAATTTTTCAGGACACCGTGATGCGTTGTAACCAGAACAAAAGAGCCTCGCGCAATCAGTTCGTCAAGGGCCGCCATGGCAATTGCCGAGCCTTCGAGAGGATCTGTACCGCTTCCCAGTTCGTCCAAAAGGACCAGGCTTTTTTCACAAGCCTGGTTAAGAGCCGCGGCGATATTCTTCATGTGAGCGCTGAAAGTAGAAAGAGATGCGTCAATGGACTGCTCGTCTCCGATGTCGGCATAGACAGAATCAAATACAGGGAGGCAGCTTCCCTCCGAGGCCGGCAGCGGAAAACCGCTCTGATTAAGCATTGCGAACAAGGCAAAAGTCTTTATTGCGACTGTCTTTCCGCCGGTATTAGGACCTGTAATAATCAGAATTCTTTTTGCGGAAAGAAACTTTATGTCTATGGGAACAGCCTTTTCTTTTAAGAGAGGGTGGCGTGCCTGGAGTAAAAGAGGAGGCGTAGTCTCGTCCAGACAGTTCTGCGCAAAGATACAGTTGTGCTCCAATCCCCAGCGTGCCGGGGAAGCAGTTGTGTCCAGCCGAATCATAATTTCAAGCGCCCCGGAAAAAGCGGCGGCGTATTCAGAAAGACGGCCGGTAAGTTCCGTCAGTATTTTACGAGCGGCCTGCTCAAGCTCAAATTCTTTTTGAATCAAGTCGTTGTTCAGTCTTACGACTTCATCCGGCTCTATAAAAACCGTGCGGCCGCTGTTTGAGACCTCGTGAATTATTCCCTTTATTTTTGAGCGTTCCGAACTCTTTACCGCCAGCACCTGACGGTCGGCGCGGACAACAGGAAGCGTTGACTCAAGGACAGAGGCGTATGCAGAACCGGAAGTAAATTTTTTAAATGCGTTGTCTGTCTCGCGCCTTATATTCTGAATTGAGGACTTTAATTCACGAAGTTCGGGCAAATCCTTCATGCCGCCGTTCTTATCGATGATTTTAAAAATCTCATTTTCTGCGCCGGACAAATCGGGAATGCCTCTGACAAGGGCGGCAAGTCTCTTTAAATTAAGATCTTCCTCGCAAGAAACAATGGATTCAGTAATCTCACGGGCATTCATACAGAAAATTCCCATGGCATACAGCTGCTCGACAGAAAGGGTCGCGCCGGTCGCCTTTATCACCGGAATGTATTCCCGTATAGCCGGCCAGCTTTTCAGACTTATGCCGGCTCCGGAACCAAAGCAGACGAACCACTCGCGGGATAATTTTTTTAATTCCTCAAAATCAGAGACAGATGAAAACGGGTCGCGGCAAAGAAGAGAGGCTTTTCCCTCCTCACTCACGCAAAAGCCGGCGATTTCATCGCGTATTCTGTAGTAATCTAGTTCACCTAATGTCTTTCTGTCCATAAGGACTAATCCTTCCAATCACCTGTTCGTATTTCTTCCGTAATATTTCTGTAAGACTCATACCGGTCCTCACTGATTATTCCGGAATACACGGCCTCCAGAATCCTGCAGCCGGGCTCGCTTATATGCCTGCAGGAGGCCCCGAATTTACAGGTTCCCAAAAGCGGCTTGAATTCTCTAAAATACAAAGCCACATCGTCCGCCGCAATTCCGTCCAGCATAAAACGACGGATTCCGGGCGTGTCGATAATATCCGCGGTAATACCTTTTATGCCGCCGGTAAAGGCTTCGTTGAGCGTCAGATGCATAAGAGTTCCCTTTGTGGTTGTGTGAGAGCCGCGCCCGTATTTTTTTGAGAGGCTCCCGGTCTTTAAAACCACATCATTATTAAGGCGGTTTATAAGGCTTGATTTTCCTACACCCGACTGACCGACAAATGCGCTGCGCTTGCCGTCCAGAAGCTCAACAAAATCCATAAGTCCCTCTCCGGTTTTAGCGGAGACTTTTTTTACCGTATAGCCGAGTTTTTCCCAGCCGTCGATACGGGTGATAAAATCCGGATCGGTGGCTCCGTCCAAATCATATTTATTAACAAGAACAACAGGTTCAAGACCTTCTTCCTCCGCCTGAATCAGGGCACGATCAATAAATCGGGGTCTGAAAGGCGGCTCGCTCGGTGTCGTCACCAGAATCAGGTAGTCAAGGTTCGCGGCGAGCAGCTGGGGCTTCTGCCCCTTTACATTCCAGCGCAAAAAGGAATTCTTTCTGGCACACAAAGAAACAATCTGGCCCTTTTCAGAAGTCAGAGCATCAGCATCAACCTCAACCCTGTCTCCCGGTGCAAGGGGATTGTAATATTCCTTGTCTGTCTTGATTTTTTTACCTTTTATTGAACACTCGCGGAGAATACCGTCATCACATTCAACCGAAAAAAAATTATTTGTACCAGCAATTACAGTTCCGAACATCACTTTGAAAATATCATTTTTTAGAGAAATTGTCAAACAAATTACTTGCAAGCGGAAGAAGTTTTTCCCGCGTGTTCATCTCCGGATCGTCAGTCACAGTCTCAAAGAGCTGCTTTAGGATTTTTCCCAGCATCTGGCCCGAAGGAATTCCCTCCTCCATCAAATCCTTTCCGTTGACGGCGAGATCTTTTAAACTGAGCGCCGACTTTTGCGCCAGGACTGAATCAATTCTGTCCTGAAATTCAACCAGACCTGCTCCGGTAATAGAGTCATGCACGCGCGGACGGCAATTATGCATTCCGTAAACATCAGCCAGGCGGAGGTCAAACAAATCCTCGATATTTTCTTTTCCGACACGCTGAATAAAACGGCGGACGGCGGCATCAGTCCATGATGACTCGTAATGGAACATATGTTCCTTTACAAGATGAGAGACATTGTCAATTTCCGCATTGCTGAATTTCAGCCTCGCCATAATCTCCCTGACCATTTTCGCACCGACAGAGTCATGACAGTAAAAAGTAATCTGACTGCCTTCCGGAGACGGAATTATTTTCTTTACGGCCGGCTTGCCTATATCATGAAAAAGGGCTGCCAGACGGACATTTAATTTTTCACGGGGAGAGCCGTCACAGGCGTAAAAATTGTGGTCCAGCACATCAAACTGGTGGAATCCCCTGTAATCAGTCTGAGTGCAGCCCCGTCCCGAAAGGAGTTCAGGAATAAAAAGACTCAGGATTCCGGTTTCTTCCATAAGTCTAAGACCAAGCGAAGGAAGAGGAGACAGCATTATCTTGCAGAACTCGTCACGGAAGCGTTCCGGCGAAATGCGGGAAATTTTTTTTAGCGTTTCGTCACTGTAAATGTCGCGGAGAGTTTTTTCCTCAATAGAAAAGTTCAGCTGGGAGGCAAAGCGGATTGCACGAATCGGACGGAGACCGTCTTCCATAAAGCGTTCGTGAGCCTCGCCCACAGTTCTGATTATCTTTTTCTTTATGTCTTTCTGTCCCTCAAAAGGGTCTACAATCGAGCCGTCCTGCAGGGAGGCCGCAATGGCATTCATTGTAAAATCCCTGCGGCTCAAATCCTCTTCAATCGTAGAGGCAAATTCAACATTGTCGGGATGGCGGCCGTCAGAGTAAGCGCCTTCCGTGCGGAAAGTGGTAACCTCAATTTCCTTTTTCATAAAATGAACGGTAACAGTTCCGTGCTTTATACCAGTGGGAATTACCCGGTGAAAAATCTTTATCACCTGCTGCGGGCTTGCGTTCGTGGCGATATCCCAGTCATGAGCCCTCTTCCCCATAATCTCGTCACGGACAGCACCTCCGACGAGGTATGCCGCAAAGCCACCTTCCTTAAAGAGAGAATTCATTTTTTGCAGTTCATAAGGAATATTTACATGCATTTCAAAATATGATAGCACAGAAAGCCTTTATCTTCAAGACACTTTACAAAAGAATAGCCGGATAATTTTCAGCTGATTGACCCCATTCAAATTATGTTATAAAATCTCTCTATGAAAAAAGTCGTAATTTTTACAGGCGGAGAATTCACTCCGCCGGAATCAGCGCGAAAATATTTTTCAAAAATAAAGCCGGATTACATAATCGCGGCGGACTCAGGACTTGAGACTCTCCGCGCATATCAAAAGTATTTTTGCGCCGAGAACGAATGTTTTTCAAATTTTTCTCCGAACCTGATTCTGGGAGACTTTGATTCCATAAAGGATAAGGAAATCCTAAAAGAATACGATGAAAAAATCATAAGGACATCGCCGGCCTACAAGGATTTTACAGACACGGAACTGGCGCTGGACTACGCAAGAAAATCTTTTGACCAGACCTTTATCACGCTTGTAGGAGGAGCCGGCGGAAGAGCCGATCACTTCCTGGGAATCTATGATTTATTCGGAACAAAAATTTCACCAGACGCATGGCTTTGCGGCGAAGAGATTCTGCTTAATGCATCGAGAAAGAAAATTCTCATCAGCGGCGTAACCCCCGGAGAGCCGATAAGCGTTGCCCGCGCGTCAAGAAATTACAGGGGCGGCTATGTAAAGTCAAAAGGATTGGAATGGGAAAGCGGATTTTTCCGAAAAAGAGGAATGCCCAGCATTTCAAACACAATCAGCGGAAAATACTTTGAGGAGGACCGCCCCATCGAAATGAATTTTAAGCGCGGAAACTTCGTTCTTATACTGCCGGTTACAGCGGAATTTTCTTTTGGAATATAATTTGACTTTAAGGCCGTTTTCTGATAAGATATTATAAATGAATCCGCTTTTATTTAATATATGCTGCGCGGTTTTTTCGGGAATTTTATCAGCACTTGCAATTCCGAATGAGATCTTTTATTTTGGCTCTCCGTTCTTTGGTTTTGCAGCTCTTATTCCGCTGTACATAGCCGCAAACAGAACCAGTTCATATAAAGAGACAGCCCTACTCTTTGCCATTGACGCTCTTGCAACACATCTGCTTTCCAGTTACTGGCTTGCAAACTTCAAGGACTTCGCGATTTTTACGCTCGGAGCCTCCGCCCTCGTAACACTCTGCATCGAGGCGATGGCAGGCTGCCTTTTCTTTTGTCTAAACAGGAAGAATATTTTCAGTCCGCTTGTATTTGCCTCTGTCCGTGTAGTCTACGAATGGGCAAAGTCCACGGGCTTTATAGCCTATCCATGGGGAGTGCTTTCAATGAGTGCCTTCCGCGACAAGGTCTTAATCCAGTCAGCGGATATTTTCGGAGTCTATGGAATTACATTTCTGATGGCTTTTACGGCCGGAATCCTTGCTGAATTGATTCTGTATCTGCAAAACCGTAAAATTCAGCCTGAATACAAAAGACAGGGGACTTTGTTCAATTTAATCTGCAATAAAAATGTAATTCTTCTTTTACTCGCCCTCAACTTTATTTACGGAAGATTCAGACTCTGCCAGAAAGACGATATTCAGAAAACTTTAAACGCAGTTCTTGTCCAGCAGAACATGGATCCGTGGGCCAGCAACGATGACAGCGAAGCCGCAAAAATCTCAATCGGCCTTTCACAAAAAGGAATCGAGGCCTTTGAGGAAAAAGGAATAAAGCCGGATCTTGTAGTCTGGAGCGAGGCGGTATTGCGCTATTCTTTTCCGCAGGCCTATCTAAGATACACCGTTTACCCGGAAGACGAGTCCCTGATTCATTACATCGGCCGGGTAAAGACACCTTTTATAATAGGCGGCTCATATACAATAGACGCAGACAAGAAGAAATACGCAAACGCAGCCCTTATGTTTGACAAGACCGGCGCCTTCCGCGGATATTACGGAAAAAGTCATTTAGTTCCCTTTGCGGAAGTTATTCCCGGAGTTGAATACCCATGGGTAAGAAAAACAATGGACAGACTTGTAGGTTTTTCAAACGGCTGGACTGCCGGCGGAACCTATACGCTTTTTGACATCAACGCCCGTTATTCTGACAAAAAGGGAATTCCGCCCGTAAGAATCATCAATCTTGACAGCAGGAATATCGATCCATACAACTATGACGGACTGGCCGGAAGCCCGGCAAAAGTGCGTGTCGCTGTTCCCATCTGCTTTGAGGACGCTTTCCCGGACATCTGCGGACCTTTTCATCAGGCCGGTGCTGAAGTTTTCGTGAACATTACAGACGACTCGTGGTCGCTTACAAAGTCCGCCGAATACCAGCACTTTGTTGTGGCCGCATTCAGGGCCGTTGAATACAGGACAACTCTGGTGCGTTCGACAAACGCGGGCTTTACGGCAGTTGTAGACCCGAAGGGAAAAATTCTCCAGTCAATTCCGCTTTTCGAACAAGGATTTCTGGCGGCGGAAATACCAGTCTATGCAAGAAAGAATACGGTTTACGCGCAATACACGAACTGGTTTGTGTATTTGATTCTAATTATAATAGCACTTGCCCTGTTTTTTAAAGCAAGAGCATATAAAAAGCCGCCTTTGCGCGAGTGCATCCAGAAGGCAATTTTAGAGGAAGACTTTTATGAGTAAGAATTTCAGTGAACTAGGAATCAGCGAAGATTTAATCGCAAGACTGAATGAGATTAAAATAACAGAACCGACAAAGGTTCAGGAGAGCGTCCTTCCGCACATCGCGGAAGGAAAGAACGTGATATTTCAGTCGGAAACAGGGACCGGAAAAACATTTGCCTTTTTACTTCCGCTTCTGCAAAAAATTGAAGGCCTCGCCAATCCAAAAAAAGAAGTGCTGATTACAATCATTTCACCGACATTTGAACTCGCTTCCCAACTAAAATCGGCGGCGGCATCGGTAACAAAACTAAAATCCGCTTTATTCATCGGAGGCGCTCCGCTTAAACGGCAGATAGAAACTCTGAAGGAGCATCCGTCTATTGTCATCGGAACGCCGGCCAGACTTTTGGAATTGGTCCGTCTTAAAAAACTTAAAATCACCGACTGCGCCGCCGCCGTCTTTGACGAGGCGGACCGTCTTTTCAGCAAGGAAATAGCGTCGGAAACATCTGACCTTGCGGGTCTTTTTGGAAAAGACACGCAGTTCATAGCATGTTCCGCAACGATTAATGACAAGACAAAGAAAATGATTGAGGACGCCGTAAACCTGGCGAACAGAGAAACAGACAAAAATTTTGAAGTGATTCTGCTTCCGCCGGAAGAGGTTCTCCGAACAAAGATTGAGCACTGGGCCTTTTACTGCGAGCGCCGTGAAAAAATTGATTTTCTGCGCTCCCTCCTGCACGCCGTAACTCCGAAGAAAGCCCTTGTTTTTACATGCAGGGCCGATCAGGTGGAGAACATTTCGCAGAAATTAAAGTTCAAGAAAATCAACTGCGAGGGTCTTCATGCCCGTACAAAAAATCAGGAGAGGCAGAGCATTCTGGCAAGATTTAAGAGCGGAAAGATTTCTATTCTCGTAACCAGTGACCTTTCAAGCCGCGGACTCGACATTCCCGACATAGACTATGTGATTCAGACCGACTTACCCAGCGATGACGACTTCTTTGTACACCGGTCAGGAAGAACTGCCCGCGCCGGCAAGTGCGGAGTCAATATCGTAATCGGAGACGAATACGAACTCCGGCACCTTGCCCAGCTGGAAAAAAAACTTGGGATTGTAATCAATCCCAAAGCCCTGTATAAAGGAAAAGTTGTAAAACCGGAACAGATTGCCGGCGCCACGGAATAGCGTTGCGGTTTTGCCGGCGCAAGACAAGCCTTACTGCCTTGCGTCCGCCTTCCAATACTTAGTTTCCGCCGGCCCTTGTATACTTTGCAAGCCCGCCGGCCTTAATAATAGCGCGGCTTCTCTCGCTCAAATCGTTCACGGCCTTTATTGTTTTTCCGTTAAGCTCAATGTCAAATTCACAGCCGGTATTCAGCGCTTCCTCAATGTTTGACAGAACAAGTGTATCGCCCTGCTTGATTGAATCGTAATCCGACGGATTTACAAAATTAAGAGGAATAATTCCGTAGTTTATGAGGTTTGCCTTGTGAATACGGGCAAAAGACTTTGTAAGAATCGCGCGAACTCCCAGATACATAGGTCCAAGCGCCGCATGCTCACGGCTGGATCCCTGACCGTAATTATCGCCGCCTACTACGATGCAGTCTGCGAAATTATTTTTTTCGGCACGCTCATAAAAACATGGGTCAATGCGGGTAAGAGTAAATTTGCTTATCTCCGGAATATTGGAACGGAGAGGAAGAATCTTTGCTCCGGCCGGCATAATGTCATCAGTAGAAACATTGTCTCCGGCCTTCAGTGCTACAGGAAGAGTAAGTTTTTCCTTGTAATCACGGCAGGCAGGACATGGCTTGATGTTAGGACCGCGGACAACATCAACTTTCACAGCCTCAGCCTGCGGAAGCGGCGCAATGAGCATTCCCCTGTCCTGAGCCGCCTCAAGGACATCAGCGCCGGAAAGGCGTTTATCAGAACCGTCGAGCATACTTACGCGAACTCCTGTGGCATAAGCGGCATCCTCATACTGAATATCCGTCGCAGATGAGAATACGCCTGCGATTGCGGAGGCGGCGGCGGTTTCAGGCGAAACCAGATATACACTTGCATCGGCAGTTCCGCTTCTTCCCTTAAAGTTTCTGTTAAAGGTGCGGAGAGTAACACCCTGACTGTTCGGAGCAAACCCCTGCCCGATACAGGGACCGCAGGCGGACTCAAGAATACGGAATCCCGCGCGGATAAGGTCACCAAGAATACCTGATTTTTCCGCCATCAAAAGAGTCGTGCGGCTTCCAGGCGCAATGCCTGCCTCCACGCCCGGTGCTATGTGCTTGCCCCTGACGATTGCGGCGACACTTTCAAGGTCATCAAGAGAAGAGTTTGTGCACGAACCGATTACAACCTGCGTAACTGGTTTTCCGCTCAGATTTTTGATTGAATCAATTACATCCGGGTTATGAGGACAGGCGGCAAGCGGCATCAAATCGTCCAGATTGATTTCTATAATTTTATCGTATACAGCGCCTTCGTCCGCCTTGAGTTCCGTCCAGGACTCGCCGCGGCCCATAGACTCAAGGAATTTTTTTGTCTTGCCGTCGCTGGGGAAAATTGAAGTGGTGGCGCCGAGTTCTGCCCCCATGTTCGTGATTGTGGCGCGCTGGGGAACGGTAAGGGTCTCGACACCCTCTCCGAAATATTCGTAGACAGCCAGAGTTCCGCCCTTAACAGTCTCGCGGCGAAGAACTTCAAGAATAATATCCTTTGCCCCGACACCCTTCTTTAATTTGCCGGTAAGTTTTACTCCGAAAATTTTAGGCATAGCCAGATGGAATGCGCCGCCGCCCATTGCAACAGCAACATCAAGACCGCCGGCTCCGATGGCAAACATTCCGATTCCGCCGCCTGTCGGAGTATGGCTGTCTGAACCTAGCAGGGTTTTTCCCGGAACGCCGAAGCATTCAAGGTGAACCTGATGACAGATTCCGTTGCCGGGACGGCTAAAATAAAGGCCGTATTTTGCGGCGACTGACTGGAGATACCGGTGGTCGTCCATATTCTTAAAATCAGTCTGAAGTGTGTTGTGGTCAACATAAGAAACAGAAAGTTCAGTCTTTACACGCGGAACTCCGATTGTCTCAAACTGTAAATATGTCATAGTACCCGTAGCGTCCTGGGTAAGCGTCTGGTCAATTTTTACCGCAATGTCAGAGCCGCGCTCAATGGGCTCCCCCTTTGTAAATTTTGTTTCTTTGCAGGCGTCAGGAACAATGTGATTCTGCAAGATTTTTTCAGCTAAAGTGAGTGCCATACTTTTACCACCATATTTAAAATATTAAATTATTTTATCAAAAACAAACACCTTTTGCAAGAGAAAAAACAGGGGGGGGGTAAAGAACTTTGCCGCCGCTCTTGCGTGGTAGAAATTTCTGTGATATAATATTTCCGTGGGAAAAAATTCAGATAACTTAAAAAATGCATTTTCACAGTTCCGGAGCCTGTGTGTAATTCTCGCCATTTCTATCTGCGGAATTCTTGTTTCCTGCAAAAAAACAAAGGAAGTTCAGCTGGAAGAATACACTCCCCTCTCCAAAAAAGTTACCGAACTAAAAAAAGCGGCGAACTGGTCTTACGAAATTGAAAATGACAGACTCTCAAAAAAAATCAAATCCTTTGAGGCTATTTCAAATAATGTGTCGCTGGGCCCCGCCTCTCTTGTCGCCCTGGAGGGCGGCCGCCAGATGACCGGTATTTTCCCGGAATTAGTAGGTTTTACAAGCCTTGATACATCAAATATTCACGGTGAGATTCTTGACACAATAAACGCCTTTTGCAAGGAAATGGTGGACTTCTCAAACGCATCTCCGGGAACCGGAGCGGACGACAAGAAGGCGGAGTCAGAAAAGAAAGACGATGAAAAAAAGGGCGTCAAGGATTCGTCCAAAATTGATGCCCTCTGGTCACGCGGCACACTGTACTCACTGGCTCTCTTTCTAGCAGACTCGGAGGACGCAGGTAAATTCAAGTCGTACATTATCGGGAAACCCTTTGTCGGAGACGAGCTTGTGGAAGTTCCCGTCCGCTGGACTTGCCGGGACAAAATTCTCTACACAAAAATTTATCCGGTGGAGGATAATAACAACTGGAAAATTCAGCAGATAGAAATATACAAAAAAGAAGACGGAGGGAAAAATGCAGGCAAGTAAACTTACCGGAATTGAGCGGGAACTTGTTCTTCAGTATCTGATTGACGGAAATGTTCCTGTAACCGTAACACCGATAGAAAACCCCGAGGAAAAAGACTTCGGCACAGCCCAGGTAAAACCCGCGACCAGCGCCCTTTTTCCAATCGCAATCAAAGCCGAGCAGCTCAAGGTTATTGCACAGGGAATAATTCTCCTGACAACACCTCCCGAGAATGTAAAGAATTTTATCGGTAAAAGCGTCCGTGTTGAATTTTATTTTAACAGACTCGGCCTTTATTTTGAGACCACCATCAAGCAGATTAAGGCCGGGCTCGCTCTCGTAATTCCTTCTTCCATAAGCCGGATGCAGGAAACTACAGAAAAAGAGAGGCCGACAGAATTCCGCGCCCAGCTTTATTTCTCCGTAAACAAAAAAACGGACATTCATATAGACTGTCTTCCAAAAGAGGGCTATGATATTTTTGCCCGTCCTGTCTGGAAAGACATTCAGGAAGAGTCCCAGCAAAAGGCAAAAGTCTTTCTTGAAAAATTCATCGCCCACGCCCGCACCCGAGGAACAGCAGGAAGCGGAGTCCAGCTGATTCCGGTTGTCCGCTATCTTGCGGAAAAAGTCGTAAAAAAAGAAAGCATTCAGGGCAGACAGAACCCGCTTGAAGTTATTTTTGTAAACCACGAGCGTATTGTCTTCGGCGCAAAAACAGAAAACATAGACCTGAAAGATGGAACTGAATACGCCCTTGAAATGTCATTGCCCATGCCTAAACCTCTTACAGGACGCAAGATTTTTGCCACCTGCCGCGTCGAGTCAAACTATAGTGACGAGTCAAAGGAATTGACATGCGCAGTCTGCCGATACACCTCACTTCAGGAAGAAGACATACGCTTTTTGTATGAAAAATGCTCGGGCGAAAAATTTATTTAGTCCGATAAAGTTCATTCCGTCCAGCGGCGGCGGGCGCCCTTTTTATTGCCCATCATAATTGCGACAGGCTTTAAAGGCGGAATGTTCTCGCATAGAATTTTCAGGAATACGGTAAAAGGAACGGCCAAAACCATTCCTACAAATCCCCATATCCAGCCCCATATTGACAGGGACACCAATATAAAGAAAGGTGAGATATCCAGATTGTCTCCCTCAACACGCGGCTCCACAATGTTTCCGAGAATTCCGTTAACGCCCAGCATCAGGAGAGCCGTCGCAATTACATGAGAAAATGAGGGATAGAACTGGATTACGGAAAAGAAAACGGTTCCAATCACGGAGATGGCGCTTCCAAATGTCGGAATAAAATTCAGCACAAAAGCGATAAAAGCCCAGATAATGGCAAAGTCCAGCCCAATTATTGAGAGGCCGAAAAAGACAAAAAGCCCCGTCAAAAGAGAAATTATAAATTTTATTGAGAAGAATCTTGTCGTGTCTACAATTACATTTACGATAATTGATTTTACCCGGTGCCGCATTTTTCCCTCAAAGGCAAGCGAAATCTTTGTCTGAAAAGCATCCGCCTCTATCAGTAAAAAAGTATACATCAGCGACACAATAAAAATATTCTTTAAAAATTCCAGCGCAGTTCCAGAGACCGTCAGTGCCGTAGCCTTGATATATTGTCTGACCTTCAGCTGCGACAAAAGATTTTCAATCAAGGTCTTACCTTCGTCATAACTAAGATTTAACTGCTCCGCAATCTGCCTGTATATAGTGAGAAAGCGGCTCTCATAGCGGGGATATGCATCAACAATGGCGCTGACACTAGTTTGCAAAAGCCGGGCGATGACAGCAATCAGGGCAATAAAAAAGACAAGAGTTACAACAATTCCCAAAAGCCACGGAAACCGCAGTTTCTGGTGCATTCTTCTTATAAAAGGAAGGGCGACAAGAGAAAGAAAGACTGCGATTACAACCGGTACAGAAACCGACTTTGTAATTTTTAAAATCGAAAAGAAAACTATAAAAGAAATAAAGAGCAGCACAGAATAAATTTTCCGGGTATACCCTTCAACCACAGGTTTTGACTGAGACTGAACAGTTTCCTTTACAGGCAGAACCACATCTTCCTTGTTCTTATCTTCTTCCAATCGCAAATCCTCATCTCTTGTCTTTTAATATCTAGCGGCGCGGACCGATCTTGTCAAATCCGCAGTACTGTACAAGTGCCGGAGGAATTGTAATTGAGCCGTCCTCGTTCTGATAATTCTCAACAATCGCAAGCATTGCGCGGCCTACGGCAATAGCAGTTCCGTTAAGCATATGAACATACTTGTTCTTTCCGTCATCATCCTTGTATCTTACATTAAGACGGCGGCTCTGATAATCAGTGCAGTTAGAGGTTGAAGTTACCTCTCCGTATTCTCCGCCGTTACGACCGGGCATCCATGCCTCCAGATCCCACTTGCGATAAGCCGGGGCGCCAAGGTCTCCGGTGCAGGTGTCAACCACATGAAAGGCAAGACCGAGCCCCGTAAATATTTCCTCTTCAATAAGGCGGAGTTTTTCATGCAGTTTGTCGCTGTCCTCCGGGGTACAGTAAACGAACATCTCAACCTTGTCAAACTGGTGAACTCTGTACAAGCCTTTTGAGAACTGACCGGCCGCTCCCGCTTCCCTTCTGAAGCAGTGGCTCAAACCGCAGTAGAATTTAGGGAGAGACGCCTTATCCAGAATCTCGCCGGAATGATAGCCGCCCAAAGTGATTTCGGCTGTGGCGACCAGACAAGTTCCCTCGTCCTCGATACAATAAACATTGGATTCGTTTCCGCGCGGATTGAATCCTATTCCCTGAAGAATTTCCTGTCTTGCGACATCAGGCGTAATAAAGGGTGTAAAACCGTGCTTACGGAGAATGTTCAAGGCGTACATAATAAGAGCCTGCTCAAGGAAAACGGCCTCATTCTTGAGGTAATAGAATTTTTGTCCTGAAACTTTTGTTCCGCGGTCAAAGTCAATAAGATCAAGTTCTTCCATAAGCTGAACATGGTCTTTAGGCTCAAAATCAAATTTGCGTGGAGTTCCCACTTTTTTAACCTCAAGGTTCTCGGTATCAACCTTACCGATCGGAGCGTCAGGATTCGCCATATTGGGAATCTTGCGGGCCGCCTCTTCCAGTTTCGGCTCAATCTCAGCAAGATCTTTTTCCACGGCGGCGATATCATCTTTGATTTTCTTTCCGTCCGCAATAAGTTTCTGGCGGACATCATTATCCATCTTGCCCTTCATAGAAGCGGCGTTCTCATTTCTCTTCTGCTGAAGTTCTTGTCTTTTTGTAACCAAGGCAGTTCTCTTGTCATAAAGTTCAACAACGATGTCGGCATCAGCCTTCATATTGCGGTCCTCAATATTTTTCTTAACCGCAGCCAGATTTTCCTTAATAAATTTATAGTCCAACATATATACCTCAAAAAAATTTATTTATTTAAGTTCATAGGTTACGCTGACAGTAACGCTTATTTCCTTGTCGCCGGCAGTAATTGAAGTCGCCGTATCAGCCGTCTTGTAGAGGGAATTTACAGAGCGCGGCATGACGGGGGCTCCGTAAGACTGCTCGTTTATATTGAGAACCCTTCCAAGTTCCGCACCGGCAGTTTTGGCCATAAGATTCGCAGCCTCATAGGCATTCTTCACCGCCTGAGTGCGCGCCTCGCGGACAGCAGTCTCAACATCGATGGCGGAGAAATCTATTGAATAAAACTCGTTTGCGCCGGCCTTTACCGCAGCATCAATCGCGTCTCCGGCTTTGCTCACATCGCGCACTTCAATATGAATCGAATTTGCGACACGGTAGTCGCCCCTGTATTGAGCTCCGTTGTTTCTGGAAACATCCTGTGTAATACGGTAATCGCTTGTCGTAATGGAATCGGCGGTAAAACCGGCGTCAACCAGTGCGGTACGGACTTTAGCGACAGCCTCCGCATTCCGGGAAGCGGCGTCAATAACAGAGCGGCTGTATGTTACGACAGCCATATTGATCGTGGCAAGGTCGCTCTGGACGCTGACAGAACCAGTTCCGTTTACAGAAATAAGTCTCTGCCATTCCTGCGTCTTTTCATTTTTTACGGCGCAGGAAGAAAGCGCGAGAACTGCTCCGGCAATAGCCAGACCAAAAAATTTCTTTATCATAAGAAATCTCCTTTATTCTATCTTATATCGATATAAAATCTTTTTAAATAAATGCTACGCTCATTCGCCCGTCGCCAGTAGTTGCTCTGCGGCCAGTTTTTAATCAGTGTGTCATATGCGTCAATAGCGCTCTTTATATTCCGCACGTCAGACTTGGCCTCAAGAATAAGCCCTTCCAGATAAAGACCGGCGTCAAAGTCTCCCGTGGCAACATCAAAGAACTGCTGAACAAGTTCCAGAGCGTCCGCATAGCGTTTCTCGTCATAAGCCTTTTTCGCCTGCTCCAAAAGACTTCCGGCTCTGCCGGTTTCGGAAAGGTCGCCACCTTGAGCAGAAACGGAGGTATCCGCAAGTTGCTTTGCGGAAGTTTCCGGAGAAGCTGCGACAGAAGTCTTTTTCTTTGAGTCTCCATTATCATCCGCCCCGTTAGTTTGAATTACAGTCTGCACTTTTTCGTTAGGCTCTGACGAGGCAGAAGTATCTTTTTGTCCGCCGCCAGAATCCGGAATTAGTGTCTGGCTGTCAGTCTCTCTTTCGGCCGGACTTGAGTTTCCGCTTTCTCTTTCACTTTTTTCGGCGGCTTTTGATTCCGACTGCATTTTATTATTCTCTGACTCCGTCCGTTTTTCCTCTTTTTTATTTCTTTCATATTTCGGAGGAACTGCTTCCGCATAGGAAGGCGCAGTAACATGAATGGCGTCCGCGGCATTTTGGTCGCCTATATTAATTTCAATGTAGTCATCAATATAATTGCCGGTAAGACCGTCATTCTTGTAAAAGTGAAGCAGCGCCTTTCCGGACTTTTTAGACCGCAGTGTAAATGTGGTTTCCCCCTTTCCGAGTTTTCTTCCCTGAAAAATAAAGTTTCCGCCACGGTCCACTTCGCCAAGGTAAATCCATCCTGTGCCGGGGTAAACAATATCCACAAACTGATTATTCTTTACAGTCATTGAACGGGAAGGAAGAGGCGGATCCTCTTTTGCAGACTCCCCAGTCTCCAAAGGAATTTCCGCTCCGGCAGAGGCGTCTGCATTCTCCGCCTGTCCGGAATTGTTTTTATTCTCTATCTTATTACCAGAATTTGTATTGGTCAAATTTAAATCCGAGCCATTTTGACTTGAAGTCGTTTTTTGCGTAACAGAGGCAGTTCCGGCGGAGGTTTCTGCCCCGGAATTATCTTTTATTTCAGCGGCGGGACTTTTTGTTTCCGCAGGTGTGTTCACGCTCTCCGCATTTTTTTCGGGAAGACTATTCTCCTCAGAAGAAGAACTTTCTTTTTCGGAGAAAATTTCCTCCGGAGCGGAAGCCGGCGCTTTTTCATCAGTAAATATTTTTTCGGACAAAGATTCTTCGGAAAAATCACTTTCCGGGTCGGCGATTTTTTCAGGAAAAGGCCCGGGCTCTAAAAGAGAATTCAGTTCGTCAACCTCATCATCGGGAATCTTTTCAGAATTCCCGTCGGCGGCCGGCTCCTCAGGAGCAAGAAGTTCAAACTCCGCATTATTCTCATTTAAAGGAGTCTCTTCACTTAATGTTGCTGCCGGAGATTCCCCGGCCTGAGTCAGAGTCTCTTCTCCCGATGCCTCCGCGGTATTGGCAGTTGTGGCGCAGGATACAAGTAAAAGTCCCGCAAAGAGAAAAATACAATAAAACAAGTTCCTGCAAGTCAAAGTCTTTTTCACGGAGCGGCCTCCGTTACAGCCTCTACCATTTTTTCATTGGCGGCGGCAAGTTTTTCGATGGAATCAGAATTTATCTTTGTCCGCCACTGTTCAACCTCAGCGACTGACCATTTTTCCTTTTTAACACGGCCCACCGCATAGCCTGACGGAACTGAAAGACCTTGCGGCAGCAAAAGCGGCTGGTCTGATACAAGGGGCTCGCTGCGGAACTCAATGGGGTTAGATGATTTTTTATTAGATGTAAAGACAATGAGAATAAGCGCCGCGAAAAAAAATACAATCAGAATACAGGAAACCAGAACGGGCTTCTTTTTTTCCGTGAGAAAATCCTGAATATTTTCACGCAATTCACTCATATTAATCACTGCTGGGCATTCTCCCGCGGCGTTTCTTCCTGCGCATTTTTATCACGGCGCGGCGGACGGGGCGGCAGAACAACCCCTTCTTCCGGCGGAACATCTTCCTCAACAAAATTCTCGGTGCTCTCATCAAAATCGTTCTTGATATTGTCAATATCCTCGTCAAGACGAAGTGCAATTATCTTAGAAACGCCCGATTCCTCCATTGTAACGCCCAGCATGGAAGAGGCTCCCATTACAGTCTTTTTATTGTGGGTAATTACAATATACTGGCTTACATTTGCAAAAGCTTTTAGAGCCGCAACAAAAGAGCCTACATTCTTGTCGTCAAGAGCCGCGTCAATCTCATCGAGCAGACAGAAAGGACTAGGTCTGACCTGATATGTCGCGAACAAAAGCGCGATGGCGGTCATAGTCTTTTCGCCGCCGGAAAGCAGGGAAATATTCTCAAGTTTTTTTCCGGGCGGCTGCGCATAAATATCAATTCCGGTGGAAAGAACGCTCTCCGGGTTTGCAAGACGCAATTCTGCGCGCCCTCCGCCAAACAGACGGCGAAACATATTGTGAAAATTGCGCTTAATCTTGTTATAAGTTTCCAAAAAGAGCTCGGAAGACTTTGAGCGGATTTCCTCCGCAACACGCTCCAAATCCTTTAAGGACTTTAAGGTGTCGTCGTAATTTGTCTGCTGTCTCTCGTAGCGTTCCTTAGCCTCGGTAAATTCTTCCGGGGCCATAAGATTGATTCCGTGACTAAGTTCTTCCATATCGGACTTTTTCTTGGAAAGGCGATCCTTTAAATCCGCGGCCGGAGTCGTAATGGTATACATGTGCTCCTCGTATTCCATAAGATCGCGCGAATACTGATCAAGAAAGTTCTGCTTTACATTACGGATTTCCGTATCAATCTGAATCATCGAATTTGCAAGCTGCTCATACTGGTTCTGGTATTTATTCAGAAGCGCCTGCTTTTTATTCAAGTCCTCGTTCTTGCCCGACACCTTGCTGTTGTAGTCCTTAATCTCCTCGTCAAGAGCTTTTAGCCGGTCAGCGGTTTTTGTTCCGCGGTCATCAATGTCAGCAAGTTCTTCAGCAATAGACTCAATCTGCTCGGCAAGGTCCTCCTTACGCTTCTGCTCGGCATAGAGTTCGTCTTCATTCTGGCGGAGAGTATTCTCCTCGCTCGTAATATTCCTGCGAAGAAGCTGCATCTGCTGTCCGGCGGACGCAATCTGCTCGTTCATTTTCGCTTCATTAATCTGAAGTTTTCCGAGAGTCTCCTTATACTCCGCTATCTTGTCGCTTAGCTGAGCGTTTTCGTTTTTCAGTTCCTCAATGCGCTTTGCAACTTCGGCAACCTGATTCAGGTTCTCCTGAATTTTCTGGTCAACACCGCGTTTTTTTGTAATAATTCCCTCAGGGCTTAAGAACTCACTGATGAACTGTGGAGAGGCCTTTATGTATGAGTCGAGCGCGGCCTGAAGTTTTTCAATAAGAGAAAGAGCCTCGCCAAAAGCCATGGAAGAATCGTTTGCAATGCGGTTTCCGTCTCCCGTATCATTAGTGCGGAGGGCATCGTCAAAAATATTCTTTCGTCCCTGAAGGAAAATCTTCAGCTTGCCCAAAGTGCCGTCAAGTTCCTGTCTGGCTACATTCATTGCGTTTTGCGAATAGCCTGCGTCCTTCAGCTTTGCGTCAAGTTCGGTAACAATGTCCTCTGTAATGGAAGCAAGTTCCTTCTGCAGGCCCGCGCGCGAAAGTTCAAGTTCCTGAATGAATTCCTGCTTTTCAGCGGCAAGGCTCTCATTATTTGTAATACGGCCGGAGGCTGTGGTAACATTCTCATTAAAGGAACTTATATTCTTCTTTATGTCCTCAAGTTGTTTTTCCTTGTCATGAATCGCACCCTCGGCCTCATCAAGTTCCTCGTTAAGATCATCTATACGGTCCTGTATCGTCTTTCTGTGAGCCTCAAGCGTAGCAATCTTCTCACTGATTTCAGCGTCCCGCACATTGAACTGTTTTTGAACCTCAAGTTTTGTCGTCTTCTCGCCCTGAATTCTTATAAGCTCCTGAGTTCCCGCGGCAACCTGATCCTGGAGAGATTTTATTTTATCGGTGTTCTCCGTAAGCGCAGAATTGATTGCGTCAATTTCCTCACGGATATCAGTCCGCTTTTTGTCAACATCTTTTATTGCGGACTCGTTACGCGTTTTTGTCTCAACGAAAGTCTTTAATCTTAAAAGCTGAATATCCAGCTGCAGGTTAAAAACCTCTTCCTTTACCTTGCGAAATTTTATTGTCTTTTCAGACTGAACTTTCAGCGTCTCATAATTACGCTTAATCTCACTGAGGGCGGCCTCTATCTGTGTCAGGTTGTTCTTCGTCTTTTCAAGCTCACGCTCGGCCTCGGCGCATTCAGCTTTGGATCTGCTTATTCCCGCCGCCTCCTCAAAAAGATAGCGGCGGTCTTCCGGCTTTGACGAAAGAATCTGGTCAATCTTTCCCTGTTCCATTACTGAATAGGCGGCCTTTCCGACACCGGTATCCATAAAGAGCTTTCGGATTTCCGTCGGACCTACCTGACGGTTATTGATAAAATATCCCGACTCGCCGGAACGGAAAAGCCGCCGCTTGATGGCGATTTCCGCGTCCTCCATGGGCAGCAGGGAATTTTCATTTGAGATGGTAAGGGTTACTTCAGCAATATTCAGCGGTGAGCGGGCCTCGGTTCCGTTAAAAATAACATCTTCCATGGTAGTAGCGCGCAGATTCTTTGACTTGTTTTCAGCCAGAACCCACTTCATCGCGTCAACTACATTGCTCTTGCCGCAACCGTTCGGGCCGAGGAGCGCGGTAATTCCGTCCGCAAAATCAATGTGAGTGCGGTCTGCAAAAGATTTAAAACCGAAAATGTCAAGACTTTTTAAAAACACGGTATTCCCACCAAAATAAAATGTCTGTGCATTATATCAAAAAACGCGCCTTTTGTAAATACCGCGCGCATTTACTATTTTTTCTTGGCAAAAATACGGTAGTTCAGCCAGGGAAAAACAGGATGAAGTTTTTCAAGGGCGCAGAACCATTCAGTGCTTACAGTATTAGTTCCAAGGGCATCGTAAACATTTGTGAATGAAACCACCGCCCTCTTAAAATATTCTGCGGCATAATCCGAATAGAAATTGGCGTCCACCATCTTTGACAGGCTACAGTCCTGGGCAAGCAGAAGTTCCCTTGCTCCGAGATTCAAAAGGCGTGCCTTTAAGCCGCCGTCCCCGGGGAATCTGGAAACCAAATCCACTATGCGCTCACAGGCCTTGCGGAGATAGCGTATCATCCAACTGTTTTTATTTGAAACAAGATTCTCACCGTAAGGAAATTCTGAAAAAGCCGCCGGATAGGGCGAAATTTTCTGGCCCCCGAATTTTCCCGCAAGCAAGTCACTGTAAGAAACAAGTTTCACCCGGTTTTCCACGGCCGCATGAATAAAAGCGTCAAGACCTACGAAACATTCGCTCCAGCCTGCGACCATGTCTGCGGCATTAAACACAAGACTGTAAGAGACATCTGTATCCTCTCCAAGATAAATCTGCGCCCGTGAAAGAATCTCGTCCTTCTTACGGAAAAAGTCCTCGGCATCTTCATTTGCCTGCAGGAGGGCCGCCTTTACATCATACACTTCGTCAGCATTATTCTTATAACCCCAACCTGTCGCGCTCCTTGAGTGCCCTTCCTTTGTAAAAGGAGCAAGGTCTTTCGCCGGAAGTTCCCATGCCAGGTCGGCGGAAATATTCCTGTAAACACCGGGCCTGTTATATCCTTCGTGCTCATAGAAATCATCGGCCGCAAAAATTGAAAGACCGTTAAGACATCTGGCCGGCAGAAAGATTCCGTTCCGCGGGCTGGACTCGGAGAACAAAAAACTCTGGGAAGGCAGAATGGTATAGTTTACGCCGTAGGATTTCAGAACCTCCTCAATTCCCGGAGCATACCCCATTTCCGGCAGAAAGAAACCGTCCGCGCTCTGACCAAAATGATGTCTTACAGCGTAAAGACCGCTTTCAACCTGAGCATTAAGAACTTCCCTCATATCGGCAAAAAGAGGCATAAAAAGATATGTTCCGCATGTCGCAAGAATCTCTGCGTACCCGTCGCGGGCAAAGTGCGCAAAAGCCTTTAAAATATCGCAACCCCAGACTTCATTAAAGGATTTCTTGTTGTCCAGTGCAAGATTCAAATTGTATTTCGCAGTTTCATTACATGCCGAATCGCCTTTTGTGCGGACAACTTCCTTTTCTCCGAGTTCAATAAGGTTGTCAAGCCACCTGTTATACCTTTTTTTTATGTCCTCATCGCAAAGATTTTCACAGGCGGAGGCGGAAAAGACCAGAGCGATTTTTGCGTCAAGATCTTCCCTCTTTATTTTTGACAGCAGTCTCAGCAGCGGCAGATATACATTTGAAATCTGCTGGAAAACAAGGGTATTTTCCTCCTCATACCTGCTCTCAGCGTCTGAAGCAAATTTTATATACGGATAGTGGCAGTTGACTACGATTACAAAATTTTTTGAACCCATTTTTTTACCTTAAAATAAATTTCAATAAAATGACTGTCTGTACAAGTTATAATGCTTTCTCAATAGATCCTGAACACCTGAAAGTTTTACAATACGAGAAACATTCAAATCCTCGCCAGGACGGGAAGCCATGACTTCTCCGCCGTGCGGAAGAGAAACCTTTTCAGACACAGAAAGGACTTCTGTCTTTTCTGTGTTTTCGGAACACAAGTCAACGCGGACAAATTTTTTTCCGGCCGGAATAATAACATACTGCTCGCGCTCGGATAACGGCACCTGAATACTGAAAGTATCAGAAGGTTTCTCATCATCCTCAGTCTCAAAAAAATATACCGCAAGACGGAGACTGCTTTTTGAAGTCTTCAGATTCCTCAAAAGATATTCGCCCAAGTCCCACCAGACAAAAAGAGAAACAGGATTTCTCAGAATAACATTGATTTTCGTCTCATTGTAACTCAATGGCAGTGTGTCAACATTAATCTGCCCGCTGTCTTTTTCGGACATAACCAGAGTCTCCCTGGTATCGGCATTCTGCTCAAGTTCCTCGCCTATTTCCAGCAAATCCCCGATAATAAAATGCCTGTTCAAATCATCAGGAATATCAATACCGTATTCATCCGCCAGATTAATCAGTTCCTGTGAAGAGAGAGTTTCCAAGTATGACCTTGTAAGAGGCCTGTTTTCTTTCATATCAGTCTAATCCTAAAGGGTTCCGAGTGTTCTGTCAATGCGCTCAATAGAACGGTCAGCGCCCAAAATAAGGATAGAGCCGATAAGCGGCGGGGAAACACGGCTGCCGGTAACGGCCATGCGGATTGGCATCATAAAGTCGCCCATCTTTATCCCCATCTCTTCGGACATAGAGCGGCCAAGATTCTCGGCCGACTCGTGGTCAAGAGCCGGGAGCTGCCTCACAAATTCCTTGGCCTTCTCAAGGACAGCCTTGGTCTTTTCCTCATCAAGACGCTTGGGAATAATATCAGTCTTAGGCGGAACGGCGGGTTCAGTAAACAGGAAGCGGACCATTTCCGCGGCATCAGTCAGATACTTGAGGCGCTCCTTAATAAGGGGCATAAGTCTCATAAGAGCAGCCTTAACATCCGCAGAAGACATATTCATCGACTTATCAACGCAGTAAGGCTCACCGTCCACGCCCATAGCAAGTCCCGAGAATTCAGGCCCCACATTAGGTTTCGGAGCCGGATTTCCCTCAGGAATCTCAAGGGCACCGTCGCCAGTCCCTGTTATAAACGGAAGAGTCCACTTATAAAGCTCTTCATCGGAAAGCATACGGATATAATTTCCGTTGTAATACTCAAGTTTTTTGTAGTCAAAAACAGCCGGTGCCTTGTTCAGGTGCTCAAGTTTAAATGTCTTTGCAAGCTCATCAAGAGTATAGAATTCCTTCCCCTCCTCGTAAGAGCAGCCAAGCAGAGCCACATAATTGATGATAGCCTGGGGCAGATATCCGCGGGCCCGGAATTCATTCAGAGAAGTTGAGCCGTGGCGCTTGGAAAGTTTCTTTCCGTCAGCACCGTTTACCATGGGAAGATGACAGAAGTCCGGGTGATCCCAGCCAAAGGCGCGGTACATCTGAACATGCAGCGGAGTAGAAGGAATCCATTCCTGGGCACGCATTACATGAGACACTTTCATAAAGTGATCGTCCACAATATTCGCAAGGTGGTATGTGGGGAATCCGTCACTTTTTAAAAGAACCGGATCCGGAGAAATATCCTCGTTCTTCCATATAATATCGCCCAGAAGATGGTCGTGGAATTTCGTCTCGCCCTCAAGCGGAACTTTAAGACGGATTACATGCGGCTTTCCGGCGTCAAGATTTGCCTTTACTTCCTCAGGAGTGAGATGGCGGCAGTTTCTGTCATATCCGGGTGCCATCTTGTTTTCAGTCTGAATCTTACGAATACGCTCAAGACGCTCGGCATCACAGAAACAGTAGTAGGCCTCACCCTTGGCGACAAGATCCTCTGCATATTTCTTGTAGAGGTCAAAACGCTCGCTCTGAACATACGGACCGTAAGGACCGCCCTTGTCGCCGCCCTCGTCCCAGTCAAGGCCAAGCCATGCCATAGTATCGTAAAGATTTTTTACATATTTTTCATCATAACGGGTGCGGTCAGTATCCTCAAGGCGGAGAATAAATTTCCCACCCTTAGACCGTGCATAAAGATAATTGAAAAGAGCGGTACGAACACCGCCGATATGCTGCATTCCCGTCGGAGACGGCGCATAACGAACACGAACTTCATCAGACATAATATTTTCCCCTAATAAGAAATTCAAATTTATAGTCAACCGCTAAAAGGCATAGCCGAATTAACCGTAGAAATTTAAAGCCGCGAATTGACGCAGTCCTAAACTCCGCATTCTCATGAGAGATTCCAAAAATCAAGATATTCAGAATCTACTTATAGTAGGAAATATAATATCAAAAAAAATAAAAATAATCAACACTTTCCCGGGCATATCCCCGGGAAAGGTCATATTAGTCGTTCAGAGACCAGAGGGCTCCAAGAATGATAATGTGAGAGGCAAAGCCATAAAGCCAGGGAAGGAAGTGGTTAAAGTTTCCGTTGATAATATCACCGAGAACAATAGCAACAATCCATGTAATCATAATTATAAGGCCGAGAATCTGATCAAACTTTCCAAAAATATCTTTTGTAAAAAGCTCAATAATAAGGAATATTCCGGTCAAAAGTTCAATAACACCGTAAACAACTACCAGAATTTTTTCAACATTACCGTTAAAAATCTTTCTAATGCCGTCAGCACCAAAATCACCGGCTCCCTGCAAAGCCCAGATTCCGCCAATAACAAGCATACAACCAAGTGCAAGCTGCAGAACAAACCTTCCGATCGACTTTGCCTTTGCTGAATTTCCCATAATGTACTCCTCTTGCCATTCGACAAGCTTTAAAAAAATATACTCCGCATACGAGGATTTATTTTATTATATCACTGAATTACATTTTTGGCAAATATTTTTTTCAATTATTTTTGCAGAGCCCGGGCAGGTATTCCGGACGTGGAGCGGACTCCGTGGAGCGGACCGA
>CAYFWC010000014.1:33975-59105 GCA_964346805.1 uncultured Treponema sp. | reverse complement strand
AGGCCGACGACGACGAGTACTACGGAAAGATCATAGAGCAGAAGGACGCGGAACTCGACAGGAAGGACGCGGAGCTTGACAGGAAGGACGCGGAGCTATTCCAACAACACGAGGCAATTTCCCGGCAGAAAAAGACGCTTTCCCAGCAGGCTGCGGAGCTTGAAAGACTGAGGGCGGAAAATGCGGTTCTCAAGGCGCAGAACCGGAGGGGATAGATATATATTCGCCCGCTCTTCCTTTTATTATTCTCTTATTTCTTTTTCCGTTCTTCAGAAGCATTAGTTTTTAAAAGACAAAAAATTTTCCGTAAAAAACATAAAGTTTTTTGTCAAGCGCCTTTTAAGAATGCTGTTGGATTTTCTCCTCTGAGCCTGTCTTTACAAAAGGCAGTAATAATTCATTCTTAATAGTCCAGAGTAAGTTTTATTCTTGTTCCGATCGTAAACCGAGGAACCTTAAAGTCCCACGGTTTCTCGCCGTACTCAATCTGCAGTCCGTTTTCCCAGTCCGCATGAGGCAAGAGACCAGATACATTTATTGCAAAGGAAGCGGTTCCGTAATTTCTTGTGTCTCTTGTCTGGTCAAAAAGCGTATGTCGCACCGTAACACCGAATTTCCAGACCTTTCCAAAGAATCTCTGCTTAACACCTCCATCAAAGGCAAGTGCCATTTTATGAGCGGAACTTTCCTTGTAATACACATCCTGTGCCTCGATATTAAATCCTATATTCGGATAGTCAGTGTCCCACCACTTGTAAAGGCCACAGGTAGATACTATCTGCGCTATTCCGCCCGAGCCAAACATATGCTTCCAGTCAACGACATTGCAGATTGCCTGACCATAAACATCGGCCCCAAGGATTGTGCGTTTTATCTCAAAGCCGAGTTTTGGCCTGTCGGCTGCTGTTGGCTCGGTCTTCTTCGGATTCTTTCTTGCAAACAGATTAAGTGAAGTGTGCAGCACAGTCATCTCGACGGAACCGGCAAATACAAGAGAGTCAAAGTCCAGTGTATTGATATCGGCCGAAGTCGGACACATTGCCAGTCCGGAAACAGTTCCTGTCCAAAGGGGAACTCTTATCAGACAGCTTATGTTATTGAGCGAGTCGTAAAGAATATTTGTAAGGAGAACATCCTCATTTGAATGGTTAATATCTTTTTTTAGAAAGTCGCCGCTGTCGCTGAAAATCCTTACATAGCCCCATGTTGTGCTCTTTTTTCCCGCAGTAATATAAACACGGTCAAGTAAAAGATAGTCAAAATACAACTCATAAACATTCATTGTAAGATTAGGAATAGAGGTGAGAATTGTCCCCTTAATGCCCATATTTTTATCGGCGCGGGCCGTCATGTAAAGGTAATTGTCAAATATAATTCCGCCGTATCCCTTTTGCTCCCGGCTGCTGAATCTATCAAAAATGCCGACCGAGCCTTCCATGTGTCCGCTAAAAGAAAGTGGGATAAAGAAGTTCTCCACAACCTTGTTGATTGCTGTTTTTTCCGGCTCGGTTTTTACAGCCTCCACCACAGCCCCTGATGACTCGAACATTTCGTCAAGAGCATCAAAATCTTCATTTAAAAGGAAATCTGTAGACACTCTGTCCGCCGCATTTTTTTGCGGCTCGGCGGAATAAAGCAGATAACCCGCAAAAGACAGAACCACCAGTAATAAAAGTGTTTTAAAACTATCTCCGGAAAAAATCATTTGTCGCTCATCATCTCAAGATAGGGTTTTGTATAGACAGAATCAGACTGCGGGCCAAAGGCCGCATTCGTAATTGTAATTTGAGTGCGCTCATACTTCATCTTATCCTCAATTTTTTTTCCGCGGAGATTGTCTACTATAAGCATACTTACGGGAATAAAGCGTGCCGACTCATTTCCGGCAATCTTCTGATAAGACGGAACAAGTGTCGTGCGGAGTTTTTTTTCAGAAAGTGAGTAGTCTTCCTTCTTGCGGACAAGACCGTCATCTTTCGTAACCCACAGCTTTAGAATCGGATAATCAACATTGTCAACCTTAGCCTTGAGGCTGTAGCGGACACAGTTCAGGTTTCCCAGTATAACATCATCAAAGGAATCAATCGTATAATCCGAATAATAGCGCTGGGGCATAAAGTCCGAGTTGTTGGCGTTTGTGTTCTGAAACTTGTCATGGGCACTCGTAAATGTAAAGCGGTGATCCTGGGGGTCATAGAACCATACATTGCCGTCATACTGCAGGTATCCCTTACCCTTCTCTTTTGCAGGACCTGTAATAAGAATTGTCCATTTTTTCTGCCTGTCTCGGCGGTACATAAGAGCCTCGGTAACATTACGGCCCTCACCGGGCTTATCCTGAACTACAGTATAGTTGCCGCTGAAATCGGTATCATAAAAGGCTGTATTGTCCTCCGCAAGCTTAAGCAGGGAATCCGCTTTTTCGGCTGAGGTCTGACCAAAAGCAAAAAAAACTCCCGCAAATGCCAGCACAAATATCAAGGAAATATATTTTTTCATTATCACTCCCCCATATGAGTTGTTTTTATATAAACAAATTCTTCTATACAAATGATACAAGATAAATGGAAAAAAATCAATGGCCTTTATTTATACAACAGCGCCTAAAGCCTCCGCAGGCAGTGTATGAAAAATTTTTCTAACGGAGACCGTAACTGCAAGACCTGTAACCCCGATAATAGCAACACTAAGTAAAAAAGCAGGTCCTCCGCTGACAGAGGCCACAAGTTTTCCGTCCGTTAAGAAAATATCAAAGGCCGGAATCGAAGAAAAGTCAAAGCGGGAAATAACCTTGGAAAGAACCAGTGCAAGACCAAACCCGGAAAGACAGCCGGTAAAAAGGAGGACAAATGTTTCGGACAGGAGAGTTCTGGAAATGCCCGGCCGGCTCATTCCGAGCGCCATGTAAATGCCAATCTCGTTTATGCGTTTCATGACAATCACGCGGTAAATATTGCTTACCCCGACAGTTATAATAAGAGAAAGGATTACAATGATAAAGGCTATGATGGTCTTCATCGCAAAGATAAGGGCATTGACATCATTCATATTTGCTGAAAGCTTAATAAGGGCATAGGTCGGATTGGGTAAAAGCCCCGGCAAAAGTTTGTCATAAAAGCGTTGCTTTGATTCAGTCTGCGGAAACATGGGAAAGATTTTTTCCAATGCCGCCTGGTAGACCGCCGTATCCTGCTTTGACGGGGGATTTCCCGGAAAAAACACGCTGATTCTGTTCGCGCAGTTTGACGGATAGCAGACGGAGTTCCGCAGTGTGTCTATGTCAACATAAGAAGTATACATTCCGAAAAGGCTTGAGTCCTGGAATATTCCCTTTACAACCAGCGACACGGTGTTGAGCCAGCCCTGCGTCGTGCGGAGCATAAAGGTTACCTCGTCCCCCACACTTACGCAGAGCATCTCGGCGATGGGCCGTGACAAAAGAATTCCGTTTGTTCCAGCCATATCGGATGCGTTCCCCGCCACATAGGTAAACTTGTTAAAAAGTTCTTTCTCCGCCCTAAAGTCGCATCCCTTTACCACACGCATTCTCACGCCAGTGCCCTCAAAGTAGAGTGCGGAAGAATCCGCTCCATAGTCAAAGCGAGGTGTAATTACAGTATCAGAGGGAAAGACTGTCTTTAGTTTTTCTATAAACTGATTCGGCTCGTTCAAATCCAGACCGGGTGAGCCGCCCATAAACTGGTAGTCGCCGCCGTAATAAATTTTTGCCTTTAAGGAAAGAGACGAAAGCATTCCCTGCAGTACAAAAAGGGCAAAAATACTGAGTGACATTCCCAGCATGCAGACTAAAAAAAGAGGCGCATACTGTTTCCGACGCAGGACAAGCGACCTAAATCCAATGTTCAGAGAATAGTTTTTCATTCTTCACCAGCCATCGCAGTTACAGGGCTTATTCTCAGAGCCGCCCGGACAGGATATATCCAGCCGACTACAGAAATCAGACACATAAGAGCGAGACTTCTAAAAAGTGCGGAAGAACCTGCCCTGACCTGAAATCTCTCGCCGCCAAAAAGCTGCACTAAAAATGGATTTGTAAAGACAATACCCGCCCGGTTAACCGCATAGAGGAGAAAAAGTCCGAGAAGGCAGCCGGCGGCGCTTCCGGCGGCGGCAAGAATACAGGTCTCTGCCATACACTCAAGGCTGATAAAGGGCGAGCCTGCCCCGACGGCGCGCAGAGTTCCGATCTCGCGAGTTCTGTTGAGAACATTTATTACAAGAGTATTGCTTACAATAATAAGACCGACTGCCAGTATCGCAAGTATTCCCATGTTAAGAATGCGTCTCATCCAGTAGAGATATATGGCGGTAGAGCCCGCCGCCTCCCGCCAGTCAGTGGCCTCCACAGGCCAGCCATTCTTTTTAAATATACGGTTCATACGGCGCACGGCGGAATGCGTGCTCACGCCGTCCACAAGACGGCAGACAATAAAGTTCCATGCGCCAGAATCGCCAGTCTTAACCTGGCTTTCCGTAATGGCGCTTCCTTCCATGGTTACAGCCTGAGTATCACCGGCGGACGCAAAAAAAGAATCGTCCTCAAACGAGTCAATATCAGCCTCCAGAAGATTCTGCACCTGGTCATCTAGGTTTTCTATCTCGTATGACATATCTGTTATGTCCATAAGGGAGCGAACAGTATCTGCGTCCGCAATGACTATTCTGTCAAGAGTTGTATTATCCACGGAATAGTCATAGAGGGCTGCGACCGGAAGCGCGCGTATCCTCGTGTTGATTCCGTCCACCACCGTAAACTGAACTATATCCCCTATTCCGGCCCCCATCTGACGGGCAAGCTTGTTTGAGACCATAAGGCCTTTTTTTCCGGCCGAAAACGCCTCTCCGCAGGTAATTTTCATGGCCGACATATTATTAGCATAGTCAGTGCCGTCCGCACCGAAAACAGCAACAGGAATTCGCGCTCCGCCGCCCTCCATGAGGGCCCTTCCGCTTATCTGGGGAAAAAAACCGGCAATATTTCTGTCAGAGGCAAGATAATCACATATTTCTCCATACGGAATTACACGGGGAATATCGGTAAGCTCACCCGTAACCGGAGTCTCATCTCCAAAAAGGCTCAAAGGTATACGGCTTTTGGGTCTTATGATAAGATCACCTGTAAAAGAACGGGTAAAGGTTTCCCGTATACCGTGCTCTGTGGAGTCAAGAACAGAATTTCCCGCAAAAAACAATGAGACTGCAAAAGCAATAAAAAGAACAATAATAATAGAACTCTTCCTCGTAACTATATTCTTTACAGCCAGTTTTAAAAACATACAGTAATAGTATACCATATTGAAATAAACAGTTCAATATGGTATATTGAATAAAAATTTCAGGAGCTTTTATCTTTATGGAAAACAACCAAATTGAACATGATGATGACGAGATCAGTCTTATAGACTTGGGGGCGGTTCTAATCCGCTACCGCAAACTTATCTTTATTTTTACGGCAGCATGCACCATTCTGGCGGGACTGTGGCTTTTTGTCGCAACCCCTATGCTTAACCCGGAAAGCCGTCAGCAACAGGTTTTGCTTACCTATACAATCAAGTGCAGCGACATGCCGCCCGCTATCGCCAATATTGTAAACGGCGGAAGAGAGCAGATCTCAAGTGCGGCGCTAGATTATATCACAGCTCCCTACATAACTTCTTTTCTCCACACAAAAAATCCGGTTCTCCTTACTACAGAAGAAATTGAGAAAATGAAAAAAATAGAATACAACAAGTTCATTACAGAACATATTCTGGGCGGCGCAAACACAAGCAAAAAACTCGGCGACAGCGAGAACTGCATAACCTTCTCAAAGGGGCCGCTGAACATTATTTTTGTCAACATGTCTATTCCGGCCTCCAGGAGAGCTGACGCTGACAGTTTCATAGCGCTTGCGGTACAGGAAATGAACAGGGAGATGGACAGCCGCTTTACAGAATCCATTGACAAGAAGCAGGTTGACACAGACGCCGCCATCGAGCGAATCACGCAGGGAACCATGTCGGACAGCGGAACACAGGCTCTGTCAAGCCTTATCACACTATCACAGGAGTTCACAAACTTTAAGAGAGAGACAAAGGGGTATTATATAACATACTCGCCGGATGACACCTTTGAGATAATCGGAAACGGCAAGGGTCGCATAAAGAAGATGATTATAGTAATATTTGCATCTTTCTTTATAAGTGTATTTTTTGCATTTGCCGCCAATGCGGTTCATTCTATAAAAGAAGATCCGGAAGCGTCAAAGAAAATCAAAGACGCCTGGGAGCAGGGAAAGTAAAAACTATTCCTCTTTTATCTGAGACTTGCGTACGACTGCACGGTTAGCATAATGGATAATCGTGTAGAACAAAATGATAAACAGAAATGCAAGAATAAGCAGAATTGAGCCGTGCGAGCGCTTGATGTATACAGCGCATACAACGCTCAGACAGACCAGAATCTGAAGTGTCAGAAGTATTATCAGCGCCTGAACCTTTGTAAATCCGATATTAAGAAGTTTGTGATGTATATGTGACCTGTCGGGGCTCATTATTGAGCGGTGCTCGCGGACACGGCGCCAGATTGCGGCAAAAGTATCTATCATCGGAACAGAAACCAAGTCGACAAGCACTAGAATCTTATTGTACTCAAAATTTGGATCGCCCAAGTACAGCGGAATGACCGCAATCATAAAGCCCAAAAACTGGCTTCCGGAATCACCCATAAAGATTTTTGCCTGCGGCTTGTTGTAAATCAAAAAGGCAAAGAGAGCCGCGCACATAATAAAACAAAGCCCAACTCCTCTGTCTCCCACCATAAAGTATAAAAAGCCCAGCGTTATAAAAGTAAGAAAAGAGATTCCGCCGCAAAGACCGTCAAGACCGTCTATTAAATTGTATGCGTTTATAATTCCGATAATCCAGAGAAGTGTAACGGCGCCGCCGGCATAATCAGGCATTGTCCACCGCATTACGGTCGTAAAGCGGTATCCGTTGGTAATCACAACAAGTCCAGCCGCAATCTGAACAAAAAGTTTAACATAGGCGTTTAAATTTTTTAGGTCATCGAGGATTCCCGCGAAGAATATAAGCAGACAGGCCATAAGGAGCGGCACAATGCGCTGAAGAGGAATTGCCCTATAAAAAAAGGCATATACAAAGACACCGGCAAAAAATGCAAGAACAATTCCTATGCCGCCTAAACGCGGAATATTGCCGGAATGAATTTTCCTTGCATTTACAGGATCATACAGAGAATAATGCCTGCAAACAAGCATTATAAGCGGTATCAAAATCAAACAAATCAAAAATGTCAGTGAAACAGGAATACATAACTCTCGCATACTTTAAATCCTATTTCATAAGTTTAACACAGTTATAAAAAAATAGCAACAAATGTTATAAGAATATTATGAAAAAAACTGTTATAAGACTTGTGTCAAATTCCTGCCCAATTAGCGTTAATATCAAAATACACGCCATTCCTGTCAAACGCCGGGTGTTTTTTGTCCTTTTCACTCAGGAGGGGTTCAAGTCCCGGTGCCACGCTTGTCCAGTCCACATTGATTGTCCTGTCATTCCACATAAGGCCACCCTCATCCTCCGGATGATAGAAATCCGTGCACTTGTAGGCAAATACCGCCCCCTCGCTCAAAACATAAAAGCCGTGGGCAAATCCCTGTGGAATATAAAACAGGTTCTGTTTTTCTCCGTCAAGAATCACACCGTGCCACTTTCCAAATGTGGGAGAGCCTTTGCGCAAGTCCACGGCAACATCGTAAACTCGTCCGCTGACAGCGCGGACCAGTTTTCCCTGCGGATGCCGCTTCTGGAAATGCAGTCCGCGAAGAACCCCCCTTGCGGAAGAAGACTGGTTGTCCTGCACAAACTTCATTTTAAGTCCGGCCTCAAAAAAATCGCGCTCAGAATAAACCTCAAAAAAATATCCCCGCTGATCTCCGAAAACCCTGGGCTGGATTTCATACAAGCCCTGTATACCGCCGCACTGTATAAATTCAAATGACATATCAATCCTTCCATAAAAATCTTGCAGGAAACCTCAGTTTCCGAAAAGACTTTTTAGCGTGCTTCGTGAGAAGCACAGTTAATAGGGAAGTTCGCAACGCGAACTTGCAGATAAAAAAGTGAACAATATCTTGTGAACTTTTCTATCGCATCTCCGAAATGTATTTTAAGTATTCACCGTAAGTTGTTTTATAGCCTTCCGCAAGCCTTAAAAGTTCTTCCCTTGTAATCCACTTGTTCTGGTAGGCGATTTCCTCAAGGCAACTGACATAAAGACCTGTTCTTTTCTGAATGGTCGCAATAAAGTTTCCCGCGTCCAAAAGACCGTCGTAAGTTCCGGTATCGAGCCATGTAAGGCCCCGCCCGAACAACTCCACGCTGAGCCTTTTCTGCTCAAGATATGTGTTGTTCACTGTTGTAATCTCAATCTCACCGCGGGCGCTGGGCTTTACACTTTTCGCAATCCCAACAACTGAATTGTCATAAAAATAAAGGCCTGGAACCGCATAGTTGCTCTTAGGCTGCGCGGGTTTTTCCTCAATACCGAGTACTTTTCCGGCGGAATCAAATTCAACAACACCATAGGCAGTGGGATTCTTAATGTAGTATCCGAAAATTACAGCCCCGCCCTCTTTTTCTATTTTTTTTGTTGAATTCTTCAGTGACTGCGAGAATGACTGTCCGTAAAAGATATTGTCGCCCAAAACAAGGGCAACCGAGTCTCCGCCGATGAATTTCTCGCCCACAATAAAGGCGTCCGCAAGACCGCGTGGCTTGTCCTGAACGGCATACTCAAAGTGCATTCCAAGCCAGGAACCGTCTCCAAAAAGCTCCTTAAAAACGCTTATGTCGCGCGGGGTCGAAATAATCAGAACCTCGCGTATTCCCGCCAGCATGAGAACGCTCACAGGATAATAAATCATGGGTTTATCATAAAGCGGAAGAATCTGTTTTGAGACAGACTTTGTAATCGGATAAAGGCGGGTTCCTGAACCGCCAGCCAGTACGATACCTTTCATAACATCTCCTATTACGGCAGCCTGCTGCCGCTCATGCAGCGAAAAAGTGATTCTTGTTATGAATCAGTTTTTCTTGCTGCTCCTATTACGGCAGCCTGCTGCCGCTCATGCAGCGAAAAAGTGATTCTTGTTATGAATCAGTTTTTCTTGCTGCTCCTTTACTTATTAACCAGGTTGAATGACAGAACAAAGTTCCATGTGTCACCCCAGACCACATTGCCGTCCTGTATTCTGAAGCAGTTCGCGAGAAGCATACGCATGGGGAACTGCGGCATAAGAATACGGATATCGGGTCCGAAACTGAAGAAGAAATCGTTCATAGAAAGACCTCCCATCATATCGCCAAGACTGTTCTTAACAGCAACCGCATCAAAGAAACCGTCAATGGCAAGCATTCTGGGAACAATAGGGATACGCAGTTCAATGTTGTTGCTCAGCATAGCAAGTCCTTTTCCGTATTCCTTATTGTAAATCTTAGTCCATCCGCGTCCGTTGAACATACCGTCAATATAAAGTTTATTTGTATCGCTTACAGCAGACCCCGGTACAGGCAGCTGGAACGAGAGGCCGGAATATGCCGCAAGAATCAGTTTGAGAGACCATTTCTCACTGAAAGGAATGTCAAGCAAAGTAAGGTAGCCTTCAACCTTTGTATCGCTTCTAAAGTAATAGTCGTTTTCTATAGGAAGCAGTCCGAACCATGCAAGACGCTCACTGAAAAACCAGCCTTTGGAAGGATCATAGTTTATGTCACGGCCGTCCATAGACCACTTTGTCCAGATTGAATTGGTAAGCCCCCAGTTGTTCGCATACCTGCTGATTGTAGTGTCAAGCGGCGTGTAGATATCCTTGTCATAGATAAAATTCGTAAGGGCATTTGTAAGACCGCCTGACAGGGTCAGGATTGCCCAGTTTGGAGTCCATCGTCTGGCAAGCGAATGATCCGCGCTAAGCTGCCATTTCTCGTATTCCATATAATAGTTCGTTTTATCAATGATACCATCTCCGTTCCAGCAAAGACGGAGCGCCCTGCTTTTTGCATGAGCGAAGGAAATGGACTCACTCCATGAAATAGGAAGATTCCACAGCCAGCCCTGGGAGTATCCGACAGACACAGACTGCTCGGTTGCAGAAAGTGTAGTTCCGAGAGAAATAGTCTTTCCCAGTCCCATAAGGTTGGAATTTGACCATTTTGCAAAAAGAGCGAAAGGAAGTTCGTCCGGATCCGACACTCCGGAAAAAGTAACACCGAATTCAATGGAGTTTGTCTGCTGCTCTTCCACCGTAAAGATAAGGTCAACAAGATTGTTGTCGCTGCCGGGTTCCACCGTAGGAACAATGCTTGAGAAATACTGGAGGTTGTAAAGATTTCGCATACCGTTGGCAATCTTTGCGTTTGAGAAAACATCTCCGCTTTCCACGGGAATCTCGCGGGTAATTACAAAGTCCTTTGTCTTTGTGTTTCCCTTTACTATGATTTTCTCAACATGACTTCTGTCACGCTCCGTAATATTCAGAACATAGGAAACCTTTCTGTTTGCCGAGTCCCGGTTTTCCGCAGGCTGAAAACTGTTCGATGTGTAACCGTTCTCATAGTAGAGATCGCTTATATGCATAAGCGACTCCCGGAATTTTGTCGCGTTAAAAGTTTCTCCCTGCTTTATGGCAACCAGAGAGTTAAGTCGATCTGTGCTGAAAACCTTGTTTCCTGTAATCGAGAGACCGTCAAAAGTGTATACAGAGCCTTCGTAGATGTAGTATGTGATGACCATCTCGTCGCGGTCTTTTTTGTCGTTATGAGTAATATCACGAGTTACATCAAGAATATTAAAGTCAAGATAACCGCGGTCCCGGTAGAACTTTATTATGGCCTGGCGGTCCTGCTCTACCTGGGCCTCCTTAAACGCCCCCTTGGAGAAAACACCGGCGGTCTTTGTCTTGGTCTCCTTCCTCAATTTTTTTGAGGAAAAGGCAGCATTTCCCTCAAAGTTAATTCCCACAACAGAAGTTGTATTTCCTTCACGGATTATAAAGGTAACCGCCACACCGGCATCACTGATCTCTGTTTTGTGTGAAATTTTCACGCCCGTAAAGCCCTTGTCAATGTAAACATCACGCAGAGCGCGCTCGTCCAAAAGAACATCCTGCTCTGTAAAAACATTTCCAATTTTTATTGTAAGAGCCTCGCGCAGCGGCGGATTACGGACTTTCACATTTCCCTTGAATTTTATGGAAGTGATTACAGGCTTTTCCTTGACTGTAATCACGAGGATTACGCCGTCGCCGGCGTCGTGGGTTGCGCCGGGAGCAATATCGTCAAAGTAATCCAGCGCCTCAAGTCTGTTTATCATATCGACAAAACAGTTCTCAAACTTCTGTCCGATATAGCTTGAAACCAGACCGTTCAGATCCGACTGCTTGACGCTTTTTAACCCCTTGAATGTAATCTTGGAAATGGTCTTATCCATATACCAGTCATCAGAACTTTGTGCGAAAGACAAAGCAGCAAACAGGGCCGCAAACAAAACGAATGAAAAAACAACTTTGCGCTCAAAACGCATTTCTTAACTCCATTTTTTTACTAAAAACTAAATTTCCAGGACAGTGTCAGTGACGTATTCTCAACAAGTTTCATGTTACGAAGCGCCTCAAAATCCGGGGACATACTCCATCTGATTTTCGCAAAAGGAGATTCCAGTTCAAAGCCGAGTTCCGGCCTGAAAGAAAGTCCCTGATACGTATACTCATCATTGACGCGGTTTTTGTCATAACTGAGCCGTAATGACGCATCGCCAAAGATGGAATCACCAAAGTATTTCCCTATGTAAACAGTTGTACCGTCCAAATAGTTACCGGCAAGATTGTCAGAACCGGAAGAATTTCGGTTGAACCCCTGCTTAACGGCATTTTGAACTACCATTGTCCTTACAGAGAATATATCAAAATTAAAGAAATCACGCAATGCATTTTCCAATCTTCTTACAAAAACTGTTTGAATTGCATAATCGCCGGTTGCAAGGGCAAGTGCGGCCGCATTGCTTGAATTACCCGTAATCACACCGCCGAGCAGTTCCAGAAGCTCGCGCTCGGACTTTGCGGGGGTTGCGCTGAGTCGGGGCCTCAGTTCGCTCAAATGCTGGTTCTCGGCGGAAAGCGAGATTGTAACATTCTCATTATTCTCGTCGTGGGTTTTAAGTTCCGCCCGGATTGTTATGCGGGGGTCAAAGGACTCGTCGTTGTCGCTGAAGTGAATCTCACCCTCGTTTATATAAAAACTTGAGTTTAAGTAAATAATCTCGCCGCTTCTAATCGGAATATCGCCGTTAAGCAGGAGTTTCTTTTCTTCGCCCAGAAATGTTACGTCAATCTCGCTTCCCGGAACGACAACGGCACGGAGGAAAGTTGTATACGAAATCTGAACGCGTTTCTGCATCTTAATGTGGAGCGACACATCCACAGGCATTCCCTCCTCGTCATCAGAATCAGAGCCCGATCCGGAAAAGCCGCTCATAATTTCGTTGAGGCGCGTGGCTCCGAATTCCGCATTGGTATTCTTCGCCACCAGATTGCCGGAAACGCCGATTGCGCCGCTCTCGAGGCTTATGGTCAAGTCTGTCTGAAAGTCTCCCTTGACATGCATTTCGTCAAGGTTAAGGTTAAGAGGCGCATATTCCTGATCCACAGTCTGAACCCGTACATCCAGGCCCTCAAAGGCAAGACGGTTCATCTGAACATTTACAGTAACATCGACAGGCGTTTTGTGCAGAGTGCACCTTGTAGGTTCCGTGTAGAACTGGGAGTCGGACATTACTAGGGTCATTTTCTTTGTCTTGGCGTATTTTGTAAAGAAACTCGGAAAGTTGAATTCCGCGGGAATTATATCCAAAGCCCCGTAAAAACCGGGATTTGAGAGGGGGCCGGTAATGACAAAATTTCCTGTGGCAGTTCCCTCCTTAACCACAATCATGTCAATACCGGCTTTCTTCAGCAGTTTGGGAAGACTTATTTCGATACCGGAAAAAGCAAGACTTAAATTATCCCTGTCCGCCGAGCCGCTTATATTCATCTTAAAGGGCAGCTGATTGTTTATCTGAATATTCACGTCCCTGAATTTCTGAATTGTACCGCCCAGACCTATATTCTCACTTGAGGACAGGATAAGATCATCACCGGTCTTCAGGACTGTCACATTATACAGTTCCGGTTTTTTTCCTGTAATATGGCGGTTAATGTCAAGTTCCATGCTCAGACTTTCAGGAATTCCGTGTCCGGCCTCGCTCAGCGACTGAATATTCACCGTCGCGTCTCCAATAATCTTGCTTCCCAGAATAGAAGTCTCTGCATCAAGATTCAGCTTACCGAGCCAATCCCTGAAACTGAACCGGGCTGTAACATTCTTTATCTGCGTGGCGCCGAAATCTATCGAAGCTTTTTGAACCGAAAGATTCTGATCCTCTATAACCGCCTGAGCGTTCAATATCAGAGGAACATTGTTCAAAGTAAAGACCGCGCGGGGAATATTAAGAGCCACAAAGGGATTCTCCAGGTTACCCTGCATATTTACGTCTATGTTTACAGTGTCGCTCTCCCTTGATGAGGGCAGAAAACGCTCGGATCTTAGTCCCTCAATTTTTGCGCCCAGAGTGAAGAAAAGGTCTTTGAACAGTTTTCCGCTGAAAAGTTTGTCCATAGACACTTCCGTGTTAAGGGGATTTGAAATATCTCCTGTAAGCACCACATTCTCAAGTCCCGCGGAATTTGAAAGGTGAAAGTTGAATGACGCTCCGTCAAAGTCCCGCTTTTCTTCTTCTTTTATAACATTCCATATACAACTTCCGGTACCGTTCAGTGTTGACACCGTGTCAGAATATGCGATTGAGTCAAAGTATGCCCCGGTACTATTTATATCCGCCATAAAGGAAAAGGCCGGATTCAGCGAGGAAGAGCCTTCAAGAAGGCGGCCGTCAAACTGACTTACAGTAGCGTTAAGGCCCTCGGAAAGCGAGTAGGAGAAATATGTCTGGGTAGTAACAGCCGCCGTGTCAGAACCGATGCGTATCGGAAAACCCGCCATGTTGAGCGAGCCGTTAATAACAGCCTCACCGCCCGATGTGTCAGTTCCGAACGAAAACTGGAAGCCGTACTCCGAGTTGACTGTAAGAAGATTGTCGCTTTTAAGGCCGGAGAACTGGTACGGAATGTCGTTCAGCATCATTCGTCCGCTGAAAATTCGTCCGCCGTTTTTGGGAAGTCTCTCGCTGTCGGCGTCAAGAACCAGATGCTGTCCGCCAAAGGCAAAGTCAAGGTTCGTGATGCGGACAGTGTCCTGATTGCCGTCTGCGGCAAGGATTAGCACCTGGTTGTCAACCTCTGTGTTGGCAAGAATGGTATAAGGCACATTGAATGAGAATTCAGTCCCGACAACGGAGGCATAGGCCGCCCCGGAAAAAACAAACGGGCGTGCAAAATCGGCGGCGCCCATTATAATGGGCTGCAGCTGCTCCGTCGCGAAAAAGGCCGAAAGCTCCACAAGGGAATCAAGGTAAATCGTATCAAAGGAGACGGAAAGTTGTGATGATTTTCCGCCGGGGGCGTATGAGCCGAATACAGAAACAGTTCCGACTTCGTCAGAGCGGGCGTAATCGGAAACTTCGAAGGTAAAGTCCGTGGAGTCTCCGGAGGGCAGGACAGTAAACTGAGCGGCGGTCAGAGCCTTGCTTCCGAAATTAATCTGCGGAGCAAAGCACATGAATCCCTTTTCCAAAGGATCTATGTAAATGTCTGCGCTTATCTGTCCGCCGTTGGGCAGTACCAGAGGCTGGAGAGTAAGTGTTCCCGAAGGCTGTTTCGTGAGAAAGTTAAAGGAGCCTGAAAAATCCATGTTGTACCTGTCGCCGGAAGTTCTGAAATACGGCACATCTACAGACTTTTCGTTTCCTGAAAGCGAGTACGAGACCGTAAAGTCGCTCTGGTATGCCTTGGAGGGAATTACTATTCCCGGAACAAATATATCTCCCGCGCTCTTGTAGGAAAGTGCTCCGGTCTTATAGTTGCAGGCTCCCTCCGCCTTAAAAGAAAAATTCATGGCGAACAGATCTCGCGTAAAAGTATCTTTTCTCGAAGTCTGAATCAGGTCGCCGAGGTTAAAGCCGTCTGCGAACACACGGCCGGAAACATCACCCCCCGTAAAATCCGCGGCTGCCTCCATGTAGAGATTGCGCGCGCTCGGAAGCATTTTTAGCTTAAAGACTTTCTGCCTGTATTCCGCAAAAAAACCTATGTAGCGCATGCGGTAGTCTGACGCCTGGATATTCGAAAAACGCAGGACAGCAGAAGAACCGTCCAATTTTACCGGGACTGTTGCGGAAAAATCAAGTTCACCCTTAACCCGACTGTCAGAAGCCTTTACATCAAACACGCCGGTAAGTTTTGAGTCGATTTTTCTTATGCGCGCGCCGCTCACAAGTCCTTTTGAGATATTCGCAAGAACCTCAACCTCAGGGGAAATATACTCCGCGCGCAGACGGAAAATCTTTATGTCCGCCGGAAGCGTAAAGTCAATATTGTCCGGATCAAATGTGGCGCTCGCAAGACCGCTGCTGGCGGCATCGCCCTCATCAGCCTTCCCGGAAATCTTTTTCAGCCAGAAGTCATTCTTTCCGCGGTTTACCAAAAGAGTTACATCGCGGAGTGTAAGGGTTTCCGGAGAATCCTTTATCTGCCCTTTTATAATCTTTCTGAAAGAATATCCCAGCGAGAGTCGCTGCACGGAGGCCACAAGCAGGCCGCTCTCAGTGTCATAGACAGAGATTCCGCGAATATTGATTCCGCCCAGAACGGACGGAGAGAGAGATTTGTATGAAATTTTAAGGCCTGTTTTTTCCTGGAATTTAAGGGAATACGACTGTGCCACGGACGAAATCTGAGAGCCGATTTTATTATAAACCGGGCGGAGCATAGAGTTGGACACTCCGATAAGGGCGAGAAAAATAAAAATACAGATTCCGATTTTTACGTAGCGCGACTTGAATTTCATGAAAACTCCGGGCCTGATGCTAAATAAAAAATGCGGCAAAACATTGCAAAGATTTGCATAATAGTATAGTTTATACTATTATCGGATTTTTATAAAGGTAGTTTTATGATATTAAACAATTTTATTGCATTTGAAGGAATTGACGGAGCCGGAACATCTACGCAGATTAAAATCCTTGCGGCCAGAGAGGAAGCGGGAAAAATGTTCTTTACGGCTGAACCTACACCCTCCGAGACCGGAATTTTCCTGCGCCAGGTGCTTTCAGGAAAAATTCAGCTAGCTCCGCAGACCGCCGCCTATCTTTTTGCCGCAGACAGGGCCGAACATGTATGGGGAAAAGAGGGCCTTGTAGAGAAGACAAAAAACGGCTTGACAGTTGTAAGCGACAGATATCTCTTTTCAAGCCTCGCATACCAGGGAGTGAGCTGCGGAGAGGAACTGCCGGAACTACTCAACAGCCCGTTTCCCCTGCCCGAACTCCTCTTCTTTTTTGACATAAGCCCGGAAAAATCGCTTCAGCGTGTGGACTCGCGCGGAGAGGCTAAGGAGATTTACGAGAACAGGGAATACCTTGACTCCACCGCCGGACGCTACAGAAAGATAATCGATCGGTACAAAAAACAAGCAGACAGCGGAATGAGAATAATCGAGATTGACGCCACGCAGAGCAAGGAAGAAATTGCCGCCAGAATCTGGGGAGAGATTGAGCCTCTGGTAAAAAGAAACTAGCGGAGAGTTTCAGGACTTTATCACTTTATTTTTTTTATTTACTTCCGATAATCTTAATGTGAAGTCTGTAAGAAAAATACTCATATTTATAATTCTCATTGCGGCGGCGGCTCCCGCTTTCTCATATATTTGTAAATACAAGGAAGATTTTTACCGTCTTTACCATGTCCACTACCAGCAGTATCCCGACGACTGCATGGAGAATATATACTGGCTTGAGCAGGCGGTGCGGGCGGACTTTGCAAATCCGCTTTACGCGAACGCCAGGATAACGACCGAGGCGGAATGGGAAAAATACCGCAACCTTTTCCTTATGCACCTGAATCTGAAACTGATTGAGCAGCACCAGAGACTCGCGCGGACCTACGACAAGAGGGCCATTTACTTTTACGACGCGCCGTGGAAAGACGAATACATCTCAAACTTAAAGAAAGCGAAAAGTTGCTACGAGGCAGGACTTTACTACTGGAAGGAGGCCCGGCTATGGGCCGAAAAAGCCAGCGAGACGAAATTCCGCTTTTTATTCCTGACAGACCTTGACAACTGGGAAGACGAGAGGGAACGCATCGACACGGCGGAACTGGACTATGGGAAAATCCTGAACAGGGAACTCTCGCGCGTGAACGAGGAAATCGCAAGACTGGAGGCGATGGAGTCAAAGAAATACTGAAAAGCACCGTAACCGAGGACTTCCGCCGGCCTCAATTCATTTCTATAACTTCTTGTCATAAAGCCCGCAATTCACTAAAATATTCAATATGAGTAGAAAAGCAATAATCAGATACAAGAAACAATATATCGGGGCATCCTCGACCATTATAAACTTTTATGACGGGAACCACTTCTGCAGGAACGGACTTCCTGCGCCGGAAGAACTGTTCTTCGGAAGCGGAAAGGCCTCACGCCCAGGCGCGCGCCGGCTCTTTGTCACTGACACAAACGTAGCGGCCCTTCCCTGCATGAAGGCGTTTACAGAACACTTTGACGGCGACAGCGAGAATATACTCGTAGTCCTGCCGGCCGGCGAGGAATACAAGACGATTGACTCTGTTCTGAAAATCGTAAAGGCCGCTGTGGATGCGGCTCTTACAAGAAAGGACATTTTTGTCGGAATCGGCGGCGGCGTAATCACCGACATGACGGCTTTCGCGGCCGCCATCTTTAAACGCGGCGCCAGATGCGAACACGCTCCGACAACGCTCCTTGCGATGGTGGACGCGGCTCTGGGCGGAAAGTCCGGCTGCGACTTTGACGACTACAAGAACATGACGGGCGCCTTTATGCCCGCGGAGAATCTTTATGTGTTCCCCCAGTTTGTCCAGTCGCTCAGCGAGGACCAGTACCGATCGGGTTTTGCGGAAGCCTTTAAGCAGGCGCTTTTGTTTGACAAAAAACTCTTTGAGGAAATAGTCCTGCACAAGGAAAAAATCAAGGACAGGGAACCTGACTTTGTATTCAGAATGATACAGGCTTCTGTAAAGGCAAAGGCTTGTGTCGTGCAGAAGGACATGACGGAAAAGAATATCCGCATGCTCCTTAATTTCGGGCACACCTTCGGGCACGCGCTGGAGACTGTCGCAGGACTTGGAAAGATTTTCCACGGGGACGCGGTAGCCTGGGGAATCGGACGGGCTCTGACACTCAGTGCGAGTCTCGGTCTTTGCAGTGCGGAATACAGGGACAGTGTTCTTGATCTTATAAAGTATTTCGGCTGGGACACAGAGGCTCGGCCCGCAGTTCTCGGCGGAAAGGACTGCACGAAAGAACTTATTTCGGCAATGAGACGGGACAAGAAGAACTCATCTTCCTCAATACGCGTAATCCTGCAGAAGGGACTTACAAAGAACATCATCACGGAAATCAGCGACGGGGAAATAGAAAAATGTCTGTAAACAAGGATTTATACTTTGACTGGGCGGGAACAGCGATTCCTGACGGCGACATACTGAGGGACGCTCTGGAAAAGGCCCTTGAATACTGGGGAAACCCGTCGAGCGTGCACGATGCCGGAAAAGAGGCAAGGCAGGCGCTGGAAGCCGCAAGGGCAGACTGTGCGAAAGTCATGGGGTGCAACCCCTCGCAGATTTACTTTACATCCGGCGGAACTGAAAGCGACCACATTCCGCTGCTTTCCGTCCTGAACAGGCCGCAGAAGGGAAACATTCTTGTAAGTTCAATAGAACACCCCGCCCTCCGCGAGATGGCGTCGGAACTAAAGCACTGCGGAATCACCGTAAGGCAGATTAGGAGCGACAAAAACGGTTTTATCTCGCCGGAATCAGTTCTTTCGGAGATGGACGAGGACACTCTTTTTGTAACCGTTATGGCCGTAAACAACGAGACAGGCGCAATACAACCGGTCCGCGAGATTGCGGACTGCATAGCAAAGAATACGCAGGGAAAACGGCGTCCCAAGTTCCATGTGGACTGTGTTCAGGCGCTTGGGAAAATCCCGCTGGACTTTTCTCCAAAGGGGGCCGCAGGCATTGACTCCGCGGCATTCAGCGCCCACAAAATCTGCGGCCCGCGCGGAATAGGAATTCTTTACCTTGCAAACCCGACGGAGCCTTTTCTAAAGGGCGGCGGACAGGAGGGCGGCATAAGGAGCGGAACCGAGAATCTGTTCGGGGCGCTGGCCTTTGCAGAATGCCTAAAGAGGCACGCCTTTGTTCCGGGAAAAGACACGGCTCGCCTTGACGAGCAGAAGGAATGGACTGACGACTTTATCAATAAACTAAATTCCATCGAGTCATGCAGGATAATTCCCTACTGCCGAGGAAAAGAGTCATCGGCAGAAATGCGGGAAAAATTCTCACCATGGGTAATACAGGCGGCCTTTAAGAATATTCCGGGCCAGGTAATGCTCCGCGCGCTGAACGAAAAGGGAATCTATATTTCCACGGGAAGCGCGTGCTCCTCAAAAAAAGCGTCGAGACCGGTTCTGGAAGCGATGGGCGTTGACGGCAAGGACAGGGAGACTTCCGTACGATTCAGTTTCGGCCCTAAAACCACAAGAGAGTCCATGAACAGACTTTTTGAGGCCGTAAAAGAGATAACAGCCCGGTTCAAGTAAGCCTTGCATACAATTACTTTTTAATATATAATTATCCGCATGAAATTTAAGAATAAAGTCTTATTGGGCGCAGGAATTTTTCTCTTTCTGGCTCTCTCTTACTTTTTTTTATCCTTTATACCGCTGAGGACAGAACTTCACTTAACGCCCGCATGGACTCTCGATATATCAAAGCCGCCGGTTCCCGAGACAACGGAAACCCTTTTGCCTTTCAGGCTTGGAAACAAGGCCGGCTACTTTACTCATTCCGGAAAAATCACTTCGCTGATAGACATTCCATACAAGGCGACTTTCTCTCAGAACTTTTATTCAGTTTACGATCAAGATGAGGACGGAGCAATAATCCGCTATCCGTCAGGACACGAAGCCTGCAAAATCAGGGGAGCCGGATTCCCGTTTATTCAGCGGGACAGAATTTATCTGTTCATGCCGGGAGGCTCTTCACTTGCGTTTGTAAGTAAAATAAGCGGACGGCTGGACACTATGTATGAGGGATCCTCTCCTATTACGGCATTCAGTTCATCGGAAAACGGCAGTGCGGCGGGATTCGCTGACGGCAAATTCATTATATTTGACAGGAACGGAATAAAAAAAATACAGGTCGCTCCCGGCGGAAGCGACTATGATGTGATACTGGGCTGCGACATTTCAGCCTCGGGAAAAATGTTCGCCTGCATTTCAGGGCTTACCCCGCAGCGTTTTGTCCTATACAGAGACGAGGGCTCCTACGAGAAAATCATCTACCACGAGTTTTTAAAGACAAACATTACAAGACAGACCTGCGTTTATTTCTCGCGGTCTGAGAATTTTGTTTACTTTGATTCTTTTGACTCGCTGGGAATCGTAAACACAAGGGAGCCGGACAAGAAAAACAGTGTAATTCATATTCCACTATCCGGAAAAATTCTTGACATACAGGAGTCTCCTGTTTCTGACAGCGTTTATGTCCTGAGCCTGGACGGAATAACATATACGGTTACAATTTTGGAGAACTGGAACAAAAAGACCGGCGAATTTTCATTTGATGCGGATGCCGCATTTATACTTGCGGACGGAAACACGCTTTTTGTCGGCCGTGACAATAAAATCTCGCGGCTCACAATTTCTAAATCATGAGGCCTGGTATGAAATTTCTCTTAACTTTTCTTTTTATATTGTATTCAATGTCCGCTGTTTTTTCCTTTGAGTGGCCCGTAAAAAAGCCTGACACGGAGAATCTGGTCTCGACCTTTGCGCAGAACAGAAGGAATTTTTTTAACAACTCGCTGATATTTCCAAATGCAGAAACCGCATCGGCGGCCGACAGCGGAAAAATCATTGCGGTGATTTCGGAGCACGACGGCCAAGGCTCATGGTTCGAGTCTCCTTTAGGCAATGCCGTGATTATTTCACATGACGACAAGCTGATTTCAATATACGGAAACCTTACAAAAAAGGCGGCCGACGAACTGGAAAAAAAGGATACTGTTACTCTGGGAGAGGAACTTGGTCCTACAGGTAATTCAGGATGGAGCGAGAATAAAAAAAGTAATTTTATAGAGTTTCAGATTGCGGACACGGAGGGAAACACTTTTATCAATCCGCTGATTCTCATGCCCCGAGTTCTAAAGCCCCGGCGACTTCTTATGCAGGATGTTTCCGTACAGAACCTCTTTGGCAGAATCTATAATCTCTCCATACTGCGCTCAATTCCCGCGGGAATGTATTCAGTCTATAAAAAAAGGCAGGCGGATGTTGTCCCTTACAAGACTTCTGTTTTTGTGAACGGGACCGAACTTGAAAAAATCAGCAAGGACGCTCTCAAGGCACAGGACGGAAGGCTTGTAATTACCGGCAGCGACACCTATAAAAGCGAAGAATTCTATCCTAACGAGGGCACAGAACTTTTGGGCCACATACTTTTGCCGCACGGAAGCAATACTATAACAATTACGATTTCCGGGATTCTTGAGAATGAGAATACCGCAAGCTATGTAATTTCCTGCTACTAATTTTCAGAAAAAACTTTTTTGGAGAAAACAATGGAGAAAAAAATAAAGGCGCGAGAAATCGCAAAAAACTATCTTGCCTTTGCAAAACTAAACATGCCGCGCTCGGTTTTTTTACTGATGATTTTTTGCTTTATAACTATGTTTATTTCATCCGCTTTTTCAGCTGTATCAATTTCAATGATTCAGTTTTTTCCACCGGCGGTTCTGGTAATCCAGATTCTACTGCTCTATATTATTTTTCTGATGCATTACGGCCTTTACCTGTGCAACCTCCGTTTTGTGCGCAGCCAGCCAGTGGCACTGAATTTTCTTTTTGTGGGATTCAGACAGAAAAGAGCGAGATCCGGGGCTGTATTCTTTATACTGCCTACGATTATCTGCATTCTGGCCTTTTTATTCTCAAGCACTAAAATTGAATTCTTTAACCTGCCGGATTTTCAGAACACCGACGCATTTCTGGACTTTATAAAAACAAACAACGACAGTCTTAGAAAACTTTTCTCGCGTTTTGCCCTCTTTCTGGCAATCGCCTTTCTTTTTTACTTTCCCTTTACTTTTGTATGGTCATATGTATACGACAACACAAAAGTTCCGTTCTGGTCTTCCCTTTCAAAAGGTCTCAAATTCTTCAGGCGGCGGATTCTTAACTTTTTGGGATTTGAATTCTTCTGTCATATAAAAAAAATTTTTTGGCTAACAGCAATGAATTTGGGGCCGGTCTTTATCTATAAATTTTACAAGGACAGCAACAACATTTATTCACTCGGCTCAATTCTGAGTTTTGTATCTTTTGCACTGGCCTTTTACACGGCCACATCAGTAATTCTTTCCATACAGTTTTACTATAACCAGTACAATGAAGATTCTGACAAAGACAGTTCAAACTGAAATTAACATAAAGGGCTCGCGTTTTCTGACGGAACTTTTTCCCTGCACCAGCCAGGGCGGCGCCCGTGACATTATAAAGTCTCAGAAGGAAAAGTACCAGGACGCGACTCATGTAGTCCACGCATTTGTAATAGGCAAGAGCGCCGAAGTGATGGGCATGAGCGATGACGGCGAGCCGAGCGGCACTTCCGGCAGACCAAGTCTTGATGTTCTTAAAGGAAGCGGCGTCACCGACTTTGTGCTCACCACGACAAGGTGGTTCGGCGGAACTCTTTTGGGAACAGGCGGACTCGTAAAAGCATACGGAGGCGCGGCTAAAGAGGTTCTCAAAAAGGCAGAGGAAGAAGGAGCTGTCACCGAATACATTCCGCAGAGGGCGTTCGCTTTCAGATGTGATTACGGTCTCTATAAAAGCGTAAGGCATGTCCTTGAAGAATTCAACATAAGCGGCCTAAAGGAGAATTACGGCGAGGCGGTGGAGGTCTCCGGAAAAATTGAGGAGGCACAGTACGATGGCCTCGCCTCCCGTATCAGGGATTTGAGCAAGGGAAGCCTTATTCTGCAGCCGCAAAGTCAATGGGATTGTGAATAATCCTCTGGTTCGAGGAGCCGCGGAATTCAAGGCTCAAATCCTTTTTTTCAAGGATAAAGGGTCCGTCCACCAGGACATCAACCAGTTTAAGAATGGGAAGAGTATACTCCGTATGCTTTGAGCCGTCCGGCGGCAAGAGGTCTTTGTCAAGAACATAGCCTGTGTAAAGCCAGATATCTTTTTGAGGAAAGGCGGCCTTAACCCGGCTCAAAAGGTCCAGGACACAGGCCTGATTCTCTTCCTCAAACGGCTCACCGCCCAGGACAGTAAGACCGCGGATAAAGGGCTGCCCCATCGCATCGAGAACCTCATTCACTGTTTCCCGGGTAAATTCCCTGCCGTAATTAAAGTTCCATGTCTCAGGCTGAAAACAGCCCTTGCAGTGGTTTCTGCAGCCGGAGACAAAAAGACTTACCCGGACACCAAGCCCGTCGGCAATATCGATTTTCTTTATATTACCGTAGAACATTATAAGTGAAGGACCCTTTCCTTAATTTCCTGAGTGCGTCCCTGGTTCCAGTACTGAGTGCCTATGTAACCGCAGGTGCGGCGGGCTACATTCATTGTGGCCTGGTCGCGGTTTCCGCAGTTGGGGCATTCCCAGACAAGCTTTCCGTCAGAATCGTTCACAATCTGTATCTGTCCCGTGTAGCCGCACTTCTGGCAGCAGTCGCTCTTTGTATTGAGTTCCGCATACATGATGTTCTCGTAGATATGATTGAGAACAGCCATTACAGCCGGAATATTATTCTCCATGTTGGGAACTTCAACATAACTTACGGCGCCGCCCGGAGAGAGTTTCTGGAACTGGCTTTCGAAAGTGAGTTTCGTAAAGGCGTCAACCTGCTCAGAAACATTCACATGGTATGAATTTGTTATATAGTTTTTGTCAGTTACACCTTCAATCTCGCCGAAGCGCTTTTTAAGGCATTTTGCAAATTTATAAGTGGTCGACTCAAGAGGAGTTCCGTAGAGAGAAAAGTCAATGTTCTCCTTTTCCTTCCATTTGGCGCAGGCCTCGTTCATGTGTCTCATAATCTCAAGCGCGAAGGGAGTAACTTCCGGCGATGTGTGGGGCTTTCCTGTCATATAGCGGACACACTCGCAAAGGCCGGCATATCCCAGTGAAATTGTTGAGTATCCGTTTATAAGAAGCTTATCTATAGACTCACCCTTGGCAAGGCGGGCAAGAGCGCCGTTCTGCCAGAGTATTGGCGCCACATCACTCTTGGTTCCCATAAGGCGGTTATGACGAATCATAAGCGCACGGTAGCAGAGGTCAAGTCGCTCGTCAAAAATCTTCCAGAACTGGTTAAGATCCCGTCCGGAAGAACAGGCCACATCGACCAGGTTGAGAGTCACAACACCCTGATTAAAGCGGCCGTAATACTTGGACTCGCCCGCCGTCCAGTTTTTGGCGCCGGCTACATTGTCATAGCCGTTAGCGGTTTTATCGGGAGTAAGGAAGGAACGGCAACCCATGCAGGGGTAGCAGTTTCCCCGCCCCTGTCCGTCAACCTTGAGACCGAGCATTATTTTTTCCGAGATATAGTCGGGAACCATACGGCGGGCCGTACACTTTGCGGCGAGCTCCGTAAGGTAATAAAACTTTGAGTCCGGAGTGATGTTGTCCTCTTCCAGAACATAAATGAGTTTGGGGAAGGCCGGTGTCACCCAGTAGCCGCTTTCGTTCTTGACACCCTGACAGCGCTGGCGGAGAACCTCCTCAATAACCATAGCGAGGTCTTCCTTTTCCCTCTCAGTTCTCGCCTCGT
>CAYFWC010000014.1:0-33965 GCA_964346805.1 uncultured Treponema sp. | reverse complement strand
ACATGAACACTGTTACAAAAGGAGACTGGCCGTTGGTCGTCATCAAGGTTACAACCTGATACTGAATGGTCTGGACACCACGGGTAATCTCGTCGCTCAGTCTTTTCTGAACAATATAGTCAAACTGTTCTTTTGTGAATTTTACACCGGTCTTAACCTCAATATCCTGAACCTCACGAGCAATCTTTTTTCGGCTTACATCAACAAAGGGTGCAAGATGGGTCAAACTTATGCTCTGACCGCCGTACTGGCATGAGGCGACCTGCGCGATAATCTGTGTCGCAATGTTACAGGCCGTAGAGAAGGAATGAGGGCGGTCAATTTTTGTTCCGCTGATCACCGTTCCGTTCTGCAGCATATCGTCAAGGTTCACGAGATCGCAGTTGTGCATGTGCTGCGCAAAGTAGTCCGCGTCGTGGAAGTGTATCAGTCCCTCCTCATGAGCCTTTACAAGATCCTCGTCAAGAAGGAATCTCTTTGTAATGTCCTTGCTGACCTCGCCTGCCATGTAGTCGCGCTGGACAGAGACAACAGTTGAATTCTTGTTTGAGTTTTCCTGCTTCACCTCTTCGTTGTTGCACTCAAGCAGGGACAGAATCTGCTTGTCCGTTGAATTCTCTTTTCTCAAAAGCTGGTGGCGGTACCTGTATGTAATATAATTCTTTGCGATTGAATAGGCTCCGGCCTCCATGATCTTTGTCTCGACAAAATCCTGAATTTCCTCTACCTTTGCCTCGTGTCCGCCTTCCTCGCACATTTTTAAAATCTGGCTTCCGATATTTTCTATCTGCTCTTCCGTAAGGCGTTCCGCCACAGGAACCGTACCGTTGGCCTTGCGGACGGCGTTCTCTATTTTTTTTACATCAAACTGAACTTCTTCACCGTTTCTTTTTATAATTTTCATAACTGCTTTCCTATAACGCTAGATATAGTGCCTAGCACACCCCTACTATACTACCAATAGCGGTAAATGTAAAGCCCAAATCAATCGAAATTGTGAAAAACATGCATAATTTATAATAAGACATTTCTATTGATTATTTTTCAATTCTACTATATAATGTTATTTATAATTTTCTACAAAATACAAGGTGTTTTTATTATGAAAAAAGGACTTTACAGCATCGGCGGATTTATCATTCTGCTGATTGCCGCTTTTATTTTTGTTTTGGTTCCGGCAATGGCCGGAGGTGCTGATGGTAACCGTCTGCCGGAATACGGCAGCTACAACGGAGTTCCGATCAAGTTTGAGGAGGGAACAGACTTCTACAACCTCGCAAATCAGACAGTCCAGCGCATGGAGCAGCAGGGATACAACTTCAATCAGGACTACGCCTCACTCTACTACTCACTTGCCTTTACACAGGCATTCAATCAGGTAATCGGACCGATGGCTCTCCGCGACATGACTCTGAGCACGGGCTGGCTGGCTCCGGAAACAGCCGTTGACAGGGCGCTCATCAACCAGTATTACAATGAGTCGGGAGAGTTCTCACAGGCTCTTTACAACGCCACCCCGGACAACAAAAAGCGCACATATCAGGAGCAGACGGTAAACACACTCACAGCACAGCGCTCATACGAAGACTTGTTCGGCTCATTCGCATCTGTCGGAAAAGACAAGCTTTACGGACTAAAGCCCTCTTCCGCCGAAATCGAGTTCATCAGAAAAATGGGAAATGATGTGCACGAGTTTGAATATGTTGCCTTTGACATGAAGGTTTATCCTGACGAAAAGACAAAAGAATTCGGAACAAAGAATTCCGAGAAATTCACAAAATACAATATGTCAGTCATTACACTTGACGACGAGGCAAAGGCAAAGGATGTGCTGAAAAGAATCAAGAGTTCTGAAATCACTTTTGAGGACGCAGTTACTTCTTATTCAACAAAAACTTTCGGTGACGGAGAGACAGGAAAAGTAACAATGAACCGCCGCTACCAGATTGAGGGGCAGTTCAAGGACGAGGAGAAGGCAGCACCTGTATTCGCCCTTGCAAAAGACGCTGTAAGCGAGCCGGTTGAACTCAATTCCGGCTGGGCGCTCTTTAAGGTTACAGACGCCCCTGTGGACGCCGACTTTGATAACGCGGAGGACATTCAGGCCGCGACAAACTACCTTTACTCTAAGGAAAAGGGAATCATACAGGACTACTATACGGCCCAGGCAAACGACTTTATAGCCGCCGCCGCGACAATGGGCTTTGACGGAGCCTGCACAAAGTTTGAAAAGACAAAAGTTGATGTTCCGGCATTTGCCATCAACTGGAACAACACTACTCTTGTAGGACGCTCTTCCGCAGAAGAAAAGACAGAACTTAAAGGTGCGATGACAAATGAGAATTTCCTGAGCACAGCATTCAAACTGGGAGAAGGCGAAGTTTCCGCTCCGGTTGTTCTTTCGTCTTCCAACAATATCGTAGTTCTCCGCTGCGCGGGCATTGCACAGGGAGGAACTTCCGCAGAAGACGCACCTCGCCTTATCGGTGAGGAAATTGCGAACGCTGATACAGTTGTCGTAAACTCTGCCATTCAGAACAGCCCGAAAATCAAGTCAAACTCAGGCAAGTTTATGGCAGTATTTACAGGAAAAGCCAACTAAAAAGCATCGAATTGGAAAACGATTCGCCTTTAATCGAAGAATCCAATTCTCATGAGAAAACGGTCTCTTACAGGGGCCGTTTTCTCTATTCAAGATTCAATCCCAAAAAAGCAATTCTCGAAAGCCTTCAACGACTGAACATTCTGCCGGACACACTTGTCATGGTATTTTCGCCCTGTCTATTTTACGGGTGGGAACTTATATGCAGAAAGGAAGGTCTCTTTTTGCTATGCGTGGAGGCAGAACCGGCCCTGCGGAAACTTGCGGAAAAAACAATCAGAGAGCACAACTTACAGACATCACTCTTACCTGCAGAATACTGCAACGCCCGGGGGATAAACGCCGTTATCAGTTCTCTTACAAGCAGAAACGCTCCGTCCGTTAAGGGAATCAAACTTCCTCCTCCCGGCTCTGTAAAGCGTGTGGCAAGGATTGATTTTTCGGGCGGCACATTCTTTAACCGGGATTTTTACGACAACTTTTATTTTATTATGCAGAATGCTATTTCCCAGTTCTGGAAAAACAGGCTGACACTTACAAGGCTAGGTCGTCTTTACTGCAAAAATATCTTTAAGAACCTCCCTGCCGCCGCACAAGGCATTCCGTTCTGCCGACTAAAGGGAAAAGTTGAGAAGCCGATACTGGTGCTGGGTGCAGGGGAAAGCATTGAGAAACTTATCAGGAAAAAGCCTGACGCATACATAATATGCGTTGACGCCGCCCTCCCCGCCCTCCTTGACTCAAAAATTATTCCGGACGCGGTTGTAGCCTGTGAAAGTCAGATAGCAATAGAAAAGGCCTATATAGGAGCAAGGTCGGGTCTTAATACCGACAGATGCAACGGAGAAAACAAGGCAAAGACTACACTTCTTTTCTGCGACCTGACTTCCCGCCCTGCGGTTCCACGCATTACAGGGCTAAAGACCTGTTTTTTCTACAGTGAATTTGACAGAAATAAATTTTCCGCCAGGCTTGTTAGAAGCGGAATTACGGGACCTGTATTTCCGCCGCTGGGCTCAGTCGGTCTTACAGCAACCTATATAGCGCTTCTCCTCCGCAAGAGCGAAGACATTCCGGTTTATGTGAGCGGACTTGACTTTTCATATTCCCTGGGAAAAAGCCACGCAAAGGGAACGCCACAGTCAAAGGCGCTTTTATTCCAATCCGACCGCCTGCATCCGGCAGGAAACTACGGCGCGGCGTTCGGACCTGGAGCGGAACCCTTGCGGAAAGACAGAAGCATAACTGAAAAGGAAGCGAATGTCCCCTGGTTTACGACAAAAAATCTCTCAGGCTATGCCTCGCTATTCCGCTCATATTTTTACGGAGTAAAGAATCTGTTCAATGCAGGAAAAAGCGGTCTTGACCTTGGAATTGAGCGTGTCAATGCGAAGGAAGTTGCAAGGCAAAAAGGGCCGTCTGCCTGCGAATACGGAGTTCTGCGTGAAGACTTTAGCCCGGCGGATCACATTGATTCAGAAAAGGCCGTGAATGACTTTATCGCAGATGAAAGGAATGACCTTCAAATACTGGCGGATATTCTGACAAAGGGCGAAGACTCCCCCCTGAGAGAGAAAACAATGACGCTGTCCCAGCAGATTACGGATATTCTGGACTGCCGCGAATATCTATACCTGCACTTTCCCGACGGAGCGGAACCGTCCTTAAAACAGGATTTTTTGAACCGCGTCCGTACCCAGACTGACTTTTTCCTAAAGGATCTTACTCCTCGTCGTCATCACCCTTGAGAACTGCCAGGAAGGCGCTCTGCGGAAGCTCCACATCTCCAACCATCTTCATGCGCTTTTTACCCTCTTTCTGCTTTTCAAGAAGTTTTCGCTTACGGGTAATGTCTCCGCCGTAACACTTTGCAAGAACATCCTTACGCACAGGATTAACGGTTTCGCGTGCAATAATCTGACTTCCGATTACACCCTGAATTGCCACTTTGAACTGCTGGCGGGCAATCTCACCTTTTAAGCGGTGGCATACCTTGCGGGCATGTGTCGCGGCATTCTCTTTGAATGTCAGCTGGCTCAAAGCGTCCACGGATTTTCCGTTAATGAGAATATCAATCTTGACAAGTTCTGTGGGCTTGTAGCCTATAATCTCATAGTCAAAGGAAGCGTAGCCGCGGCTGTAGGACTTGAGTCTGTCGTAAAATTCAAAGAGAACTTCCGCAAGGGGCATCTCGTATGTAAGTTCGGCTCTCTTTTCGTCCAAATACTGCATGTTGGTCTGAACTCCGCGCTTTTCGTTGCAAAGAGCCATAATCTGCCCGATAAATTCACCCGGCGTAATAATCGAAGCTCTTATGTAAGGCTCTTCCGCGCTCCGTATACGGCCTTCAGGATACTCTGACGGGTTATCGACGAAAATTTCCTCGCCGTTAGTAAGCATAATCTTGTAACGAACGCTGGGAGCCGTAAAGATTACGGCCTGGTCAAAGTCGCGCTCAAGACGCTCCTCAATAATCTCAAGGTGAAGAAGCCCCAAAAATCCGCATCTAAAACCGTTTCCCAAAGCGATTGAATTATCCTTGTCGTAAACAAGAGAGGCATCATTCAGCTTCAGCTTTTCCATAGAGTCCTTCAGTTCCTCATAGTCATTCGAGTCAAGCGGATAAATCGAGGAATAGACAACAGGCTTTACCTCCTTAAATCCGGGAAGCGGTTCCGCGGCAGGATTTGCGCTGAGCGTAATCGTATCTCCGACACGGACATCGCTTACAGTCTTTATACCGGCAATAATGTATCCTACATCTCCCGCCTCAAGCATGCCTGTGTCTTCGTATTTAATCTTAAAAATTCCGATATTATCAACCTTGTATTCCGAGTTGTTGCTCATCATGCGGATTGTGTCTCCGGCCTTTATGCGTCCCTGCATTACACGGATATGAACGATAACGCCGCGGAATGCGTCATAGTGGCAGTCAAATATAAGTGCCTGGGCTGGTGCGTTCACATCTCCGCTTGGCGGCGGAAACATGGTAACGATAGCCTCCATGAGTTCGTCAATACCGGCCCCGGTCTTTGCGGAAACCAGCTGGGCCTCTTCCGGCAAGAGACCGAGATCGTGGTCTATCTGGTGCTTTACAGTCTCTATGTCAGCGGAAGGAAGGTCAATCTTATTTATGACAGGAACTATAGTAAGATTATGCTCAAGAGCCATATACATATTGCTTACGGTCTGGCTTTCCACACCCTGTGAAGCATCGATTAAGAGTAATGCTCCCTCGCAGGATGCAATCGCACGGCTTACCTCATAGGAAAAGTCCACGTGCCCCGGAGTGTCAACAAAATTCAACTCGTAGTCGTGTCCGTCCTTCGCATGATAAGGAATTGTAACTGCCTGACTTTTTATTGTAATTCCACGCTCGCGCTCAATATCCATATTGTCCAGAATCTGGTTCATCATCTGACGGTCATCGATAATATGAGCCTTTTGAATCAGGCGGTCCGCCAGAGTTGATTTTCCGTGATCAATGTGGGCAACAATGCAAAAGTTACGCTTGTATTTCATTTCTACCATAACAAATTCCTTTAAAAATAATATGTACTGTCAAGAGCGGACTGCAAGACAAGATTTGCGTCAAGATATCCGTTACGCCTGTTCTGTGTCGTAACAATAATCATTACCGCCGATTTTTCATTGTTAAACTGAATGCGTCCCACAGTTACAGGATCATTTTCAGAAAAACCGTATTCATCGGCAATGCTTCCCGGAATAATTTTTGTAACAACAAAAGTCTTTGAATTTTTTGTAGAGGACGGAACAAGTGTCATGCCAAAAAGAGCCGTAAAAGAATTCTGAATCGTGTCCCCCTCATAAAAATCATAGCCGGGATTTTTCGGTCTTTCCGTTAAGTACAAAAGACATTCTCTTTTTGCGTTATAAGAACCGCCCTCAAGATATGTACAGGAAATTATAGTTCCGGGAACATGGTCCCTCAACACATCCTGAACGGATTCCAGCGAAACAATTTTCTTTCCGTCCAGCATTGTGATTATGTCCCCTACCTTCATTCCGGCTCTTGCCATAGTTGAGCCCGGTTTTATATAATGAACCTCAAGCCCGTATTCGGTGCGGCCGGCCTTTGCCGTGCGCCCACAAGCCGCGAGCCAGGGAAAATGCCTTTGGCCGCCCCTGTATAATATGGGAAGATCCTGCTTTAAATATTCAATTGGAATCGCAAAGTTCAACCCCTGGTACTGCATAATACCGGCAAAGACAATTCCCTGAACCGTGCCGTTTTTATCAATACAGGGTCCGCCGGAGTTCCCGAAATTTATGGCGGCATCAATCTGAACTACATTCCCCGTTGTAAAAAGTTTTCTGTCAGTTGCAGAAACAACACCGCTTGTAAGAGTGCGTTCAAGTCCCAGCGGAGAGCCTATGGCATAAATCTGAGTGCCGACATACATATTACGGCTTGATCCCAGATTAAAGACATAAGGGACCTCGATTTCTGTCTTTAGAAGCGCAATATCGTGAACACTGTCATAGCCTATAAGTTTGGCAGGAATTTTCTGTTCTGAATTTTCGGCCATTTTTATATACAGTTTTCCATAGCCGGTATTTTTCGGGTCGACAAGGCCCTTTATGACATGATGATTTGTAACAAGATATCCGCGCGGATCTATAAAAAAACCGGAGCCGATAACACGGTCTGCATATCCCATTCCCCGCTGAATCTTTATTCCAAGATCCACCCAAATTGTAACAGTCCCCGTAATATAGTCGGATATAACAGGAAGCTGTCTTGAAGGTGCCGTATCAATTCCCGGGACCCCGTCAAAATAAAAGGAATGCATTTTTTCGGCAGACATTACGGAGGCCGCCTTATCCGCAAAACCTGTCGTAACAAGTGAATTGTAAATGGTAAAAGCCTCCAACCTGTCATCTTCCTGTATATGAGACTTTAAAGCATCGCACAAAAAGTCAGCGGTCTGACCGCAAAGTTCCTTATCACCAAGAACACAGGCGCGCCACATAGCCTCGACGGGAGACTTTTGCATCATGTCATATATACGCTGAACCTCTGCATCATGAACATCTTTTTGCGTATAGTCCAAATCCGGTGCGGGTGCTTTCGGAAGTTTTGCGCTTGTACAGGAAATAAAAGTAACCGCCAGAATATAAAACAGTGTCAGTGCCTCCCATATTCCTTTCAGAGCCGTAAGCGCCATTTTCTGATTCCTATTTTTTATCTGCATTTTCTTTTTCCAATTTGTTTTCATTCTGAATATTTTTTACTTCAGGGCTTTTTTCCATTGCTCGGGCATAAATATTATTTCCTACAAGAATTGCCTGGAGAAAATAATCACCGTCATCAAACTGCATAACAACCCCTTGCACGACACCGGCCATCTGACCGAAAATATTCATTTCCTGATTTTGACTTCCGGCACGGCCTACCCAATAAAAACCATTCTGAGAACCTTTCGTAACATTAACTGTCTCATTATCAAACAGAACTTCAGTCGGCGCACCGTCGGCAAGTGTAACAGAAACCAGACTCCTTCTACCATTTTCTTTCAGATAGAACTCCGCTTTCTCAACAAAAGGCTCACCCTCCGTTCTCGGCATGATTGTATAGCGCTCTTCCCAGTTTCCGTCATAGTCCGAGTCCCAGACAGTAATCTTCCCGTTATTTGTAAGATATTCTTCCGTAAAATCGGGACGGGTATCGTTGTTGCGGTCAATCTGAATCATCTTAAGATAAACCGCCGGATTCTTTACAGGACTTCCCCATATATTGCTTGCAGCCGCATTAAGATTCTCCTCGCTTACTATGACAGAAGAATCCCTGTCAGCATAAATCTCGCAGGTCTCAAAAATGCCGTCTCCGTCCCTGTCAAGATTCCTTACAAGAGGCTTTGTAAACTGGGCGTGGGCATATACTTTTTCGGTGTTTCCGTCCTCACCGGGAATTATATAGTCTGCGGCATAGGGCTGGCCGCTAAGCATTGAAAAGCGGATAAAGGCTCCGTCTCGCTCGACAGAAGGTTTTTCCATGCTGCTTATAGAAAGAATCAGCCTGTCTATATCAAAAAGCCTAATGCCGTTCCAAAGTGAGCGGTCGTCCACAACATAAAAATCATCTGTAATGCCGGAATTCTTTAAAAACTCATCACTTTTTATACGGAAGATTTCCGCGTCAACGGTTTCGTCCGCAAGATTGAATACAGTAATTCCCTGCTCGCCCGGTACTTCCTCAAACACAATGCGGACAGGACTGGGATATGTTCCGTAATAAACATCGATTTTCTTGTCATAAAAACGGGCGGACTTAGGAAGTCCGAAATCAAGTTCAGCGCTCCAGTCAGGCCCGCCGTCATTATCACCGTCAAAAACAATTTTCGCCGGGCGGCCACGACTGTAAGTAACCTCAAGATTGTTTTCCAAAGTACGGTTCGTATCACTGAAAAGCACTCCCGAATATGCGTTCAGATATGCAGATAATTTTTTCTTAACGTCCCCGTCTTTTAAAACAGAAGCGAATCGTTCAACCTCAAATAAATCAACGCCTTTTTCCATAAAGTCCAGAAAATAATCCAGCGCCTCCTGGTCTCCGATGACACCGTCTTCCAAAGCTGCTGCCGCATACATAGGGCTTTTTAATCCCCGTGCGTCAAAGGCTTGCAGGAGCCGTGTCTTTCTGTCATCCTCCGCAAAGATTGCGGCATACACTTCTATTTCCGGATCCTGTCTGTCGTATTCGGGAACTCGTGTAATAAAATAGTCAGCCGTTTTCCGCGCGGCAGAATCCAGAGGCATATAGTCAAAGGTTCCCGTTCCTGCATTATTTGAATACATAATCCTGTACTCGTACGCAAAGAACAGATGCGGAAATCGTATGTCAGCAGGATAAATGCGGCGGCTCACATCAACCTTTTCCCTGGCCTTCTGCACAGCCTCCGATGTTCCTATTTCATAATATGACTTTATTCTTGTATATTCAGCATCCGCGGAGTATATAAACGGAGCCTCGTCCAAGACAGAAAGCGCCTCAGAAGGTTTTCCTGTGGAGCAAAGCAGGTCCGCATAAAAAATGCGGGCGGCGCTTTTATTGTAGTCAACCCATTCAGCACCGTCAAGAGACTTCTCAAGAACAGGGATGACAGTCTTTCTTTTTTCACCTTCATTATACTGGCTGAAAGCCATAAGATACCACAGATCCGCAACGCTTTTATCGTAATCGTTACCGGCCTTGGAGGCGGCAAAAGCCTTTTTCCAATCCCCCTGGACTGCATAATTTTTTGCAAGGCGAAGGTAACGAAGAGCTGTCTGCCTGTTTGCCCGCTCGGCGCTGAATTCATCTTTTATCGAATCATTCTCCGCAATCGCGATTCCCGACAAAAGAAAAATGCCGATGCAAAAAATCTTTTTTACAAGTCTACAATTCATTTTACAACCCAATCATCAAACCCCAAGACAGAGCCTAACACAGCCTTGATTTTCCCATTCTCTATTATTACGGGAATTTTATTCTTCTGCCGCTCATCCACTTTCCAGTCGGAAAACACACGGGTCAAAGCCCTGAGGCTTTTATCCGCAGTTAAAATTCCGTCTCCAGGCGCGGCGCTTCTTACAACAAAAGGTGTCTCCACGCCTTTTACTTGGGCGGAAGTCTTTCCGTAGAAATAAAGGTCAAGGCCACCAACCGCTTTTTTTGTCTCAAGCCTGAAAGCTTCAAAATCATAAATTCCCTCGCCGCTTATTATATCAAAAAAACCGGATTCAGTCGCCCCTTTTTGCTCTTTTTTTATAAATAATTCCAGATTTTTCGTAAAGGCCTGAATGCCCGAACAGGAGATATTCTTAAAGTCCTTTTCGGGCCAAAGGCTTACAGTATGAACAATTCCGTAGGGAATGCGGCCGTCTGTTCCCAACTCATCAAGCGCCCTGTAGACAAGGCGTTCCCTGACGGCGGCAGGATATTTTGAGAAATCAAGGGCAGATGTAAAAAGTTCTGACGGACAGGCACTGTCGTCCGATGATTTCCAGACAAAGCCCTTCTCCATAGACTCCAGGGCAAAAGACTCGAGGGCAGCCTTTTGAGCGCCCTGAAGCACAGCCTTCTGCCAGCCTTTAAAAGTATCATTTAAAAAAGGAACAAGTTTATTGCGGATTTTGTTCCGCAGATACCTGTCGTCAAAATTACTGGCATCAGTCCGCCATAAAATATTTTTTTCACGCAGATAGGATTCAATCTCCGCCCTTGTAACATTCAGAAGCGGCCTCAAGTATATACCGCGCCGGGGAACAATCCCCCTTGAGGAAGAAGCAGGGGCACCCTGCAGAAAGCGCATTAAAATAGTTTCCGTCAAATCATTCTTGTTGTGGGCAAGACAAATGTATTTTGCACCGATTTCTTTCGCGGTTTCCTCAAAGGCCCTGTAACGCAGAAAACGCGCGGCGTCTTCCATTCCGCGGCCCCGTTCCTCCGCACACTCCGAGACAAATCCCCGCGGAAGTTTTTTTTCAATGCATTTTATTCCGAGAGAGGCGCACAAATCCTTTACAAAGGCCGCGTCTCCGGCAGTCTCCGCCTCAGGTCGAATGGAATGATCCACTGTAACGGCTGAAAGTGCAGAATGAAAAGAAAATTTTTTTGCCCTCAAAATATTATAGAGACTAACAAGCAGAGACACGGAATCAGCACCGCCCGACACAGCGACTGCAAGAGATTCGGGGCATTCACCCTCAAGCAGTTCTTTTAAAGAGTCAGCTACATTTTCTTCAAAGGCGTTAAGCATATGCATTTATAAAAAAAGCCCCCGCTCGTTTACGGGGGCTTTAGCCTGACGGGTTTGTTTTATTATCTCGCCGGTTTAACAGATGCCAAAGCAGAATCACCGCTTGTAACAACAGTTACTCCGTCCCCCAAATTAAGATTCTTAACAAGGAATTTTTCACCGATGTTAACGCCTGAAATATCGGCGTCAATGCGGGCGGGCATATTCTTTGCCACAGCCTTAACCTGAACTTCAGGAAGCTGCTTGAGAAGGAAGCCACCCTTGAGAACGCCGGCAGGAGTTCCTACCAAGTGAACAGGCATCTTCATTGTGATAGCCTCGTCAGCAGCAGGCTCAAAGAAATCTGCGTGCAGAACTTTGTCGTTGCGGATATTGTATTCAGTGTCTTTAATAAACACATCATGATTTGTTCCGTCAACTGATACACTGATCAATGTTGAAGGCGTAATGTTACGCCAAATTTTGTTGAATTCAACCTCATCAATGTCAAGCATTGTGGCCTTGCCCTCATGATTGTACATAACGGCCGGGATGCGGCCCTGCATTCTCAATCTTTTTGCAGGTCCCTTTCCTGTTGTTGTGCGCGTCTTGGCATTAAGTACTAACTGATCCATTTTATAACCCCTATAAATCGTTTTATAAAAAAATAAATTTTCTGGGACGACAGGATTCGAACCTGTGGAATGACGGCACCAAAAGCCGTTGGCTTACCGCTTGCCGACGTCCCAATCTATATTATTCGGCAGCGGTCTGCAAAGAGCCCGATGCCTCAATAACATTGCCACTGTTATATTCATCCAGAATCTTATTCTGGAGTTCAGCGCGGAATTCCGGGCTAATCGGATGCGCTATGTCCTTGTATTCACCGTTCGCAGTCTTCTTGCTCGGCATAGCGATAAAAAGCCCCTCTTTTCCCTCTATAATTTTTACATTATGAACAACGAAACAGCCGTCAAATGTAATTGTAACATATGCGCGAAGTTTTCCCTCGCCGCTTACTTTTCTTATACGTAACTCTGTAATATGCATGATATCATTCTCCTATTTTAAAATAACCTTATGTCCCACTCACCGGACAGAAAGCGTTCAGCATTATGAGCCTGAGAGACAGTCTCATAAACACCAAACACCGTCGAACCAGAGCCTGACATTTCATAAAACCGTGCACCGCTATCACGAACATAGTCAAGAGCACGTCTTATTTCTTTAAATCTGTCTGAAAGAACCGAAGTAAAATCATTTGTAAAGTTCCAGCAATGAACAGGTTTTCTAAATTCCTGTTCAAGTTCTTCATACTTCACATAATTTTTCCGTTTCTTTCCGACAACCTCATCAAGCGCCTCATAAGCTTCTAAGGTCGAAGAATGGACTTCCGGAAAAACCAGAATATAATGCAAATCACAACGGGGAGCTATCGGTTTAACAATTTCCCCCCTACCCGAAATTAGAGCAGCCTGATTAGGCTCACTACATTTCAAGAAAAAAAACACGTCACTTCCGACTGCCGAGGCAATTCTGTAAGCATCGTCATCAGAAATACATTCGCCATATTTTTGTAAAGCTTTCAACAAGGCGGCGGCATCAGATGAGCCACCGCCCAACCCGCCGCCTAAAGGAATGCGTTTTATCAACTCAACGCTAACTCCCGGCAGGTCTCTTCGCAAAACAGTCCTGGCGGCTCTGTAAGCGGCGGTTATCGTGTTGTCCCGGGGAATCTCGCTCTGTGCGCAGTGAACCACACACAAGTTTTTTTCCTCAAGCGGCCGAACAATCAACTGATCGCAAAGGCCCAAAGCAACAAAAATACTTTCTATACCGTGAAAACCATCGCCTCTCTTCTCAAGAACGCGCAGACCAATATTTATCTTGGCCGGTGCTGCAATAGAAATTTCATCCGACATATTTTAAATATTATACAAATTTGGAAACTTTTGTCAACAACTTTAATTCAACTTTGGTAGAAAAATTGGTTATGCAAGTCTTTTACCCGCATGCCAAAGTTTCTCCAAATCATAGAATTCACGCGCCTGCTGCGACATAAGATGAACCACGATATTGCCCAAATCTATGAGACTCCAGTCGTCTCCGTCGGGAATTTTTTTGTTTGTCTTATGGATTTCAAGCCCGTTATCCTTGATGTAATCCTTTACCTGCTTCTGAATACCCTGGGACTGAGTTGCGCTGGAAACTGTCGCAATCACAAAGTAATCAGTCCAGCTGTTCAGCTCAGAAATATCAATGACGACAACATTGCCGCCCTTTCCATCCTCTACAAGACGGGCAATCTCAAGCGCCTTGTCTTCAGTTGATTTATTTTCCATAATTATTCCCCACAAAAAGTCAATGAGGAAATTTCAATTTCCGATTTTGACTTTTTAAGCACATTCGCAATAAAATGAGAATGTGCAGTTAATAATAAGTTTGCAACGCAAACTTAGAGCAGATAAAAACTGCGGTATTTTCGCAGTTTTTGCCTTACTCTCCTTTTGTGCCGTGAACATAGCGGCCGTCAAAATCACGGCCCAATATCAGGATAAAGTCAAAGTTTGGCGTTTCAACATCCTCTCCTTCGGCAGCAATTTTTTCCTCCGTGATTCTTGTGCATCGTATAAAATCACCAAGGGACTTGGCGGCTTCAGGATTTCCAATCAAATCTACAATCCGGGTTTGAGCATAATCGCTGCTGGGCGCATTCTGAATATTCAGAACCTCAAATCCGGCACCCTGCAAAAGAATCTGCGTGTTGCGGGCCAGCCCCTGAACTTTTGTTCCGTTCTGAATTTCAATTACATAAGTGCGGTCATTCGCCCCGTTTGCGGCGGAAATAATGGAAGTAACTGCGCGGTGAACAACTTCCTTTATAAAATCTCCGTTACGGAATGGATAAAGCAGAATCTTTCCGTCAACATTCTGATTAAGTCCCGTAACCTCAAGCTGGGTAATACGCTCATAATCCACGCGTGTCAGAATCTGAAGCAGTTCCGCAAAATCCTTCTGATTCAGATTAGTGGTTATGCAGGAAGAAAATTCCTTAAAATTCTCACGGGCAAATATAAGATTTCTGTTTTCTTTTAGTCCGGAAAGCAGGGCCACAACCATGCTTTGGCGGCGGGCGCGGACAGCCTCGTCATCCTCATCCTTAGACTTATAAGTCATGTATGTATGAACCTTGTCCCCGTAAAGACGCACGGCTCCGCTCGGCAAAAGCCATGGCTCTCCATCCCCGCCTCTCCCGTCCACGGGCTGGGGAATAAAGACATTGAGACCGCCTAAAAGATCCGAAAGACGCTCAAAGTCGCTGAGCGAGATTTCAAGCGTATAGGAGAGTTTCATATTGATAAGCTCTTCTACTTCTCTTTTATAGGATTCCAGCCCCTTCTCCCGGAAAACAGAATCGATTCTGTCCACACGGCCGAGAGAATCATAGATTCCGCCGGTATTCTCAGGAATTGTTACCAGCGCACCCTTGCCGGACTCGGCATAGGCCAGGAATACATCGCTGAAAATAACATTCCCCTCATCCTCCACAAGCAGCAGGGATTTTATAATAGGGTCTGTCTTGAGTTTGTCCTTAACTGAATCCGCGCGGAGATAAATATAAAAAGAAATTATCAGTGTCAGGAGGATTGCTATAATCAAAATGAGAAAAATAATTCCTTTATCCGCACGCTTTAAATGCATCTTCATTTTTCCTAGCTCTTTAAGCTCTTGTAAAAAATCTTTGTCGCACGGGCAATTTTCTTGCCGCGGCTTTTTAAGAATTCCATGCTCTCATCCAGCACTGCGGCCGTCATGCAGTTTATGGACATCTCCATAAGACGGGCCGTATATTCAGGCGTAACATTCTCGCGCCCCGGCTCTATTTTGTCGGCGACATAAAGAAGCTTAGCCAAATCACACATTCCGGCCTTACCGAAAGTATGGTTGGCAACAGCCTCAAGTATGTCAGGATCGTCCACATGCCAGTCTTCCCTTAACTTTACAGCCGCGGCCCTCCCGTGCAGCAGGGACGGTTTCTCTCTTTCAATTTTAGTAATTTCTCCGCCGTCTCTCGACGCAATCTGAAGAAGCATGTCAGGAGACATACTCTTGCAGATGTCGTGGGCAATTCCGCAGAAAAAGCCAGCCTGCTCATTCAACCCGTAATGGGCGCAAAGCCTTGCGCAGGTCTGGGCCACACGCACGCTGTGCCTGTATCTGTCCTCACTTACGGCCGCCAGCGCATATTTTCTTACGGTTTCCGTAATCTCCGCAAGCTCAATCTTATTGTTTATATCCATAAAGTCTGTTCGCTACAATATAATTGTAAACCGCCTCCGGAACATAGTATCTCCAGCCCCTGCCCTTCGAGATCTTCTCTCTTATATCAGTTGAGGAAACCGGAATAATTATATTGTTCAGTTCCTTGTAAGGCCATTTAAAACTGTTTCTGCCAATTTTCATGAACTGACCGTGTGAATCCACTCCGCCAAGGTAACTCCCCCGCGGTCTGTTCTCCACACCAGCAGCCCTTTTGTCACCAAGATTAAGGCGTCTTGCAATAATTATATCGCACAGTTCCGCAATCTCGTCCGGCGACTTCCACTTCTCAAATTCCGCGGCAATCTCCTGACCCATGATAAGTCCAGTTTTTCCCTCAAGGCGACCGCGGTATTTCATTTCGAGAAATTTCACGGTATCGATTGTATAGGAAACGCCTCCGCGCTGAATCTCGCAAGGTTCAATCTCAAATTTCGGATTTCCCCTGACGGCCGCCTCCAGCATAGCAAGCCGGCTTACGGGAGAAACCGTAGCCGACAGCATCTTGTGCGGCGGAATAAAATTCGGAACAAAGAGAATCTTGTCGTAACCAAAATTTACAGCGGCTTCCTCGGCTATCGCAAGGTGTCCCAGATGAACAGGATTAAAGGATCCTCCGTAAATTGCAATTCTCACTTCTCACTCCCCGGATATTGAATTTCCGCGTCGTCATCTATAGACTCCCTCTCCGCCATAAAGCTGCTGACCTTAGGCTCGGGAGCGACACTCTTGTCATGACTGCCGTCAATCTTATCCGCTAGTTCTATTATAGCACACTTCAGCGATTTTATGCCAGTATTCATCAAGATTGAGGCAGAGAGAACCGGAATATCCTTGTTTTCGCTTTGAATTTTCTCCGCTATTTCCTCAGCATGCACGCGGGCACCCTCTATGTCAATCTTATTGCAAAGAACAAGACGGGGTTTTTTTGCCAGCTCCTCGGAATAGGCCGTGATTTCCTGAACCAGCGTATCATAGGCCGTAAGATAATCGGGATCGGAGGCATCTATAATAAAAAGAAGACACTTTGTACGGGAAATATGCTTTAAAAAGCGGATTCCCAGCCCGACCCCCTGACTTGCGCCCTCAAGGATTCCCGGAATATCAGCAATGATTATGTCCCTCTCGTCGTCAACACGCAGAACCCCGAGATTGGGAATTTTCGTAGTAAAGGGATAGGGCGCAATCTTCGGACGCGCGTTTGTAAAGGCTGTCAGAAGGGAAGACTTTCCGGCGTTCGGAAAGCCGACCAGCCCCACATCCGCCATAATGGAGAGTTCCACGCGGACTTTCTTTACGGTGGCCGGCTCGCCCTTGTTTGCGATGCGGGGGGCCTGATTAGTGGAGGTCTTAAAATGAACATTTCCCCAGCCGCCTTTTCCGCCCTTTATGTAAAGGAACTTTTCACCATCGCTCTCAGTCGTAAAATCGTGGATTACTTCGTTCGTTTCGGCATCTCTCAAAGTGGTTCCGGGAGGAACAGGAATTACAAGGTCCTCGCCGTTCCTGCCGTATTTATTCCAGCTCATTCCGTCCGTGCCGTTCTGAGCCTTCAGGACTGGATGACGGCGCAGTCTGGACAAAGTGCGGATATTGTGCTTTACCGCAAAATAAACATCACCGCCGCGACCGCCGTCGCCGCCGGAAGGACCTCCGAGAGGAATATACTTTTCCCTGCGGAAAGAAATACATCCGTTTCCGCCCTTTCCTGAGGATACCGTAATTAAAGCTTCATCAGCAAATTGAATCATAAGTCTAAAAAAAAAGCCCGGTCTTATCGTGCCGGGCATAAACACAGTAGCTAAAACTTAAGCATTAACAACAGAGATAATCTTTCTGTTGTTGCTCTCGTGGAACACTACCTTTCCGTCGGCTGTAGCAAAAATGCTGTCATCACCGGCACGCTTAGTATTGTCTCCCGGGAAAAACTTTGTACCGCGCTGCTTAACGATAATTGAGCCGGCAGTTACAACTTCTCCTGCATATCTCTTAACACCCAAGTGTTTAGGATTCGAGTCGCGGCCGTTTTTCGCGCCGCTTCCGCCCTTACTTCTTCCCATAATATTCCTCCAAAAAACTACTCGATTCTAAAATCATATTCAACATTTTGCGGAAACTCCCTCGCAAGGCTTTCAAAACCCCTGCTCAAAAAGTCCGCCGCAAAGTTTACTTCTGCTTTTGCCGGACCGGAAGCCCTGACTGTAAAGGCAACTTCCCCCCGAACGGGTGCATCGCCGTTAAAATCAACCCCCGGCCTGCCCTCAAAAGTGAGGGCAGCAGTCCGCGCCAAAACCGTTACGGCGGCGCAAACAATATCCTTGCCTTTTCTGTCAAAGAGAGCGTGTCCGTCCGCCTTCAGCGAGAGAGAGCCGTCACCCCTGACCAGCAGGATTTTTACCATTACGCGATGATTTCGTCAACACGAATGTTCGTATACTGCTGACGGTGTCCGATAAGGCGGTGGTAGTCCTTCTTGCTCTTGTATTTAAGAACCAGAACCTTCTTGTCCTTAAATGAATCCTCAACAGTAACCTGAACCTTTGCTCCGCTTACATAAGGAGCGCCAACCTTAATGTTGTCGCCGTCGCTTACGAGCAAAACTGAATCAATGTCAATTTTTGTACCGTTCTCAGCGTCGATTTTATCAACCTGAATTGACTTGCCTTTTTCAGCCTTATACTGTTTGCCTTTGTATTCAACAAGTGCGTACATATTAAAACCTCGGAATAATTATTTTCCAAAAAATCCGCAATTTGCGCACAAAACGGGGGTTGCGCAAAAAGTTCAATTTTGTAGAGCATATTTTATCAAAAAAACACAGACTTTGTCAATACAATAAGAAAAATATTGACAGATTCTGCATAAAAAAACTTGACAAATAACAAATGTATTGTAAGATTAAAATATACCATTACATTAAAGTTGTCAAGCAGGATTCACTAATGCCGATTTACTTTTTACTGGATGAAAGCAAGGTTTTCGACTCATTACAAAAATATGACAATGAGGTCGCCGGCCGCAGGTTTTTCAACGAGCTCGGCTCCTTTACAAAAGCCGCAAAAGAATTTTGTCCGGAACTGGTTTTTGCGGAAAAAGGACTTTTCGGCGGCGGCACATTTGACCTCCGCGAATTTCTTTCCGAACAGGGAATTCAGACCGATGTATTCTACATAAGTTTTTCCGAAGAACAAAATTCCATAGACATTCTGAACATTATCCGCACGAGGCATAGACTGAGCGAAAAGAATTTCTGGCTTCTGGAATACCTGTATCTCAAGGGAGAAGCGACACCGCTCCAGGAAATAATTCATAAGGCAAGGGCAAGAGGATTTGAGTTTTCCGAGGACGGAATAAGGGTCGCACTGAGCAGACTCCGTTCATCTCTCAAAGAAGACAGGGATTACAATATAAGCTTCATAAAGGAAAGGGCCGGCTACAGGATTTTTTTTACGAAAAAAACTAGCGTATAAGTTTGTCCAGCTCGGAGTTGAGCCTCAAATAATTCTGGCTGTTGGGGTTCTGGGCGATAACCTGCCTGAGGTAGTACTGAGCCTTGCGGTAGTCCTGCTTCTGGAAATAAATCTCGTACATTCTGAAAAGCGCGTCGGAATTTCTCGGATTGGCGATAACGGCCGACCGCAAGTCCGCAAGTTGCGCCGTCTCCCCGCCGGCCAGATAACTTCTCTGATAATACAGAAAACTTTTCATTGAGGAAGAGGCATCGGAAATAGATGAGTTGATGAAACGGGAAGCCTGCGAACTGCGACCGGTTCTGACCATTGCCTCCACATAAAGCTGAACGGCCTTTTCCTCTTTCGGAAGGCGGTTGTAGAGAGCCTGCGCATTGTTCCATGCCTCATCCTCAAGTCTTAGGGCAAGACAAATTCTTGAGTGAGTCGTAATTGTGTCTATCGAAGGATTTGGGCGGGTCATAAGTTTTTTGCTTGAGCTGTAAGCCTCGTTCCATTTTCCGCTTTCCACAAGGGTTTTTATAAGGAAAGCGAGAGCCTGCGAGTTCTCGGGATCTTTTTTGAGGACCAGCCCCGCAAGTTCAGAGCCGGTTTTTCCGCTGATGGAAGAGCCGCTTTCTCCGGCAAGCTCCGCCGCGGCAAGTATCACATCCTGATCATCAGGATAAAGGGAGAGGGCTTTTTCTACATTAGATACGGCGGCGGTAACATTGCGGTTCCATTCTTTTTGGACACGGGCGCGCAGCAGAAGATAGTCCTTTGCGTTTGAATTTGCCTTTGCGTAAACATCCAGAAGTGATGTCGCCTTTAAGTATTCGCCTGTGCGGACAAAGATTTTTGCCCGGAACAAAAGCATTTCCAGGTCGGACGGATTCTGTGTAAGGACGAGAACCGCATACCGCTCGGCATCGGCATAGTCGCCACGCTCATAAGAATTTCTTGCAAGCAGTTTTAAAAGCACGATGCTGGACGGATACAGAACCACGAGGCTGTCCGTAATGGATTTACTCTCGTCAAAGCGTCCCAGGGCATTCAAAGCCGCGGCAAGGGCAAAGGAAATCTCAAATGCCCTGCTCGCCTCCGAAGCCTCCCTTAAATTTCTGACAGCGTCTTCGCTGCGGCCGCTCTTTGAGTACAAGAGGCCGAGAAGATAGTTTGCGAGAACACTTTTCGGATTAAGGACGAGGGCGGTCCGCAAGTCTTTTTCCGCCTGTTCATAGTATTCGGGACGGTTTACGATTCCGCACAGAACCAGTGACGGAAGGACAGCCGCAAGAAAGTCTCTGTTTCCGGTGCTGGTGTCATATATTCCGTTTTTAGCAGAGTCAATCGCGCCGGTATAAGCGTTTCGCGCGTCAACGGAAATTTCCTCCACATCCGCGGCGGACTGGCTGGGCCATACTATTCTCAAAACTGAAGAAATTATGTAAATCAGGACCCGTTCATTATCCTGATAGTCCACAGCGGCTTTTCTTATCTTTGCATAAGCATCTAGGAGAGATTCCGGAGACCCGTTCTCGACAAGAGCCATAACCCCGGCGTCAATTCCGGAAAAGAAACCGGAGGTGCGGTCAGAAGACTTGGTTACGCTGATTGCGGTGACAGGCCCCGTAATTTCCTCGTCATCCTCCGGCCGATCTTTCTTTTTTTTCCTTTCTTTTTTAGCGACAAGAATCCGGTGCTCCCCCTCCCCGATAAAATACTGGGCATATAAATTCTCAGAAAAGAATTCTGCGGCAAAGAGAAGGATTAAAAAAAGGCAGATAACCTTTTTAGGCATCTAGTCGTCATCCTCCGTAAAGAGGAGAGGATCTTCGTCATCATCCTTAATCACGGGAAACTTACCCTTATGATTTTTGCTTATATAATAAACGCATATAAGAACAATTCCGGCAAGCACCAGAATATAAGGCATAAAGCAGCTGAAAAAGGTCCGCATCGACATATTTATAACATGAAATGTGAAAAGGAGAAAGAATACACCCAGAATAATAAGGGCAAACGCCGGAATCACATAGGCCGAGCGGAAGCTTTTACAGTGAAAGCGCCCGACCGGCAGAAGTGTGATTCCCCATATAATTACGACTACGGGCCATAGCTGCCTGAAATCCCTGGAATTGGCATTCAGCAGAAAGGAGAGAACCGACATTATGCAAAGATTTACTGTTATGTAAAATGAAACAGAGTTCTGGGCAAGAATGGAAATGTAGACTCCCAGCGCCGTTATGACCACAAGAATTGAATTCAGCACAAAATGATACAAGACAATTTGTGAATACGGAGGAAGAAATATTAAGAGAACGCCTGCAATAAAAAGCAAAAGTCCGAACAAAAGTAAAAGATTCTGGAACCGGCGATTTTTCTTACCCATAGTTTTTCACTATAGCATAATAAAGTATTATTGTCAAAGGCAAAATCCGTATTGAAACATTGTTCAAAATATGATAATTTTTTTCTATAATGAAAAAAATGACTCGAATTTTTTCCTGTATAATCATTGCGTCTCTTATCATTACTTCCTGCGGCAACAAAGATTCAGCAGCAGAAAAGGCGGAGGCAGAAACGGAAAGGCAGCTTGAAGAACTGCTCCGCTCACCCAAAACCGGTGCCGAAAGCCGCTACGCAATCATAAACAGCATCTCGACAAAATGGCTTTCCGACCAGAAATACAACGACTTGATTTTATATTTGACAAATTATGCGGAACGGAACCCGGAGGATAAATACAACTCCTACTGGCTTCTGATGACGGCCTACGCCTATATCCAGATGGGTCAGGAACAGGTGGCTGAATATTATTTTGAGCGCATTATCCGCGACTACCCGGACCTCAAGGTAAAGAACCAGTCTATTCATTTCATCTGTCTGGAGCACCTTATTCAGATTTCGACAAATCACGAAAACCGCATAAACTACTTTAACATGCTGATCAACCGCTTTCCGTCAAGCGTAAGCATTACGGAAATGTATGTGCGGCTTGCCCGCGAATACGAGCAAATCGGCGAATGGACTCGTGCGCTCAAAACCTACAATATGTTTCTCGAGCAGCCGGACGCGAGTTCTATCCAGATTACGGACCTGCACGACATTTACAACTACGCCCGTAACATAATTGACTTTAACAACTCGCCTAAAAACTGGACATTCAAGACTTTGGACGAACTCGCCTCGTCCGTAAAGACCGCCATAACCCGATACCAGCCCAGAAAACTTGACACCTACAGGTCAAAGGTAAATTTCTTCGCCGTTTCATGGAAAGCGGACGAAAGCGCTCCGACCAGTCAGGTAGACTTTTCCATGGTGAACTTTATGCACGGAAACAGAATCCGCTATACGGACGAACTTATTCCCGGACCTACGATCAACGAGGCGTACCTGAAGACAAAGGGCTGGACAAACGCTGTTCCCACCTGGTACCTGTATTTCAGAAAGGTAAATTTTCCGGCAGACCCTGACATTCACGGAACATGGGAATGGGCCGGAATCTATATCGGCGAGATGATGTGAAAAGTTTTTTTATCTTTCTCTGCCTTGCCCTTACACTTAACCGTCTCTCATCAGCACAGAAGGATTCTGAAGGCCGAAACATTACAGGGACTACGGAAGAATTTTCCCCGGAAGAATTTGTCGCGGAAAATGGGCTTTCCGGCTTTTACAGGGACATAGACCTCCCGGGGGCAGACCGCCCTGAGGTTTCAATCTACAAGACCCGCTGGCTTTCCGGACGGGGAGCAGCCGAACTAAACTCAATCCTTGAAAACGGCTCCCAGTACCGCTACTATGTCCGCCGCCGGCTTTTGGAAAAGAGAATGCCACTGTGCATTGAATATATACCGGTCATTGAATCAAGCTACAAGCCGCTTGCTGTTCCAAAAAGCGGAAGCCCTTCCGTGGGGCTCTGGCAGTTTATGGAAAACTCCATAGAAAACTATCTGCGGAAAACAAAATGGATAGACGAGCGGCGGGATCCTTGGAAGTCCACAGACGCGGCTCTTCTTAAACTTGAGGCAAACTACAGGCAGTTCGGAGACTGGCTCCTGGCAATAGCCGCATATAATTGCGGGGCGGGAGCCGTAAAAAGGGCCCTGGGTAAAGTTCCTCAGGGCGAAAAGAAAGATTTCTGGACTCTGGCCGAGCACAAACTTATTCCGGATCATACGATAGCCTACATACCAAATCTTCTCGCCGTGAGCGACATCGTTACAAACTCCGCGTGCTACGGCGTATACTTACCCCAGGTTTTCTATGATTCTGAATACTATTCTCCGCTTGACGACTTTGACTATGTTACGGTAAATGATGCAGTCTCCATAAAGGCAATAGCGTCGGAAATCCGCATAGATCCGTCAATTCTACAGGCGCTGAACCCTGCCCTGCTCTACGACACAACACCTGCCGACGAACCATATGATCTGCGTCTGCCGCGCGGCATGAAAAAAACTGTTCAAGACCTTCTAAACACATCAGTTATTTATGCCGATAATTAAAAAGATGAAAACTCTTTGGACAAAAAAATCCGCGGCTCTTTTTACCGCTTCAATAATTTTTCTCACAAGTTCATTCTGCCAGAAAAGAACTTACGACAAGGATGCACCTCTCGAATCAAAGAGCAGCGTAAACTGGATAGAAAAAACTTTTAGGTCTGACATTACGCTGAACCTGGACCGCGCGGGGATTCCCATGCCGAGCGGAAAAAAATCCGCGGTGAACACAGTAACATCACGCCTTCCGAATCTGATAAAGGATCCTCTTCTAACTCTTTATGTAGACTCAAACCATACGCTCGGGGACTACATTCTGGAACAGAATATTTCGTTGGATCAGATTACGGACATAGTCAATTCGGGAAACAAAACACTGGGCTACTTTAATAACAGCACGGCACTGTTTACGATTGAGCACAAACTGAACCTTCCGCAAATAGGAAGTCTTTTTGTCCGCCACCAGACCCCATACACAAAAAGAAGGACAATCGATACCATCGCATCCCGCCCCTATACAGGAATTATTATCGATGCCCGCGGGACACTTCCCATTCACGGAGAATTTATCGAGAGCGAGGCAAACCCATGTTTTTTTCCACGCATCTGGAATGAGGACATGGAGATTGTATACGAGCGCAATATGATGGAAAGCGCCGCCGTAAAAGAAAAGAATGTATGCGGTTATGACTGGAGTGATGACGAGAGCCGCTACAGAAACCGTGCCGGCGCGGATCCACTTCACATAAGAGCGAAAAAAATCTTCGGACAGAACAGGACTGACATTATAATAAGCAACGATGACGCACTGAGAATTTTTTCTGTTCCCGAAAACGCAGAGCTTTTAAAGAAGGGAAAGATAGTACTTCTTTTGGATCAGGACGCTCTTGTCCGTAATGTGACCGCCCCTGTAAAGGACGAGGCCTACTACGCAGCATACAGGGAGGCAAAGGCATACCCCCTCAAAAAGCCGGGCGCAGACAATATAGTTGACGGACCGGACGGAATACGCTTCATTTACAACCTGAAATTCATTGCCGACAGTCCGGAACTCCTGCCGGAGGAAGAGCCGCGCATCACAGAACTCTCGGAACTTTTAAAGAAAACACTTGACGACGCTTCATTTACGATTTTTGTCGCCGGACACACGGCGGACATAGGGCAGCCGGAAAACCAGATGAAGCTTTCCATTGACAGAACGCAGACCATTATCCGGCTTTTGATTGAGCGTGGACTTGACAAAAGCATCTTTACATACAGGGGTTACGGGGCTACAGTTCCTGCGGAAGGCGGAGACAACAGCACGCCGGAAGGCCGCGCGCAGAACCGCCGTGTAATCATCACGCTAAGACCGAGGGCGACCTACATACAAAGATCCTGGTAAAGACAGACAAACAAAAAAACTAAAGATTAAAAATATTCGGAGGCGGGGCTTCAAATATTATTTTCTTGCCAGTAAGCGGATGAGGAAGTTCCAGAGAAAGGGCGTGCAGGCAGATTCTTTCAAAGGACAGTCCGCCGTACAAAGTATCTCCCAAAATGGGCAGGCCGCTCTGCGACAAGTGGACACGAATCTGGTGGGTGCGCCCGGTAAAGAGTTCCGCCTGTACAAGGTAAAGAGGCCCGCCGCAGAATGAAATTCCAGCGTCCCGGGGCATAGAGGCCGCCGCAACTTCCTTTATTATCCTAAAATCTGTTCTTGAGAATTTCCCGCCCTTTTCCGCCGAAAGGCTTCCCCACTTTGCGGCGGCGGATTTCGGAGAGACTCGGCCTATATAGTTTCTTACGGAAAATTCTTTTCCGGCGGCAAGGCACAGGGAATGCTCTTTTTTCGCCCTCTCTTCCTTACTCACAAGGCTTAAAGAGGTCTGGCTGCACAGCGCCAGATAAAATTTCTTTGCGGAGCGTTCCCCGGTGTCCGCAGAACCTGACGCACTGCCCGAGTCAAAGGCCTCGTGAAGGACGGCGTTTACGGCTCTCTGCTTCGAGAACAGGATTACGCCGCTCGTGTCCCGGTCAAGACGATGGACAATTCCGCAATAGGGAGGATTTCTAAGCCCCGGATTATTCTTCCACAGATAACGGACAACCGCCGCGTGAAGGTTGTCCCGGCTCTCTACCATAGTCGCCTCTGTCGGAAAATGCTCCGGCTTGTTCACGACAATGACAGTCTCATCCTCGTATAAAACGCGGGAAGAATCAAGCTCAAACCGAATGTCATTGTTCTGTCGCTCGTAAAAAAATTTTTCCTCTTCCAGATTGATTTTTACGCTGCACCCGTCTCTCAATAAAAGAGAAGGATTCCTTACAAGAGAAAAGGGATTGCCCTGTCTAAAAGAAACCTCGGCGTTGCCGCTGAAGATGAGACGGCGAACCTTGCTGTTGCTCACTTCCCTTAAAAAAAGCTTTGGAAGCTCCATACGGAGAAATTCATCGAGACGGCACTTTTGCCGGACGGAGAGAATTGTCTGCATCAGAGAATCCTGTAGTCAGGCTCGCCGTCGTGATCATACACTCTCACACGGCATTCTTCCATGCAGACATTGTCTGAAAAAGAAATCAAGTCAAGGGACGCCGGGCTCAGAAGGTCATCCGGATTAAAATTCAGGCAGAGAACAGTCTCCTCGCCCTCGCCTTCTAGTCGGGAGAAAGCCCCGTTTATTTTTACCAGATCGCGGACAAGCGGCAAAAGATGCTCCAGTTTTTTTTCAGAATATTTCTCCTCCAGGAACAGGAGCTGCATTTTTTCTATTTCCGCATGAGGAAGTCCTTCCGTCTTGCCGCGGCTTTCAAGTCCGCAGTTATTGCAGGCCTGCCATTCAGCAAAATCCGAGAAGAATCTTGACGGGGCTATTCTCAGCGGTTTTAGCACCGAGTTGAACCACGGAACAGCCCGGCCGGCCGAATAAAAAATGCAGACAGCAAAGGCAACGCCGCGGGCATAATTTATGTCCTGGCTGGAAAAAGTCGCCGTATTCTTTTCCTCTTTTGAGTCTGAATACAATTGCGAAAAGTCAATGTGGTTGGGATACAATGGAAGAGCCGAGTCTATTCTGTCCCGGAAAGACTTGATTGAGTCTCCCTGAGAAATAGCAAAATCCATCAGAAAACCGAATACAAGACCGCCATTGTTTAGAATGGCGGCCTTCTTTGTAAAGAGTTTTTTGTCAAAGGAAGAAGCTGTCAGGAATATGTCCAGTGAACAGAAAAGTTTCTGAGCCAAGGCAAGAACTTCGTTATCAATAAGGCCTGCGGAAACAGGAATAGTTATATAAACATCGGGAATATACTCGGCCGCCTTTTTTAAGAAGTTGCAGAGCGCTCCCTTTTCGGAAGAAATTTTTCTGTCGTGGACGGCAAATTCAGTTATGCCGCGGGAGGCAAAAGATGCCAGCTGAGAATCTAAATCGTGCAGGTCAAATTCAAAATCTTTCGCCATAAAAAACGGACCGGCCGGACCTGTTCATAAGCAGAACTCTCTTCAAAAGAACGACAGATTCAGCAGCGGACAAATCCGGACCGTCACCCTACTAATTTAATTGCAGTAATTTTATTCCGTGCTTCTTGCAGTCGGCAATCATTTCCGGAGGCCAGATGCTTACCTGAGTTTCTCCGATGTGGGCCTTCTTAAACAAAAGCATGCAGAGACGGGACTGACCTATTCCGCCGCCCAAAGTCTGGGTAAGCTGACCTTTAAGAAGCTTTGAATGGAACATAAGTTTCTCGCGCTCTGTGCATCCGCGCTCCTTTAGCTGCGCGCGCAGAGAGTCCGGAGAAACACGAATACCCATCGAACTTAACTCAAAGGGCTGCTGGAGAACATCATTCCAAACGATAATATCACCGTTCAGGCCTTTGTGCCCGTCACCGGTTTCCGTAATCCAGTCGTCATAGTCAGGAGCGCGGCCGTCGTGAGGATTTCCGTCCGCAAGGGCGGCACCGATTCCTGTAATAAAAATGGCGCCGTACTTTTTCGCGGCCTCATACTCACGCTCTTTCGGCGTAAGATTGGGATACTCACGCTGAAGGTCGTCGCTGAAAAGAAGCTTGATATTCTCAGGAAGCGACGGTTTTATCTCAGGGTAGAAATCATAGACATAAAACTCGGCGCGCTTAATGCAACGGTAAATCTTCTTTACAATTTCGTGCAGGTAGAATACAGTGCGGTCAAGCTCACCAATCGCCATTTCCCAGTCCCACTGATCAACATAAAGCGAGTGAATCGCGTCCATGTCATCATCGGGACGAATGGCATTCATATCGGTATAAACTCCGAATCCTGGCTGAAGTCCCAGTTCAGTTACTTTGAGCCGCTTCCATTTTGCGAGCGACTGAACAATCTCCAGTTTCTGATCGCCCAGCCTCTTTACAGGAAAACGAACAGGGCGCTCGATACCGTTAAGGTCATCGTTAACGCCTGTTCCTGTGCGTACAAAAAGAGGGGCGGTTACACGGGTTAAATTCAATTCAGTAGAAAGAGCCGTCTGAAAGAAATCTTTCAATAAAACAATAGCATGCTCGGTTTCTTTTTCTCCAAGAATCGGCTTGTAGTGTTTTGGATAAGTTGACTTTGCCATTTTTAAAATCCTTAATAAAAACATTCTATCACTATTTAAAAAAAACCGCAATAGTGCTATAATAAAATCAATGAAGCGTTTTTTTGTAATTATTGTCCTTTCCATAATCTGCCTCGGAATTTTTTCCTGCGTAGCAAACTCGTATATCGGCAATAAAGAGGAAGAGGCTTTCTATGCCGAACTGATTTCCTCAAGGCACTACGAAATTCCTCTGTGCGCCGGCGACAACTGGCCCCGACGCAGAATGCGGGACAAAAAAGACTCCCACCAGATAGTCGGACATACGGGCTACACTCTATGCTACCGCGAGAAATACGAGGAGTCAGAATGGGTCGCCTATACACTTGACGCGGAAAAACTGGAGAAAAAGGCCTCCCGCACAGACGACTTCAGGGAAGACCCGGACATAAAAACAGGCTCCGCAAGTCTTGAGGACTACAGAAAAAGCGGTTTTGACAGGGGACATCTTGCCCCCGCCGCGGACTTTGCGTATTCAGAAAAAACCATGAGCGAATCATTTTTTATGAGCAACATGACACCCCAGACACACTCTTTCAACGCAGGCATATGGAAGCAGCTGGAACAGTATGTCAGGAATCTTGCAAAAGAGCATGAAAGGCTTTATATTGTAACAGGACCCGTTCTTGAGAAAAACAGCTATGACACAATCGGAGCCAACAGAGTCGCCGTCCCCGAATATTTCTACAAGGTCATTCTAACTGAGGACAGCGGGCGGGACACGGCAAAAGACTATGACGGACAGGACGAAGAGCCTGTTTTTTTCATGCAGGCCTATATTATTCCGCAAAGGCAGGAGGGAAAAAGATTTGAGGATTACAAAACTTCCGTTGACGAAGTGGAGCGCCGGACCGGAATAGACTTCTTCTTTTTATTGGATGACGACATAGAGAACGAACTGGAGAAATTATGAATCATATTTTTACGCAGATGCAGAAAAACAAAATCATTCCCGTAATCACAATTGATGACGCACGGGACGCAGTTCCGCTGGCAGAGGCCCTTTATGCGGGCGGAATAAACATAGCGGAAATCACATACAGGACGAGGGCCGCTCCGGACGCAATTTCCGCGATAAGCGCCCGCTGTCCCGACATTCTGCCGGGGGCCGGAACGGTTACGGATGTGCGGCAGGCAAAGGAAGCCATTGCCTGCGGTGCGAAATTCATAGTAATGCCCGGAACGGATTTGGAAATCGTAAAATACTGCATTGAGCATGAGGTGGTGGTAATTCCGGGTGTCGCGACGCCTACAGAAATAACGGCCGCAGCAAAATGCGGGCTTGACGTGCTGAAATTCTTTCCGGCAGAGTGTTCTGGCGGAACAGATTTCCTAAAGGCTATGAGCGGTCCCTTCCCTGACATAAAATTCATTCCGACCGGTGGAATTTCCGCCGAAAACGCAGTCTCATACCTGCGAGAGAAAAATGTTCTTGCAGTCGGCGGCTCGTGGATAGTAAAGAAAGAATTCATAGGCGCAAAAAAGTGGGAAATCATTACGGCAGAGGCGGAAAAAGCCGTTTTCCTGTAAAGGACCCGGACTCTATTCACAAAAAGAGCATTTTTAAATAACATTTACAGTCCAGTCTGACTTTTTTATTAAATAATGCTTGCTTTAAAAACCATAGTGGTGTATAATACGAAAACTAATAAAAAAACACTATTACTAGTGTAAAAATGGGTGGGGAATTATAAAAAAATGCGCTGTCCTTATTGCGGTTCACTTGACGACCGTGTTATTGAATCGCGGACAATGGCCAACGGTGAGAATATCCGCCGGAGACGCGAATGTTTGAGTTGCGGCTACCGTTTTACAAGTTACGAACGCATAGAAGAAAAACCTCTCATGGTCATAAAGAGGGACGGTCGCCGACAGCCTTTCGACTCTCAGAAAATGGAAAAGGGTATCAGGCGCGCGCTGGAAAAGCGCCCCATTTCCACAAATATAATTGAAAATCTCGTTACAGAGATTGAGGACCAGGCTGTAATGCAGGCCAAGACCAGCCGCGAGATTTCCACGGCGGATTTAGGAGAAATCGTTATGGCGCGCCTGAACGAAATTGACAAAGTTGCCTATATACGCTTTGCCTCTGTCTACAAGCACTTTGAGAATCTTGATGAATTTGTGAATATTATTAACGAAGTAAATGAAGTGGAGGGAGTAAAAAAGTGAGCGACCAGTCAGTTTTTCCGCAGTGGAGAAGTTTTCTAGGCAAGAGTGGAGACGAGGAAACAAAGTCTTTCATTAAAAATGTCGTAAAGCGTTCAGGCGATATCGTTCCTTATGACAGAAAGAAAATTGAGACAGCCATAGGCAAGGCCATTCAGGCGGTTGAAAAATATCCCAATCCGGACAAGGCTTCGGCTCTTACAGACACGGTGGAAGAAAAACTGCGCCTGCTGATGGCAGGCCGCCGCGCCCATTCAATTCCCGCCATCGAAGAGATTCAGGATGAGGTTGAGTCGGTCCTCATAGAGGCAAAAGAGACAGAAGTCGCAAAGGCCTACATTCTTTACAGGGCGCGCCACGACGCAATGCGCGATGCAAAAAGCCTTATGCTCGACATCAACAAGACTATGGACGGCTACCTTGCGCAGAGTGACTGGCGTGTAAACGAAAACGCGAATGTAAATTTTTCTCTGGGCGGACTTATCCTTCACAACTCGGGAACAATCACCGCAAACTACTGGCTCAACAATGTATATACAAAGGAAATAGCGGATGCCCACAAGTCGGCAGCCTTCCACATTCACGATTTGTCTATGTTCTCAGGCTACTGCGCCGGCTGGTCACTCCGGCAGCTCATTACGGAGGGACTTGGCGGCGTAAAGGACAAGATTACATCAAAGCCGGCCACACACCTGTCCACTCTGGTGAACCAGATTGTGAATTTTCTGGGAATCATGCAGAACGAATGGGCCGGCGCACAGGCATTCAGCTCCTTTGACACATATCTCGCCCCCTTTGTAAAGTCCGACAATCTTACGGAAAAAGAGGTCCGCCAGTGCATTCAGTCTTATGTTTACGGAGTGAACACACCCAGCCGATGGGGAAGCCAGGCGCCATTTACAAACATTACGCTTGACTGGGTATGTCCTGACGATCTTAAAAACAAAAAAGCCATTGTCGGCGGAAAGGAACAGGACTTTACCTACGGCGACTGCCAGAAGGAAATGGATCTCATCAACAAGCAGTTCATCAAAATTATGCTTGAAGGAGATGCGGAGGGACGGGGCTTCGGCTACCCTATCCCGACTTACAACATAACAAAGGACTTTGACTGGACCAGTGAGAACGCGAAACTCCTCTTTGAAATGACTGCCCAGTACGGAACCCCGTATTTCCAGAATTTTGTAAACTCAGACTTAAATCCGAGCGATGTGCGCTCCATGTGCTGCCGTCTCCGACTTGACAAGAGGGAACTGCGAAAACGGGGCGGAGGCCTTTTCGGAAGTGATGAATTTACGGGAAGCCTCGGAGTTGTCACAATAAACCTTCCGCAGATTGGATACCTTGCAAAAAACGAGGAGCAGTTCTTCAAGCGCCTCGACTACCTTATGGATCTGGCAAAGCTCAGTCTCTGCATAAAAAGAAAGGTAATTCAAAAACTCTATGACGGCGGACTTTTCCCCTATACAAAGAGATATCTCAAAACCCTCAACAACCACTTCAACACAATCGGTCTCTGCGGCATGAACGAGTGCTGCATGAATTTTTTGGGCGTAAACATAGTAAACCCGAATGGCAAGGCCTTTGCGGAAAAAGTGCTTGACCACATGAGGGACCGCATGCAGGACTATCAGGAGGAGACAGGCGAACTCTTCAACCTGGAGGCGACGCCGGCGGAAAGCACCAGTTACCGTCTGGCCCGGCACGACAAGCAGAATTATCCGGACATAATCACAAGCGGTACGGACGATCCTTATTACACAAATTCCACTCAGCTTCCTGTTGACTACACTTCTGATATTTTTGAGGCTCTTGACATGCAGGAGTCTTTGCAGACAAAATATACGGGCGGAACAGTATTCCACACATTTACGGGAGAACAGATTAAGGACTGGGAGGCATGCAGGGATCTGGTAAAGGCAATCATGGCAAATTACAGAATTCCTTATCTTACAATCTCGCCGGTTTACTCAATCTGTCCCAAGCACGGATATCTTTCGGGCCAGCAGTTTGAATGTCCAAAATGCAAGGCAGAGAAAGAGGCCGCGCTCAAGCAGAGATTGAATTTACTCTTGGAAAAAAAGGCAGAGCTTTTAAAAACGTTGAAATAAAAAGGGAGGACAGAATGAACGAATTACAGAAAATTGATGCGGAAATCGCAGAGATTCAGAATGAAATCAAAGATGTTCACGGAACAGAAACTGAAGTTTACGCCCGTATCGTAGGCTACTACCGCGCAGTCCGCAACTGGAACAAGGGCAAGGCTGAAGAATTCAAGCACAGAAAAAATTTCATTATAAATGATGACTCCGCGGAGCACGGAAATCAAGCCGGCGCCGCTCAAAATGAATGCGAGCATGAGGCATTTCATACATCGGAACAGACTGAATTTGATGTCGCCGCTGAAATGCTTGACGATGAAACAGAGACTTCAGACGAAATAAGGGGAATCGCTTCATACGAACTTTTTGTCCGCAGAACATGCCCCAACTGTCCGCCCGTAAAAGATTTTATGGCAGACATTTCGCTAAAGGGAAAAAACATTGATGTGGACACAGACAGCGGACTTGCAGAAGCCGGCCGGAAAGGCGTATTTGCCGCTCCCACAGTAATTTTCTATGATGCGCAGAACAGGGAGATAAAACGCGCCCACAATGTTCAGGAACTGGAAGAAACATTCAGCACTGTAAATGCCTAAAGCCGTTCTAATAAAAACCACGCTCGTCGACTACCCTGCACGGGTAGCGGCGGCTTGTTTTTTACAGGGCTGCAATTTACGCTGTCCATACTGCTACAACACTGAATTAGTCCTGCAAAAAGAGGAGTGCCTCAAAGTCAAAAGGGCTTGTTCTTTCTCAACTCCTATTGAATTTGTTACGATTGAAGAAATTATTTCACACCTGCAAAAAAGAAAAAATCTTCTTACAGGCCTTGTAATCTCAGGCGGAGAGCCGCTGTGCGCTCCGGAGACCGTAAGAAAACTGATAGGAGAAGCGAGGGCGCTGAACTACAAAATCAAGTTGGACACGAACGGTACATTTCCGGAACAGCTTGAGAGTCTTATAAAAGACAGCTCGCTCTGCCCTGACTATATAGCGCTAGACGTAAAGACAAGTCCGGTCCGATACGGGGAACTGGCTTCCACTTTATGCGGGAAACAGCACGGGCGGAAACTTGCAGAAAAAATAACCGATTCCATAAAAATAATCTCACAGTTACCGGAAGACAGAAGAGAGTTCAGAACCGTTCTTTATCCGCCGCTTGTCGGAAAAAAAGAAATAGAGGAAATTGCAAGTCTTCTTCCAAAAAACGCCGCCTGGTATTTTGCTCAGTTCAGAAACGACAACTGCATTTCGCCGGACGCAGAAAACACACTTCCCTACACGGATATTAAAGTCTCTGCCCTTGTAAAGTCAGCAGCCGCATTAATTCCCGGCGCAAAACTGAGATAAGATTTTCATAATTATTTTTCTATTATTTTTTACAGGGTGACAGCCCGTACATTCCCGGCTCTCCGGCAAGGAGATTCCCGTGCAGAGCCCGGGCAGGTATTCCGGACGTGGAGCGGACTCCGTGGAGCGGACCGA
>CAYFWC010000013.1:0-59587 GCA_964346805.1 uncultured Treponema sp. | reverse complement strand
AGATAAAAACTGCTAAAATACCGCACTTTTTATCTTGCTCAAGTTTGCGTCGCAAACTTTTTATTAACCGCACATTCTCATTTCATTGCGAATGTGCTTAAAAAGTCAAATCGGAAATTGAAATTTCCTCATTGACTTTTTATGGGAGTTGCAAAATGAACAAAAGTCTTACAAAAACATACAACCTGACAAAGGTTCTAGCTGTTTTCTTTTTATTTTATGTATACTGCCCTGTATCCATTTTTGCACAACCTCGCTTTTCAAGTCAGGGACACAAGGGTAAGGTAACCGCCGTCTTTGCGGACACAAGTTCCGACACGGGCGCATTCTGGACCGCCGGACAAGACGGCTTTTTAATACGATGGGACAACGGAATCGGAGAGCATTTTCAGGTAACGGACAAGCACATTGTGAGCGCCGTTCTCTCGCCTGCCGGAAATGAAATTGCCTTTTACGAGACAGACGGCGGAGTTTATTACAGTGTAAAACTTTTTGACACAAAAGCGTTAAAGTTAAAACGTTCCCTTATCTTTGACTCGCCTGTTTTAAGCGTAACTTACAGTGCAAAGGGAACCTACTTAATAATAACAACAAACACGACAAACGGCATCTATTTTTACACGACATCAAACGGAAAACAGTTTAAAAAAATTAAAAACACAAACATGCTGGTTTCATGGGCAAAAACAGCCGACAGCGAGAAAAATGTAATGCTATACTCACCGGACGGAACGCTTGCCTACTACAACCTCAAGAACGGAAGTCTTTTGCAGAAAATTCAGACTGAATCCAATCTGGAAAATCCGGTTCTCTTTGCGAGGAATTATTTTATTGCCGGAACTAAAAACAATTCAGTTTATATAGTGTCGACCTCAAACGGAAAAAAGGCCAAGATTGTCGCGGCAAAGTCGCCGCTCCTGTTCGGCGGAGAAGACTCGCTTTATTATTTTGACGGCTCTGCGGAACTATATTCTCTTTACAAAATATCTATTACGGACAAGGGGGTTATCGGTCCTCTAATCGAAAAGAATGTAAAGAGCGAAGCAAGTAAGATTTTTTCCGCCGGCGGTAAAAGCGGTAATTGTATTTTTCTTGCAAGTTATGACGGAAAGATTTATTCAACGGAAACAGAGAAGTCCGACCTTCCGCGCGAGCTGAATCTTGTAAGCAGCGAAACCTATAAAAATGTAAAGACAATATCTTCTGACGGAGAAAGCCTTTTTATTCTTACAGGGCAGTCTGTCATCAAAACAAGTTACGAGAGCGAGATTCCTGTTACGCTGCCAAACACACATTCATTTACGATGATGGATTATGTCTTTGGAAAACTGGTTTTAAGAACAGATAACCGCCGCGACGGGGTCTACCTGCATGATCTGGCTAGCGGCGAAGAAAGGCTTGCTTTTATTCCGGTCTCACGCGTAAAGAAAATCCGCGCCGCCGTCTGGAACGGACAGGAAGGCTTTTTGGAAATTGAGAATGATCGGGTGAACTTCTGGAGTCTTGCGGCGGCAAAACTGTCAGAGTTGTATACAGGAGGCGGTATTCAGGACGCTGTAATTCTGGGAAACACGCTTTATGTCGGAAAGACCGCCTCCACAAATCCGCAGTCTGCCCTTGTAAGTGTAAACTTAAAGACACAGGAAACTGTTGCGATTAAAATTGAGGGCGACATTACTTACTCGCTCGATGCGGACGATGATTTTATTTTCGGAGTTGCTCTAAAGACAAGCGGCGGCTCCTACACAACAAGCGCCTTCTGCATGGGCTCAAAAGCCCTCACAGTAAAAGAACTGGTCAACTCCGCAAAGGAAGAGACAAATTCCTTTATAAAGGCAAAATTTCCCCTCGCCTTTACCAATGTTGGTGGAAAGGAAATCAGCATAATAAATGTAAGAAACCTTAAGAAATATTCACTCAAAAGAAGTGCGTCGCTTCCTGTCGCCATGACTGAATGCGGCGGACGCATTGCGCTGCTCAACGAAGACTCAAGCATAAGCTGGTACAACGAAGAACAGCCACTGCCGCTCGCAGACTGGTATATCAACAGTAACGGAGAGATTATTTCCTTTTAAGAGCCTCTTCGTAAACTGAAAGATACTCTTTCGCGGAATTTTCCCAGCTGAATACGCTCTTCATTCCGCGCTCCCGCATTTTTTTTATGTGATCCTTTTTGTTGTAGTAGGCATAGACAGCCCAGCCGATTGTATTGTACAAGGCGCCCGGCGTAATCGCGTCAAACATAAAGCCCGTGCCATCGCCGCTTGCCTCGTTGTAATTCTGAACTGTATCCGCCAGACCGCCTGTTCTGCGGACAACGGGAAGTGTTCCGTAAATCATTGAATAAATCTGGTTGAGACCGCAAGGCTCGTAATGGCTCGGCATTACAAAGAAGTCGCTTCCGGCTTCGATTAAGTGGCTCAGCGCGTCGTTGTAGCCTATATAAGCCCTAAAGTTGGGAAGTTTTGACTGCAGGACATTGAGCTCATTCTCGCACCATGCTTCTCCGCTTCCGAGAACAACAAACTGAATGTCCATATTGGCGCATAGACCGTAGATACATCCGTAGCCGGGCGCAAAGAGTTCGGCAATTCCCTTCTGATCAGCAAGACGTGTTACAACGCCAAAAACCGGGACATCAGGGTTTACGGGAAGACCGAAACGCTTTTGCAGTTCCGCCTTGCAGAGAGCCTTGCCCTTCATATCTTTTACTGAATAATTCGCAGGGATTTTCTTGTCAACCTCTGGATTCCATGCCTTTAAGTCGCAGCCGTTGAGGATTCCCCTTACGACATCACTTCTTACACGCAGGAGGCCGTCCATTCCAAAGCCGCCTTCCGCAGTCTGAATCTCACGGGCATAAGTCGGAGAAACAGTGGTAATCATATCGGCGCAGGAAATTCCTGCCTGAAGAAAGTTGATTCCGCCGTTATGCTCAAAACCCGCGCCGTAATAGAGTCCCCAGTCAATACCGAGGGCGGGAAAATTTTCTTTTGAATACTGTCCCTGGTATCCAAGATTATGGATCGAGAGAACACCGGCAGTGTTTCCAAAATCCTGCCAGCGGTAGACATGCTTTAAAAGCGCAAGAGACAGAGCGGCGCTCCAGTCATGCGCATGAATGATATCAGGCTTCCAACCGATCTTTCGGCAGAGCTGAAAAGCACCGTGGCACAAAACCGCAAAACGGTAGGGGTTGTCATGAAAATCAGTTTCCGCCGGAACTCCGTAGATTCCGTCCCGTCCAAAGCACTGCTCATGGTCTATAAAATAAACATCACAGCCAGGGCAGCCGGGCATCTTTGTCTTGTAGACGGCAGTCCATGCCTCGCCGCCTCCGACCGGGACTCCCATTGGCCCGTCAAGAGGAACAAGAGAAGCACGGTCAATCTTGTAATAGCGGGGAATTACGATTTTTACATCGTGTCCCAGATTGGTAAGAGTAATGGCAATAGCACTTACAGCGTCAGCCAAACCGCCAGTCTTTGCAAAAGGAACAGCCTCAGCAGATACCATTAAAATTTTCATAACTTTCGTCTCCTGTTTTATGCCTGACGATTCGTGCGGGCGGCCTTATAAAAAGCCTCCCTTGAATTTACAATTGTCTTTTCGTCAACGCAATAGGCAATTCTAAAATACCCCTTCATACCGAAACCGGTTCCGGGCGCACACAAGATAAGGTTCTTTTCAAGCACATCGACAAAAGCGGAGTCATCGTCACCGAAGGCATCAGGCACTTTGCAGAAAATGTAAAATGCGCCCTCCGGCTTTGTGTATTTGAGTCCTGCGTTGTCAAGAACATCCATCAGCAGATTGCGGCGCTTTAAATATGAAGAATAGTCTACAGGTGCGTTCCAGCTCTTTGCTATGACCTTTTGGAAGAAAGCCGGTGCGTTTACACAGCCGGAAATTCTAAAGGCCATGATGCAGGCCGCAATGAAATCTTTTTTCTCCGGGTTTGCCGGATTGCAGCAGATGTAGCCGAGACGCTCGCCGGGAAGGCTCAGGTTCTTGGCAAAAGATGTTACAATGACAGAATACTCGTATTCCGGGAAAACCGGAGGCACGGTAACTTCATCGTAAACAATCGCGCGGTACGGCTCATCACAAATAAGATAGGGGTAGCGGCCGTTCTTTTTTCCAAACTCATTCAGGGCTGAGCATAAGGTCTTAATCTCGGCGGCGGAATAAACTTTGCCCGTCGGATTGTTGGGAGAATTGATTATTACGGCCACCGTTTTTGAATTGAGGGCGGCCCTGATTGCGTCAATGTCAAGGGAAAAGTCTGTCTTTGTCTTTACAGGAACAAGAATACCGCCGTGATTATGGGCATAATGGGTGTATTCGGCGAAGAAAGGCGCCGGACAAATGACTTCCTCGCCGGGCATGATAAGGGCATTGATTACGCTTGAAATTGCCGAAGCGGCACCCACTGTCATAACGACGCAGGAAGAATCAACAGTAACGCCCTGCTCCAGGCTTTCTTTCTGAGCCATAGCAGCCCGGCACTCATCGAAGCCGGCGTTTGACATATAGCCGTGGGCACCGTGACTCTCGTCCTGCGCAACTTCTTTTATTGCGTCGAGAACCTCGCGCGGCGGATCAAGGTCAGGATTTCCAAGACTAAAGTCGAAAACTTTGTCGTCGCCATATTTTTTCTTGAGAATTTTACCTTCTTCAAACATCTTGCGGATTGCAGATGCGGTTTTGTCGCTTAATAAATCTTTGAAATATGCTGAAATCATACTGCATATTATAGCACACTTTTATAAATTATGCTATTAAAATTAAACAAATAAGACTGATATTTTTATTGCTTTTGCGCGCGGAAGAAAAGACGCAGTAAAGAGACCGTTATGACAGACCGCCCCCTTATATATATAAAATTTTGTTATATTATATATTTAATTTCCCAATCAAAGAAGGGGTTTCTGACGATAAGATACCGGAATCTGCGTTTTGCGGTTTTAATGACTTTTCTTATGTGCAACAGTTTTTTTCATCAATCCTTCTGCCCGAATTCGCAGACCGCATCCAAAACCTTACAGTGCTGGATAAGTTCCAGTGATTTTCTTACCAGTTTATAAAGACGGATTTCGCCGGAACCGCTTCCGCCGCAAAGGACTTTTACAACCTGTCCGTCCGGCAGATAATAATCTTTTACAAGCATTTCAGAAATAGGACAGAATATGTCAATGTCCAGTATGTATTTTTTACAGTTAATGCTTACAGACCAGTGAAGTTCATCTTCTCCCTGGTTGACAGGGGCACGGACGCAGGACCAGCGACTTTCATACTTTGAGATTCTCTTTTTCTTTCCGAATGAAAAGAATTCAGGTCCGAACTTTGCTAGAGCCACCGCTTTTCCGTCATAGTCGGCTTCCAGCGCAAAACCGGACTCTTTCATTACAGAACCTGTGAAAATGCTGGTGAGGCGGCCCGATGAAACATGGAAAAAAGGAACAGGAAACCCCGTTCCCCATGATTTGTCCGTAAAACCAAAGGAATGGTCGGGAGAAACCGCGTATTCAACGCCGTCATAATTCACAAAACCGGAAAAAAGAGCCGTAATTCCGCTTGCAAACCAGTGGAATCCGTCTTTTGTGGAGGTCTCGGAGTCGTCAAATGTGCGCTCATACTTTAGGTTCCATTCCATGCGGCCGGAATCGCCGGCACATTCCTGAAAAGATTGAACATCCTGCTCAGAAACATTCAGAACACCGTAAAGCTCATTGTCAGCAAAAGCGCAGCCACCGGCTTTTATGCTGAAGCTTTTCTTTGCCGCAGAGAATTCTGCGTTTGAAAGATAACGGCACATCTGTTTTGGATGTTTTCCAAAAACTCCGGCCCTGACACAGGCAAAAGACGGAAGTGCGGAAGAAGTCGCGCCGCTTTCTATCTCTATATTACCCGCAAGCGCATCCTGCAAATTTTCAGAGTCAATTTTTTTAGAGTCGGAAGCAGCGCCGGGGAGAGAAAGTTTTTCCGGACTGAGAGCCGGATTTTCCGATATAAGTTCAATAAAAAAAATGCGCTCATCTCCGGTTACGGTATTCACTCCGTTAAAAAAATAACGCCAGTGGTCCAACCCGTTTTTTTTGAGTGAGGATTTTAGCTTATAATTATTATTTTTAATTGCTTTTTTTGAAACGGCCATAATGCGTCCAATAAAATATAATTTTCTACTTATAGTATCGGCGCATTTTCGCAGAATCTTTAATTTTTATTTCAGCAGACTGTCTATAGCCTTGATTATTTCCTCTCTGTTGGTAAAGTTCTCATCCAAATACTCAAAAGCGTTTACAGCATCACGCTGGGCATGCTCATACCAAATGTTATAAAGTTCCGGAGAAAAACCTTCCCCGACAAAAGGAGCACCCTGTATATCAGAAACCAAGAGACGCATCAACTCAATGCACTTTGACATTTTCTTATCCATAAAAGACCTCTTTAATATTATTATATCACAAGTTTTTCAAAATTTGCAAGATTTTTTTGTAATTTAGGAGTGATTATTACGCATTTCGCCTGCTTTTTCCGGAATTTCAGGAGCCTCAGGGCAGCCTTATGCAAATCCAGTGCCGTTATTGTAAGGAGAATACGGGCCTTTTCCAGTTTTTCCCGGGAGTCTATGCAGTAAAGCTCTCGCAAAAATGCTGTGGAACCGCGGCCGCCGGGTGTCTTGGGCTGAATCTCGCCGGAAAATGTTCCGGTTACTGCCTTTTCCACAAAGTCATCACCGTATTCCGTAGCGGCGGCCTCTTCCAGACACTCGTCAAAAGCTTTTAGACTTGCCAGAGGATTGGGATCACGGTAGGTGCACAGGGTAAAGCATTCGTTTACCGGGTCTGCCTCGGCAAATGCGCCGTATGCTCCGCCAACTGTTCTGATTTTTTCCCACAGAACTCCGCTGGTCAAAATATGCGCCAGAACTTTTTCCGCCACATGTTCCCGTGTTCCGTATTTTGAGGCTTTAAAAGTCATGGCTGCAAAACCTATCAGACCCGGAACCTGAATCATTTCATTTTCGGAGGAATTTTTTCCCTCAATATTTGTAAGACTGTAATAGGCTGCGCAACTCGCCTTGTATTTCGAAGACGGTGCCCTGAGAGAAAGTTCCCTTGCAAACCGCCTTACGGCTTTTAATGAGGCCTGCATTATGGAATCGTCCGCTGTCAGATGAAGGACTGCTCCGCCGGAGAAAATCTTTGAGGCAATCTCCTTCATTTTTACAATAGTGCCGTCCAGGTCGGAAAGGATTTTCCTCAGGGTGAAAATCTGTGTAAGGCCTCCCCATGCTTCTTCCACGGCCCGGCTTTTATTAATCCGGCACTCACTGCGGCTAGAGGCAAAGATATGGCCGTTTGGAACTACGGAAGCCTCAAGGTCGTTCAAAGCCTCCTCCGCAAGCGTCTTAATCCGCTTTTTGTCGTCATAGTTAGCACCGAGAATACAGTCGCGCATAATATCAATGGAGGCGTCAAGCCTGTCATCAAGCATTTTTATCTTGCAGAAAAGCCACTGACGGCCGGCAAAAGCCTTGTTGCTTTTAAATAGTTCTTTCGCACCCGGACTGTCGGGACAGGAACTTGAGAAAGAAATTGTGCTGAATCCGCCGCAGTTTTTAGCGATTAAAGTTGAGGCCTTGTCCCATCTTACACTGCCCCAGCCTATTTCGTTCAGGATATAGGCAAAAAAAGGAAGATAGGGATACATATCAGGCGGAAAAATATCCATGGGGAATGCCGCCGTAACATATGCGATTCCGTTTGTGTTCTCTCGGCTTACAAAAAAAGGAATGTCGCCGTCTTTTGCGTGAATGTCTTTTCGCCGGATCTTTATTTTCTCATCGTATATTTTCAGATTTTTCGGCCTTATGTGCGGAATAAGGGCTGTTTTTTCCGGTGAGTCCGGCGTCTGCTGGAACTGATGGAGTGCGTCGGAAAGCGCGGAAATCCGTTCCCTGCATGAGGACGCCGGGGCGGAAGACGGTCTTTTTTTGCCGGAAGTCGTCGGGGCGGCGGCAGAATCTTCTGTTCCTGAGAGAGTTGAGCCGGAAAGTTCGTTAACCGCTTCTTCCACAATCTCCTTTTCTTTTTTTGCCCGGTCAGCCAGATAATTTTTATCAGGACGGACAATATTAAAGACACAGTGCCTGTTATTAAGGAGATTTGTTTCTATTAGTTTTGTAACATAGCCGGAATCAGATTGAATATCCCGTTTAAGGCGGTCAAAGGCGTTGCGGACAAAAAGTGTTTCCGCGGGCTCTCCACCGTAGTTCCAGGATCTCAGGGCACGGCGCATCAGGGTAAGAGAAAAGGGTTCCTGAAATCGTTTGATTTCGCGGTTGTTAAAGTCTATGGCGTTAAAAGTGGATTCAATATCATCATCAGAGATTCCCTCTTCGCAGAGTTTTTTTAGTTCGGCAAAGATAAAGTCCTTTACCTTTAACTCGTCCTGTTTTTTTACCCCCCTGAGACCGACAGAAAAACTAATCTGTCTGACTCCCGCATCGGTTCCGCTCGCCTCGCTTATGTCTTTTCCGAGACCGCTTTTTAAAAGCGCCTTGCTTAGCGGTGAGCCGTCATGGGCGCATAACAGAGCACCCAAAAATACGGACCGTGCGTAATTATCCATATCATCAGAATTACACAAAAGCCATGAAAGAATTGCGGTGGAATCCTTTACACCCGAAGTTACGGGACCTGTATCGCAGGAAGTCACCATTTTTGTAAAAGGCTTCTGCGTTTCAGAGGCGAGCATCAAAGCCTTCTCACTTTTTAAAAGGCCTTCCTTACCATTACGCATAGAGGCGGCGCACCTGGACTCAAATTCATCCAGCACATTTTCCTGCAGAAAGTCCAGCTGTTTTTCTGTCGGAATATTTCCATATAAAAAGACAAGGCAGTTTTCCGGAGAGTAATATTTTTTATGAAAGGCCAGAAATTCCTCATATGTAATCTGCGCTATTTCAAGCGGGTCGCCGCCTGAGTCCTTTGCATACACTGTGTCGGGAACAAGCGCCCTGTCAATGGCATCTCCCACGGCAGAAATAAACGAGGAGTAGGCTCCCTTCATCTCATTAAAGACCACTCCCTGCATGCAGGGCTTTCCTCTGGAATCCAACTCCAGATGGCGGCCTTCCTGCAAAAAGATTTCCTTGTCAAGGCGGGGAAAGAACACTGCGTCGGAATAGACGCTCATAAGATTAAAGTAATCGGCAGGAAGAACGGAACTTGCCGGATACACGGTCTTGTCGGGAAAAGTCAGGGCGTTCATATAAGTCTGGACGCTCTGGTTCTCCAAAACGATAAAAGGATCCTTTAGCGGATATTTTCTGCTTCCGCAAAAAACGGAATGCTCGATAATATGCGCGACACCGTTCGACTTATTATTCGGCGTTCTAAAAGCAAAGGCAAAAAGATTTTCCTTGTCATCATTCAAAAGGTGAAAGACTTCAAGACCTGTTTTTCTATGTCTTAAATAAATGCCTGTCGAGGCGCAATCCGGTATATATTTTTTGCTGATTAAATCAAAGCCCTTGTAAAAATTCATACTGCTATTATAATGAATTCTTACAAGGGTTGCAATTACGAGAATGTTACGGCGTTATTATTTGCCGAAGCGTGAATTACTGCGCCTTCCGCAAACCTCCCGGAAAGGATTTCCTTTGCCAAAGGGTTTTCCACATAGGTCTGAATGGCCCGCTTTACAGGACGCGCGCCAAATGCCGGATCATATCCTTTTCCGCTGAGGAAGTCCACAGCTGAATCATCAAAGTCAATCTTTATGCGGCGGTCGGAAAGACGGCCCGCAACACGCTCAAGCTGGTTTCTGACAATTCCGCCGATGCAGTTTTTGTCCAGCCGCGTAAACATAACTATTTCGTCTATGCGGTTGAGAAATTCCGGCTTAAAGGTTCCCTTCAGCATCTCGGAGATTCTCGGTTTGATTGAATTCATCTTGTCCGCCGAATCGGCTTCCAGAATCAAATCACTTCCAAGGTTACTCGTCATGATGATAATCGTATTCTTAAAATCAACAAGGCGTCCCTGTCCGTCCGTGAGGCGGCCGTCATCGAGAACCTGCAGCAGAACATTGAAAACATCGGGATGGGCTTTTTCAATCTCGTCAAAGAGGACAACCGAATAAGGCCGCCTTCTTACGGCTTCGGTCAACTGTCCGCCCTCATCGTAGCCGACATATCCCGGCGGCGCTCCGATAAGGCGGCTCACGGAAAATTTTTCCATATATTCGGACATATCGATGCGAGTCAGGGCGCGCTCATCGTTAAAGAGAAAGTCCGCCAGAGTTTTGGCAAGTTCTGTCTTACCGACACCGGTAGGTCCAATAAAGAGAAAGGAGCCGAGAGGCCTGTTGGGATCACTCAGACCGGAGCGGTTGCGGCGGATTGCATCCGACACAACTTGAACTGCCTCGTCCTGACCGATTACTCTTTTATGAAGCTCATTCTCCAGCTGCAAATATTTTTCTTTTTCAGAACTCATCATCTTTGAGACAGGAATTCCTGTCCATGAAGAGACAACGCGGGCAATATCTTCTTCCGTTACTTCCTGGCGCAAAAGAGACTCACGCTCGCCCTCCGCACCGGCCTTTTTCTTGTCGGCTTCCTCGGCAGCCGCAAGCTCCTTCTGCAATGAGGGAATAATCGAATACTTTAATTCGGCGGCTTTTTCGAGATTTCCCTCGCGGGTAAATTTCTCCTCGTCAAAACGGGCGGTCTCAAGTTTTTCTTTTAGCTCACGGCTTTTTCCTATATGAGCCTTTTCGTTCTGCCACTGAAGTTTCATGGCATCGCGTTTTTGAGTAAGATCAGACAGTTCCTTTTCCAATTTTGCAAGGCGCTCCTTTGAAGCCTCGTCGTCCTCCTTTGAGAGAGACTGTTTTTCAATCTGGAGCTGCAGAATCTTACGCTCAATCTGATCCAGTTCCGTGGGCTGAGACTCAATTTCCATCTTTAAACGGCTGGCCGCCTCGTCAACCAGGTCAATCGCCTTGTCGGGCAAAAACCGGTTCGTGATGTAACGGTTTGAAAGCATTGCGGCGGACACAAGGGCCTCGTCCTCAATGCGCACTCCGTGATGAATCTCATATTTTTCGCGGAGGCCGCGGAGAATGGCGATTGTATCCTCAACGCTAGGCTCGGCGCAGAATACCTGCTGAAACCTTCGCTCCAAAGCCGCGTCTTTTTCTATATACTTGCGGTACTCATCAAGAGTTGTGGCTCCGATTGCACGGAGCTCACCGCGGGCAAGCGCCGGCTTTAAAAGATTGGCGGCGGAAGTCGAGCCGTCACCACTTCCGGCCCCTACGATTGTATGAAGCTCATCGATAAAGAGAATGATTCGCCCCTCGGCGGATTTTACCTCATTGATTACACCCTTAAGGCGCTCCTCAAATTCGCCCTTGTACTTGGCACCCGCGACAAGAGCCCCCATATCGAGGGAAAGAAGCCTCTTGTTTTTTAGGCTTTCAGGAACATCACCGGAGGCAATACGGCGGGCAAGACCTTCCACTACGGCTGTCTTACCTACACCGGGTTCACCAATCAAAACAGGATTGTTCTTTGTGCGGCGGCTCAAAACCTGCATGACGCGGCGGATTTCCTCGTCACGCCCTATCACAGGGTCAATCTTGTCCTGACGGGCAAGCGCTGTTAAGTCGGTGCAGTATTTTTCCAGAGACCGCATTGAAGATTCCGGGTCGTTCGAGTCTATCTTTGAGTTTCCGCGCAAATCCTTTAACGCAGAGAGAATTGCATTCCGTGTAATACCGGATTTTTTCAGAAGGTCGGCCGCACGGTCGCCGCCCTGTGTCATAGCCATAAGAAGATGCTCGGTAGAAAGATATTCATCTTTTAGAGATATCATCTCGCTTTCTGCCTTTGCGATTGTATTCTGGGCGGCGTTGCTGAATGTAATGTTCGCGTTTCCGCTTATGCGCGGGTATGAGTCCAACAGACGGCGGGCTTCTCCGTCAAGAGACGCCGCGTCCATGCCGATTCGTTCAACAAGAGGCGGAATAATTCCATCCTTCTGTTCCAGCAAGGCAATGAGAATGTGTTCGTTACCGATTTCACTGTGGTCATTCTGACGCGCTATGGAAGAAGCTTCCTGCAAGGCGTCCATGGCCTTAATAGTCCATTTATCTTGATCCATACCTATAATATAATAATGAATTGATTAAAAATCAAATTTTTTTTGTATTGCAACAATGTTCGCTTTGCGGTAGAATACGGATATGATTTGGGTTATCGGGTCCACCGGAATGTTAGGCGCAGAATTATGCGGACTTCTACAAAAAAACAAGATTCAGTATATCGGCACATCTTCTGATGTTGATGTTACAGACTACAACGCTCTCCGGGCATATGCCGGCAAATGGGAAACTGAGAATTACTTTGAGGCACATAAAAACGGAGAGGCCGGGCGTATTCGCTGGATTATAAACTGTTCCGCCTATACTGCCGTAGAAAAGGCAGAGTCCGACAGGAACGCCGCAAAGGCAATCAATGTTGACGGCGCCAGAAACATTGCCAGAACCGCCCGTGAAATCGGTGCTAAACTGATTCATATTTCAACGGACTATGTTTTTGACGGAAAGGCAGACACTCCCTACAAAGAAACCGATGAAAAAAGTCCGCTTGGAGTTTACGGCGAGACGAAAAGTTCAGGTGAGGACGAAATAGAAAAACTGATGACCCAGTATTTTATTATCCGCACTTCATGGCTTTACGGCTTTAAAAGCCCGAACTTTGTCGCAACCATGGCAAAACTCATGAACACACGGCCAGAAATAAAGGTTGTAAACGATCAGCACGGCTCGCCTACCCTTACGGCGGATTTGGCGGAGGCCATTTATCTTATAATCAAAATCTGCGACAAGGCCGGAACAAATATCTTCAGCCGGGGAAGTGTTCCCTACGGAATTTATCATTTTACAGATTCCGGCGAAACCACTTGGTTTGATTTTGCAAAAGAGATTCAGCGTCTTTTACTAAAATACAGGAAAATCACGAATAAATGCAATGTTCTACCCTGCACCACAATTGAATTTGGCGCAAAGGTCGACCGTCCGGAATACTCAGTCCTGAGCAAGGACAAAATATCCCGTGCGCTTAGAATAAAAATTCCAAAATGGCGGGACTCACTCGAATCATTCATCAAAGACGAAAGATTCACTGTTCCGCAATAAGGAGATTCTCTAAACAATTCTTGCCGCCACCAAAGTAAGGTCGTCCAGCTGCTCGTCCTCACGCAGATTGCTGTAGTAGACATATGCAGGCTCTTCGAGTTCTTTGTCCTGACTTCCGCAGTAAAAATCGTAGCGGTTAAAATGAGTTTTCAGGAATGCGTCTATGCGCTTGTCCGCCCTGACGGTATCTTTCTGCGTAACATCTGGAGCCTTATACATTCTGAACACTTTTTCCACGGAACAGAGGGCAAGGATTGTCTCCTCGGTAGTCCCCGCGCATTTTGTAAAGTCAAACTCAAGGCTCTCATTGGAAATGGGATTATGGTATTTTTTCAGAACATATTTTTTACGGTTCAGAACAGCCTCAATAATTTCCTGAATGCGGATCGGCTCCATCTGCTCACTTTCCGAGCCCACTTTGTGGTTTCCGTGCTCGCCGTTTTTCACGTCGGCGCTTTCTTCGCACTTTATGACATTGCAGGCGGCATCACGGAATTTTCTGGTTGATTCCTCGATACCGTCAGTATAGAGAAAAAGAACATCGCCCTTATTGAGATGGGTCTTCTCGATTTTAAAGCCGCCTTTCATTTCCACCATAAAAGTTGGCAGCGGTCCTGCGGCAGGCGTTTCCTGAAGCGTCAGAGTTTTTTCTTTATGGGTTACTGAGTCATATATATGAACGATATTGTCTCCGGCATTGCAGAGGCTCACGTCGCCGGTTCTTGTGTCAACCAGAGCCAGAATCAGCGTGGCAAATTTCCCCTTGATTCCAAGACTTTCAATAAAGTCGTTTATCTGTGTAACAAGAATATCAAGCGAGGCGTCTTTTTTAGGAGACCAAACCTCGTAGAACTTACGGAAAAGAGTTGCGACAACTGTCATGATGAGGGCGGCCGGAACTCCGTGTCCCGAAGCGTCGCACTTAATGAGAACATAATGCGTCTCGTCAAGTTTTTTGTAGTCAAAGTAGTCGCCGGAAACCTCACTGGCCCCCTCATAGTATCCGAAGCACTGGAATGTCGGATCATTCAGAATCGCGACAGTCTGCTTGTTTCCGGCTTCGTCCGGAGTCAACGGAAGAAAGGCGCGCTGGACAACCTTACCGTCCATAGCAAGGTGCTCGTCAAAAGCGGCCTTTACCAAGTCACGGGTCATTTCGTTTACAGAGTCGCCAAGCTGACCGATTTCGTCACGGCTCTTTATTACAATTTCCTTGCCCGAAAGTTTTTCCTTGTTGACCGTATTACCAATCATCACAACATGAGCCGCCAGCTGTTTTATCGGGCGGACAATGACGCTTGCAAGAATCCAAGAGACTATCGTTCCGACAATAACGGCGAACAGAGCCACAAGCATGGCTGTGTAAACAATAGTTCTTCTTGCGGAATCAATGGTTTCTATCAATGAAGAAGTTGAGACATCGATAAAGACAATACCTCGGACATAGTCTTTGGAAGACCCCTGACGGTAAAGAACGGGTCTGTAAAAGAGATACTCTGTGTTATCGCGGTCCAGTTTCGCTCTGCTGTATTCAGGATAACTTGAAGTGCTCTGCTCCGAAATGCCGTTAAGCGCTTTTGTAAGGCGCGCGGTAAGTTCGGTTGTAATTACAGAAATCTCTTCGCTCCTGGCAAGGGATATCCGGTCCGAGCGGAGAGCCAGCCCGGCACCCTCCGTGTTGAGATCTGCAATATTCTTAGCCATCTCGCCCACACTTTCATAGGCAGCCTCGTTAAGAGCAGTCAAGTCTCCGGAGATTTTCATCATCATCTCGTCGCTGATCTGTGTTCGTCCGGGAACAAAATTATCCGAGCCTGTTTTTTTGGCCAGCACAGAATCATTTGATGCCCAGACGAAATTCAGTTCATTTGTCTTTGCATCTGAAGAAAGACCTGTAATTGTAACAAAGTTTGCCTCACTCAAAGCCTGAGACTGCGACGGGAGCCCGCTCAACTCCAGAACGTTTTGTGTAGGCATATAAGTTCTTACACCGCTTGCAAGACTTGAGAGGAGAACATTCACCCTCTGCTGGAGACCTTCTGTCAGGGTAAGTTCCTGAGAACGCGTCATAATGTAGCCCAATGGCAGCGAAACCAAAAGACTTACAATAATAACAATCATAGCGGTAAATGAAATGAGCTTCAGTTTTAAGCTCGTTCCCCTCCTGCGCATGGCAAGAGCCTGTTTCTTTTTTTCGAGCGGCATAATATCTCCTGTAAAAAGAGCGCGGACTTCACTGCCGATTACGGCGGCCTCTCTGATAGAAAGAAGCAGCCCGCGGACAGCAAAGATTAGTGTCAGAAGTGCAATAAATAAAATTATAATAAAGAGAATGTCTCCGGTTTGAACAAAAAATTTTCCGTTATCGTAAACACGGTTCCACGAAGGAGTATACTTGTATTCACGGGCAATCTTTACGGTTCCGTTTTCCTCGATTGTAAAAGCAGACCTGACTGTAAGAAGTCCGCGATCACTGTGAAACAGACTGATTGTGTATTTTCCCTTGGGAACTGTATTGTCAAGTTTTATGCCCGTAATGCGACTGTCATTCTGAACTTTGTAGTCGCCGTCAGCCAGGCGCAGATTAAGCTCATAGGGCTCTTCCCCGTCCTGCCTTTTTATCGTAATTCTTCTTATTGTGCCGTCATAGGCAAAGCCCAGTCCGCGCAGTTCAAGGGTTGTAGCGCCGAATACATCGGAAGTCTTTTTTACAGAATCCACACGGGTAAAAGGCTCATATTTGTTTATATAAATCGTAATGAAAGACGGCTCGGAGACATTTCCCGCAGAGTCAAAAGAACGAACGCTGAATGTATAGACTCCGTTTTTCTTGTTTCTGAAGACACTCGAATCTCCCCTTGTCATAATTGATGAGGACGGAGAGCGGACCTTATAGCGTTCCGGAGGATTTTTTTCTATAAATAAATCAAGTTCCGACCTGAGGCTGTCAGAAGAATTTGAATTCGGATGACGCCTTGACGTATAGAATTTTCTTGGAATAGTGCCTTGATTTTCAAAAAGGAAGGAATACCCGGCAATTTCCTCGTTCTCGGAGAAATCAGTCCACTTTATATTGAATGAATTGTTCCTTACAAAACCGGCCTCGTCAAGCTCAGGCATATTTATTACAGGCGGCAGAGGAGGCTTCGTATCCCGATAATAAGAAATAACGGCAGGCTTTGACCAGTTGCCGGCATAGTCTGTAGCCCGGACTTTTAAGAACCATTCACTGTCATTTACTGCATGAAGTGCGAGAGTATTTTCTTTCGGAAGATTCATGAGAACTTCGGGCACTTCCTCATCGGGATTCTGAGTCCATACCCATGAATAGCCGCGGATTCCAGAAGAATCCCTTGGCATTGTAACGCGTATTCTGACATTCTGCTCACGGCTTCTGCGGCCGGCGTAATAAGACAGTGCGGAGAGTGTAGGCGGCAGAACAGTATTATCGCTCTCAAGCATATAGACCGAAGAGTTATTGCCGAACTGGCTCTGCCAGACAAAAGAAAGATTTTTTCCGTTACCCGTGATCATAGGAAATGCAAAGACAGATGACCTTCCCTGATTAGAAAGAGCTGTCTGCTCGCCCCACCAGATTCCTTGCCGCCGCGAAAAATACACCCGCTCAGTGCCGCCTCTTGTATCAAACCACACCAGACACAAAGCGTCGTTATGGGAAAAAAGAATCGGACGGCTTGCTTTTCCGGAATCAGTAACCTGCTCCGGTCTCGATGCAAGAGCGCAGTCTTTCACATTAAGCTCGGCAAAACATACGGAAGAGTTATCAGAATTATACGGTGTCCGCTCCCATGCGATATAGGAAAGTCCGCCAAAAGAATAAAGGTCTGGTCGCTGGTCGCTGGAAAATACAGACTCATTTCCTGTGTCGAGCATTTTCGGTGATGACCAGGAGACGCCGCCGTTTCCGGATGTTGTTGCGAAGAGTTTATAGACAATTCGCGACTGAACTATAAACTGTGCCTGAAAAACCACCACATCTACATTCTCCGTGGAGAGAAGTACCGGCAGAAATGGATTCAGCATTTCTCTTGCGGGTGTGAACTCGGTAAAGTCATTCCATGCAATGCCGTCCCGGCTGCGTGAGTATAGCATTGTAAAGGACTCGCCCCGGCCGAGCGAGGTAAAAGCAATAAAGCCCCCGTCAGAAAGCCTGTAGACACGCGGAGCCACAAGCGGAAGATTCTGTTTTGAGAATTTTTTCTCTGTAAAACCTGTGCCGCCGTCAAAACTTGTGAAGACAGAAATAGTTTTCGCATCGGAGAGGACGGTTACGACTACAGCGCCCGAAGAGTTCATGGCGGCAGAATAAAGATCTGGCACTTCGCCGGAATACGGGAACGGACCCGCAAATCTCTTTACGTCAGACCAGAGCCCGTCCTTAAAAAAACGGCCGCTTAAATAAATTGAAGAATTTGAATAGTCAACTTCCTGCCAGAGGGAGGCCGCATCTATTCCGTTTGAGACAGCACGGGGAAAGCAGGCACCGATTCCGGAAAGGCGCACGGGATTTTCCCAAAAATAATTCTGAGAGAAAAATATTCCGCCGCAGGCTAAAAAAACAAGAGAGAAAATAAACTGGCGAACTTTCGGCAAACAAAACATATTTTTCTAAAATTATTATATCAAAAAAAACTGCATTCTACAATCTCGCCTGAACCTGTTTTTGCAAGTCCAGAATTTTCGAGGATCTTCTGTTATTGACATTCTGAAGGAGGCGCTCAACAATAGCGTTGGCTCCGTTTATATCTCCCCTCTGGAATTTTTGGATTGCCTCATTGTAAGAGGCTTCGTCCGCGCCTGAAAGAACGACCGCCGCCTTTCCTCCGACCGCAATCTGAATGCGGTCTTTTAGCATGATTGCACTCTCATTGTCCGGGTTCAGGGAAATTGCCTCGTCCAGACGAGAGAGCGCCTGACGCAGAATCTCCTCGTTCCCTTTGGCACGGTTATACAAAAGCTCGGCCTGAGCCGTAAGTTGGTAAGACTTTCGCCGGCCTGACTGGTCAACAGGTTTCTGCCTTATTCCCAAATCAATCTCAATATCATAAATAAATTTCCTCAGCCCCGGATAATTCGGGCGGATTTCGTATAAGTCCAAAAGGTCACTGTAGCCCTGCTGTTGTGTCGACGCAACCTTTACACTTGACTCGGCAGCCTTAACCCGGCGGGCGAATATCTCATTGAAACTGGCAGGATCTATAAGCTCGTCAATGCGGAGTGTCAGAAGCGCCGCCTCCTGATTAAGCGGATAGACGCGCTGGAGTTCCTGCAACTTTTTTTTCGCCTCGTTCAAAAGAGCAACCGCCTCCTCGCGTCTCCCCTTCTTTATGAGTGCGGCTCCCTGATCAAAGTACTGGTGGGCGTTGCTCAGAATCTGAGACATTTCAGGATAAAGAGGAGCCGTTGGTTTTATCTCACGGCCTGTTTTCATGCTCAGTGCATTTTTCACAAGGAGTTTTAGATTGACAATTTCTTCGTCCGGTTCAATATTGGTAACCGCCCAGCGTGTCTCCGCCCGATTCAGGAGACTTTCGGCACTGTCAAAGTTCCCGGCATAAAAGTCATTCTTTGCGCGTGTTTTTAACTGGCGGACCTCGGTAACAACAATTCTGTTTTCCGCCTCGTTTATCTGAGCCCCCAAAACAGAAAGATTACGATCGGAAGTCGAGCGCAGTGTTTCCGACTCCTGGCGGCTCAAAGCCTCATTGTAAAGTTCACGAGCCTGCTGAAGATTGTCTCGCGCGGAAATGTAATTTCCGTTCCGGTAATTCCGCTCGGCACTTCTGTATACTTCGTCGGCACGATTCTGCGCGGATGTCGCCAGAAGGCTTTCCTGACGGGCGGAACGCTCAATCAGCCGTCCCTGTCTCTCGTATTCATCGAGGGAAGCAATTGCAGCGGTAATGGCAATATTCTGAAGATCTTTCGCGCCCGTGCTCACAGCTGACTGCGAGGACAAATCTCTCTGCATGTCCACCAGTTTCCTTCTGTCACTGTCCAAGTCCGCCCGGATTTTCCGAACGCTCTCAAGTGCCTCGGCAGGATAATGATTTTTTGCCAGACTGGTCGCCTCGTCATAAAGCCCCTGATACTTAGCCTCAATCTCACGGGCGGAGGAGGCGTAGAGATCCGCCAGATTGTTCCAAATCGAGGCCACGGCGCTTTTACTGCCAGCCATTAAAAGACTGTTTATAGTCTTGTAGTAATCATTCTGCTCAGTCCAGTCCAGAAGACCGTCAGAAAGCCCATCACTTACGTCAGAGGTGGCGGACTGGGACTCATAAGACTTTGTATAATCAGTAAACCATTGTGCCGACAGATTATCAGCGCCCCTTGCGGCTGATTTTTCAAGGCGGGAGACAAGCGTATGCAAACCGTCTATGTCTTTAGCGTCGGTTACAGAAAGCCGGGCAAGGGCGTCCTTGTATTCACTAAGATTATCGAGAGAAGAATTTGTTCCGGGAACAAGGGCTTGCGCATACTGCATTGATTTTCTGTAGCCCGGATATTCCCTTTTAGAGTAGCCCGTATTCTCCAAAAGAGAATAGAGGTTGTTCACATCGTCTGAAAGTCTTGCAAAATTCTGAGCCTCCGTAAGGAATGAACGCTGGGGCTCAGTTTTTGAAGAGACAAGGTCATCATCTTTTATATGAGCGCTGTTCAGAAAGTCACTGAATTTTTGTCTCACAGTCTTGTATAGGACAGATTTTGCGTTTTCCATCATAAAAGTCCACTGACAGTCCATAATTCCAAGAATACCGGAATTAGGAATGCTTTCAGAGCCGTTAGAAAAGTGCCTCATAAATGAAAGATACGAGGCCTCTGTCAAGTCTGGATTATTTTTCTTTAAGCGCTCAAAAATAACCTGCAGTTTTAAACCTGAAGCGGCAAGAGAATTCCGCACAACGGAAAAACGCTTCATCGAAGCACTGAAACTCGTCCATTCGCGCAAGGCATTCTGATAAGAGCCGGATTCCACAGCCTGAATAAATTTTTCGTAAGCAGAGCTCCATGCCTTTTGTCCGTCCGAATATTCCTGCGCCGAAGTGTTGAGTCCGTCAACAGTCCTAGTAACCTCTCCGGATACGGAAGCCGGATTCTCCTCATAGAACTCGTCCCGGTACATATAAAAACCTGTCTTTATAAGGTCTACACCTTCCAAATAATTCCGGGTCTCCGCATATCTTGCCCCCTGCTCCATTATGCGGCGGAACTTGGCGCGGTAATATGTGAATTCGGCCGCGGCCTTTGCCTGCCTGATAAAGGCAAGGTGCTCCTCGCTCGGATGCTTTTCCAGAGTCTCAAGCTGGTTTATAATCGCAAGTTTCTTCTCGGCGTTCTCCGGCTCATTCTCCATTACGTCCAAAAGCTGGCCGGCAAGCCTTGTGTAATATGAACGCGCATTCATAATACGGTCAATGCGGCGCTGGGCGGCGTCAAGGTCTTCGGGATATTCTTTTATATAGGCAGAAAGCGCCCTCAGGGCATCATCATACTCTGTCTGTTTTATGAGCAGGTCAATTTCATTGAGGGACAAAGAGACAGACGCATTCTCCTGCTGCGGAAAAACAGGAATACCGGTAAATGCGAAAATTATAATAAAAAAAGCGAATAACTTTTTAATAAGTCCCACCTGAAAAATACAGACGCCTTTCTTATTGCAACCTCTAAAAACTGCAATGAGGCAGCCCTGTGATTTTTAGACCTCTGAAATAGAGCGGCCCAAAACATCGTTTTCTCAAAGCCGGCTCTATAAACCGAAGTTTTCAGAGCGTCCCTTATTATATTTTCGGATTTTCTTTCCGAAATATAATTATATTATAAGGGAAAATATTTTAAATAAATATATCCATTATCTCTATTTTATGTTATAATATCAAAGTATGGGCATGTTTACAAGTAAAAAGACATTTGTAAAAGAAATATTATTTGTTTTTCTCATGATTCTCCCGGGAGGAAACTCTTTTGCGCTTGATCTGAGCGATGTGAACAACACACTTGCCAGCACTTTCATGGGACTGGTGGACAACAACGAAGGACTTACAAGTTTTCCGTCCCTGAACATTACATCCGGCGGACGAGAGGAATCCCTTGGAGGCGCCTTTACGGGACTTTCCGACGATATATGCTTCTTTGATTATAATCCGGCCGCCTCCTGCATTCTCAGGCTGGGAGAAGCCGCCCTCTTTCATAATTCATGGATTGCGGACTCAAACCTTGAATCCCTTGCATGGGCAGACCGCTACGGGGATTTCGGAGTGGGAGCAAAACTAAAGTGCTTTTATGTTCCGTTCACAGAATACAATTATTTCGGCGAACGAGTGGCAGGAAATTATTACAGCGAGACTACCGCCATCATAAACGCCAGCTACAACTTCTTCCACGGCTATTATTTCAAGGGACTTGCGGTGGGAGTAAACCTAAAGGGCGTATGGCGTTCTGTTCCGGACTACACGGACAACGAGACAGACTCCATCATCAGCGGCTCAGGGCTGGCGCAGAGTGGGCTCGGTATAATGGCTGACATCGGGTTCATAATGACCTTTGACGCGGCGAAAAATTTCGGTTCAAGAGAACCTAACCTCAGGCTGGGCCTTTCGGTGCAGAATCTCGGAGCCGCCTTTACAGGCTTTGGAAGCCAGGGAACTTTTAAATTAGACGATCCACTTCCGACAGCAGTCGCTTTCGGCGCTTCCTACAGGCTATTTAAGAAACTCGCACTCACGGCTGACATAAAAAAACCGATTAACCTGAGTGACTTTTCAAAGAGCGCCGCCTGGTCGGCCGGAGCCGGCATAGAGTTCAATGTAACGGAATTTTTTTCAGTATTGGGCGGTTTCAGGCTCAAAGGCGCAAATCCACGAATTTCGCTCGGAAGTGAATTTACAATTAAAAAAATTGTTTTCGATGTGAACTACACCTTTGACCTTACATCCTCGCTTAATCCAGTAAACCATTTTTCCCTCAGCGCAAGATTCAAGCTCGGAGACCACGGGCGAAAGCAAAAACAGGAAAAATGCGACAGTTTTTACACAAGAGGCCTGGACGAATACTCAAAAGGCAACTACGGGGCAGCGATAAGCTGTTGGGAAGCGGCCCTCAAAGAAGACAAATCCTTTACTCCCGCAAAGAAATGGATAGAGACAGTCCGCGCCTCACAAAAACTATTCAACCGCGTAATCAACATTCAGAGTTTGGACTAAGAGCACCAAGATTTACGGATTCCAATGCCATGAGGCATCTTTCGGTGCATGAGCGGAAGCCTTGCTTCCGTACGGTCACCAAGATTTACGGATTCCAATGCCATGAGGCATCTTTCGGTGCATGAGCGGAAGCCTTGCTTCCGTACGGTCACCAAGATTTACGGATTCCAATACCCCAAGGCATCTCTCGGTTCTGGATGAAAGGCATTCGGGCAAAAAAAAAGCGCCTTAAAAAAGGCGCTTTGGACGATGACGGGATCGAACCGCCGACATTCTGGGTGTAAACCAGACGCTCGTACCAGCTGAGCTAATCGTCCGTAAGTGTTTTAGATATTATCGAAAACAGGCTAAAGTGTCAAGCGGGTTGATAATATTATAACAATTATTTATTTTACCGAGATGTCAGTGCAGAACTTTTTTTGTTATAATAATTCGGCTACTGAATAAGTTTTTGAACTGTTTCATCTGAGTATCAACCAGGCCGCCAAATTTTTTGCAGGCTGACCTTGATTACCGGGTTGAGCTTGAGCGAGCACTCCACCGATGAACAAAAACTGTTGTGATAACACTTTTCATGCGTCACACTATTAAAGGTCCATAGGATTCTCCATTCCCTCGGGGAAAAGAAAGAGGTCCTGAATTTTCAGAGAATAATCGGGGCGTACCCCCGCTCCCTTTAGAATCTTGCTGGTAACCGGCAGAGTGAACACATAATTTATCTTTTCGTATCCCTCGCAGCTGATTTTCAGCTCAAAGCTGAATTCCTTTGAGACACCCTCTCTCTTAGCCTTTTCCGGATCAACACAGAAATTATAGCCGCCTTCGGTAGCCTTGAATGTCTTTGCCGGATTTGTCCATGTTGAGTCAAGCATTTTTGCAGGCTTGTTCTTGTAGAAAATCGTAACCTCCGCATTTGAAAGGGACTCAAAGGTAGTTCCGTCATAAACGGCGCCGGAAATAATCGGAAAGAAGAAATACGGGTTCTTGCCGGCGGAGAATTCCGCCTCGCTTGTATAAGATGAATTGTGGTTGGGGCGCTTTGAGCCACTTATAAGACGTATTCCGTCCATAACAAAAGTGTCAACATCCGCCATAACCTGCTTTACATTTTCCAGCTCTGTCTGCGCATGATTTACGCCGCGCCCGGAAACAGTATACTTTGGAGGAACACGGTTCAGCACATAACACAGAGTGTCCATGCGGCAGTTCTCGCAGTCGCAGGTGAGCCAGCTGATTTTCTCCGCCTTCAGACGCTCGTACATATCATCGACATGCGCGCGTATATAATCTTCCATCAGATTTGTAACTTTCATAATGTTCCATTATAAAGCAGGTCTGAAATTTTTGCAACTTTTTTCTTGCTTTTTTTTTATTTACATGCTAGTATATTTTCTAATATCGGCCCCCTGCAGGAGGCCTTTAAGACTCTATACAGGAGACCTGATAAAAAAGTTCACAAGATATTGTTCACTTTTTTATCGCAAGTTCGCGTTGCGAACTTCCTTATCAACTGTGCTTCTCACGAAGCACGCTAAAAAGTCTTTTCGGAAACTGAGTTTTCCTGCAAGACTTTTTATGGGAGAATATTATGGCTTACAAAATCAATGCCGACACATGTGTAAACTGCGGTTCATGCGAGCCGGAATGCCCGGTTTCCGCAATCAGCGAAAAGGATGACAAGCGCGTTATCGACGCTTCCGCCTGCATCAATTGCGGAACCTGCGCCGGAGTTTGCCCGGCGGATTCTATTTCAGAGGAATAATGTCCTCAAAATTAAGAGAGAATTTTTTCTCACTCTTAAAATTTACGGCGTTCATCGCAGCATGCGTAATCATTGCGTTTGCTGTGATTGCGCCGCTCTGGCTATTTGCCTCAAAAGCACCGCGAGTTTATTCGGCTATTGTAATTACGGCGGTTCTGGCGGTGGCGGCTCTCAAAATATTTTATTTCGTAAAGAAAGCCGGCGCAAGAAAGGCACTGGTTTTTGCGGGTAAAATTCTTCTGGCACTGCTGCTTGTCGGCCTGCTTATTTTTCTTACGCTTAAATTCCGCTGAAAGCACGTGCATACCAATTTTTTTCCCGGCCTGATTCTTTTTCTGCTCTGCCTCGCCTGCCCGAAAGCCGCCTGCCCGCAGGACACTGTAAAAATAGATGCGTCAAGGGCTCCCAGAATCGAGTCCCTGAAAAATTCCGACAGGGACATTCTGCTAAGACAGTTTGACGAGGAAGTCGAGGCGGCATATATGGCTCTTTACAAGGGCGAGACTCCGGCTCCTTTTTTTTACTCATACAAGGCTACGGAAGAAGACACGATTCAGACGCTTTCGGCCCGACTTAACATAAGACCGTCAACTTTTGCGATAATCAACGGCATCACTTCCGCGGATCAAGTGCTTGACGGCAAGACACTTCTCCTTCCTACCGTAAAAGGGCTCTTTGTTCCTTTAGGAGAAACGGACAGCTCTCTTGAAATTTTATTGCAAAAAGACACTGAAAGTGTAGAACAAAACAAGTATTTGTGCTATAATATATATGGTCGGGATTTCGCATTTTTTGCGGGGCAGGATTTTTCATCGACTGAGAACGCTTTTTTTCTGGACACAGCCCTGGTTCTGCCCGTAAAGAACTATGTAATCTCAAGCAGGTTCGGAACAAGGACAAATCCTTTCGGCGGATGCAGCAATCAGTTCCACAGGGGGGTTGACCTGGCTGTTCCCGAAGGAAGCAGGGTCTATGCCTGTAAAAGCGGAAAAATAACAGGAACCGGACAAAACCGCGTTTACGGAAAATGGATTCAGATTGACCACGGGAGCGGAATGACCAGTTTTTATGCACACCTTTCTTTTATTGAGGACGGCATAAAAAAAGGCAGAATTATTCATTCCGGGGAACTGATTGCAAAAAGCGGCAGTTCGGGACTGGTTACGGGACCCCATCTGCATTTTGAAATACGGCTTAACGGAAACGCAGTGAATCCGGAAGCTTACGGGAATTTTTAAATAAAGAGATGAGTAAAGTAGGATTTCTGAAAGTTTCGCTTCTCATTTTTTTTGCCGCGCTTTTCTTTAATGCGGCGGCCCCGGTCTGCGCAGAAGTATTCCGCACACATAAAACGCTCTGCATTCAGGTGCCGGCCACAGGAATCTCGGAAACCAGAAAATGCGGAATCAATGACTCCATTGCGGCCGTTCTTCCGGAGGATCTGACATTCATACAGGGAATTGAGATTCAGGTAAAAGTTCCGCAGATTGTGGCGAAATTCCGCAACACCGTAATATACTCGATTTACAACGACATAGCCCCCACCCCCTCGGAAAACAGAATCGATTATTCAGGCACTGAATTATATTCCGGCGCATACCAGGGACAGCTTGTATGGTCAATACTGATTCCGCTCGCAAGGGGAAACACTATAAAACAGAGCCCCTATGCCGACAAGACACTGATTCCCGACACAAAAGGCGGCTTTGTTTTCCTGCGGAACCAGCTTGCCATGAAGGGAGTTCCGGAAACCGTAATGAGTGCGGAATTTGAGGTGAGCGTAAAACCCATTCTGAACGGGCTCGGCGGGCTCCGGATAACGGCGCCGGCGGATTCCGGGGAGTATACAGTAATTGTGGACGAAAAGCCGGCATCTCCGGCCGAGTCAGGTGTTTTCATACTAAAGCCAGGCCGGCACAATATATCGATAGCATCAGAAAATTTCCGCAACGAGGTAAGGACTGTAATAATCGATGAGGCTCAGATAACAGACCTGTCTGTTGAGCTTACCTCTGTAAAGCCGTCCGTAAAAATTCATGCGCCAGAAGGAACGAAGTTTTTTGTGGACGACTTGGAGACGGACATCAAGTCCCCTGACATGTCCCCCGGCGCGCATCTTCTGAGATTTGAAATAGGCGGCTACGAGGTTACAAAGAATGTTACCATACAGAACGGAAAGAGTTATACAATCTCTGTGAGTGTTGATGCAGCTATTAAAGAAGAATAGAGGAGCTATAAAGTGAAAAAAATCATCAGCGGAAAGGTTCGTGAGGTTTACGATCTGGAAGACGGACGAATGGTCATTGTAACAACAGACAGAATCAGCGCATTTGACGTAATTCTGCCGGTTATGATTCCCGGCAAGGGAAAGGTTCTAAACACGCTTTCTGAATTCTGGTTTACCCATACAGCGGACATTGTGAAAAACCATTTCATCACAAGCGACTTAAGCAAAATGCCCGCCGATTTTCAGAAGCCGGAATTTGAGGGCCGCACAATGATGGTTAAAAAGCTGAAGATGGTTCCGTATGAAGTAATAGTCCGCGGATATATGTTCGGCTCAATGTTCGAGGCATATAAAAAAGGCGAGGAATTTCTCGGAACAAAATTCACAAAGGAATACCGGCAGGCGGAAAGGCTTGACGAGCCTATCGTCACTCCTTCGACAAAGGCTCAGGAAGGCCACGACATCAATGTTACCCTTGACTACATGAAAAAGGACCTGGGAGAGGAACTCGGTACAAAAATCGAGAAGGCCGCCCTCGCCGTCTATAAAAAATGCTATGACCACGCCTATAAAAACGGAATTATCATTGCCGACACAAAGTTTGAGTTTGGTCTTGACGAGAACGGCGACCTCGTTCTCGGCGATGAAGTTCTCACACCCGATTCAAGCCGTTTCTGGAACAAGGATACCTACAAAATCGGAACAAGTCCGGCCAGCTATGACAAGCAGTTTGTCCGCGACTGGCTCAAGGACAGCAACCTTGCCGGAGACCCGGACATAAAGACAATTCCGGCCGAAATTGTCAGCAGAACAGCCGAGCTGTACGCCGAATGCGAGAAGAAAATCTGCCGGTAGTCACGCAAAACAAGAGGCATCGCCGCGACGGATTTTTCTCAATATAATTTTTTTAAAAATTTTTTGAAAAGAATTAAAGATTTTGGCGGTGTCAGACGATAATATAAATGTCGGGGGTATTTTCCCCTCCCACCCATACCTCCGATAATGCCTGATGGGCATTACCCGGCCTTTCAGGGCCGGGCTTTTTTTTATCCTTTATTGACCAAAAATCCCTTTTCTTCTATACTATAATAATTATGATACTTATAAAGAAATCTACAAAAGTGTTTACAGTGCTGCTTTTTTCTGCCGCCCTAATTATTGGTATTACTTTGGGCCTTTCTTTGTCGCAGACTGTGAACACTGTAAATACAGAAAACTTTACGGAATTTGAGACGGCCCTTCCTACAAAAATTCTTGACATAAACGGCGAACTTATTACTGAATTTACTTCCGAGGAGCGCCGCGAAATAATCAGCCTGATTGAAATCCCCCAGCACATGAAGGACGCCCTGCTTGCCCGTGAAGACCGTATTTTCTATGAGCACACGGGATTCAGCGTAAAGGCTATCCTCCGCGCTTTTCTCGGTGCCTTTACCCACAATTCGCTCGGAGGCGGTTCCACACTGACGCAGCAGATTGCGGGAACTATGTACTGCGACCGCCGGGAAATGTCAATTATGCGTAAAATGAAAGAATTGTGGTGGGCCATTCAGATGGAGCGCCGCTATTCCAAGAATGAAATCCTTGAGTTGTATCTGAACCGCGTTTACTTCGGCGGAGGAACTTACGGCGTTAACGCGGCCTCAAAATATTATTTCGGCCATGACGCCCGCCACATCACTCCGGCGGAATCAGCAATTCTTGTAATCCAGCTGTCAAACCCCGCCTTCTACAATCCCTTTGAGCATCCCAACCGTGCGATGGACCGCCAGAAAGATGTACTGAAGACAATGGTCGCCGAGGGCTACATTACCCAGCAGGAGGCGGACGACTCCTTTGACAATTACTGGCTCAACTTTGACTACTCGAGAACAGACACTTCGGCATTCTTTATGAGAGACGACAAGGCTCCGTGGTTCTCGGAATATGTCCGACGCGAGCTTGCCGACATGATTTACGGAGATGCGGACATCTATTCAAGCGGTTTCACTGTAAACACCACAGGAAACCTCTACCATCTTCAGGTGGCTCAGACTGTCATGGAAAAACAGATTCACAACGCCAATGTAAACTACAAGAACCAGATGGCAAGCAAACAGAAGGGAGCATTCAGCACCTATGTTCCGATGAGCGAACTCATCACACTCATGTTTGACCTGAAGAATCTTAAAATGTCAAACAGGCTTGTTCAGTCAAGCGCCACAAAAGAATTCAACACAAAACTTAATCCGATTGTTGACATAGCCTCACTGATATTCGGAATTGACAACCTTAAGGTAGGAATCATCAACAAGGCAAATTCCGAGAACCAGAAAAAAGCCAAGGAAACCACAATCGAGGGTACAATGGTCAACATTGAGAATGACACCGGCTACATTACGGCTCTTATAGGCGGAAGCAAATTTGACCAGTCAAACCAGTTTATCCGCGCAAGCCAGGCAAGAGTTCAGCCGGGATCCTCATTTAAACCGCTCTACTTCAGCGCGGCTATGGACACGCCTTATTTTAATGCCGCAACGACACTTCTTGACGCGCCGTACGAGTTTAAGTCCGCGGACGGATCTTCTTACCTGCCAAACAACTACGGCGGAGCATGGAGAGGAAATGTCCTCCTTTGGCGCGCGCTTGCCCTCTCTCTCAACATTCCGTCACTTAAAGTTATGGAAAAAATCGGCTTTGACGCGGCAATTGACAGAGCTGTCGCACTGCTTGGAATACCGGAAAAGGAACTGCCCAGCCGCGCCTTTATCCCGGGCTTTCCTGTAGGCCTCGGAACTGTTTCTGTCCGCCCGGTTGAGATGGCCAGAGCCTACGCAATCTTCGCAAACGGCGGAAAAGCCGTTACACCGAACGCAATCAGAACGGTAGAAGACAGAAAGGGAAATATTATTCTTAATATTGATCACGATGTTCATCAGAGAATGATGAACCCGACACAGGCGATTTCTCCGCAGAACTCATTCATAATGACAAAAATCATGGAGCATGCCACAACGATCGGAACTCTGCGTTACGGCTCTCAGAACCGTTCAAGTCTGATTGACCGTTCTACAGGTGACCCGATGGGTTCAAAGTTTATCTATACCGACAAGCAGACCGGAAAAGAATTCCAGATGCCGATTGCGGGAAAAACCGGAACAACCCAGAACTGGGGGGACGCATGGGCCATAGGTTACAGTCCATATTACACCAGCGCCTTCTGGTTCGGATTTGACACACCCGGAAATTCAATGGGCATGGGCGGAACAGGAGCCTCTCTTGCAGGACCGCCATGGGGCGACTTTATGAAAGCCATTCACAGGGGGCTTGCGTACAAGGACTGGCCGCAGCCGGAGGACGGTGTTGTAAAAATCAGTGTCTGCGCGGAGACAGGAAAACTTCCCGTAGAGGGCTGTGATGAAATTGCACTTTGGTTTATGACAGACAATGTTCCTAAAGAAACATGCGACAAGCACGGGAACGGAGCCAGAAATACAGAAAAGCGTTCGGAGCAGATGCTTCAGGATGCCCTTTATCAAACCGGATTCAGTGCGGACGACTTTATTGACCAGGGAGACCTGCAGCTTGACATTGATCTTGACAAACTGATAAAGGAAAATGAGGCTTCGATTCCGGCGAATAAAGAAGAGAACACGGACAAGGACAATAAGCCCAAGACGGAAGATATTCACGACGACTATGAGTTTGATTTCTCAAACTTTGACGGCGGAAATTCTTTAATGCAATGAAAAACGGAAGTTAGAGAAATGTTGATTTCTATTAAGGAAATAAAAGTCAGGCGCCGCGTCCGAAAGGATCTAGGAGACATTGAACCGCTCAAGGACAGTCTCCGACGCTACGGGCTTTTAAATCCCATTACGCTTAACTCAAAGCACGAGCTTATCGCAGGAGAGAGACGGCTGGAGGCCGCAAAGGCCATCGGCTGGACAAACATCAACGCCAATATAATTGACAATATGACGGAACTGAGCCAGTTAGAAATGGAGCTTGAGGAAAACAACCAGCGCAAAGAATTTACTGACGAAGAGTTGCTCGAAGGCTATAAAAGGCTTGAGCGCCTCAGAAACCCTTCTGTTTTTAGAAGAATTTGGAAGGCGCTCGTAACATTCTTTATGTGGATTGCAGATACAATAAAGTCATGGTTTACCCGATAGCACCGTGCCGGGGCGTTTTTTACGACGCACAGGGGGCCGCCCGGCCATTCAGAAACAGACGGACTTTAGTCTTTAAATACCACTCTTACAAACTTTTTCTTTCCGGCACGGAGAACAAGTTCCCCGTCTTTGTCCAGGTCGTTTGCTGAAAGAATCGCCTTTACATCACATACAGCCTTATTGTTGACGGCGGCGCCTCCCTGCTGAATCAGGCGGCGGATATCGCCCTTGCTGGCTCCACCCAACTTTGCGTTGAAGAACAGGTCAATCACGCCTATTCCCGAGTCAATCACAGACTTTTCCATCTCAACGGTAGGCATATTTGTCTTGTCGCCTTCTCCGCTAAAAGCCGCCTTTGCTCCGCTTACAGCCTTGTCGGCCTCTTCCTGTCCGTGAATGTCTTTTACAACTTCATAGGCAAGAGTTTTTTGGGCTATACGGCTTTCCGGGTGAGCCTCCTGCTCGGCGTAAATCTTTTCGATTTCTTCCCTGCTGAGGAAAGTAAATACTTTGAGATATTCCAGAACCTTTGAGTCGTCAGAGTTATACAGGTACTGGTAGATTGCGTAGGGAGAAGTCTTGTTCTTGTCAAGCCACAAGGCGTTTCCCTCGCTCTTGCCGAATTTCTTTCCGCTCGGGTCAAGAATAAGCGGCATCGTAAAGGCATAGGCGCTTTCGTTAAGCATTTTGCGTATAAGGTCAACGCCTGTAGTAATGTTTCCCCACTGGTCGCTTCCGGCCACCTGCATGATACAGTGCTTTGACTGGAACAGGTGAACAAAATCATATCCCTGTAAAAGCATATACGAGAATTCCGCAAAGGTAATTCCGTTCTCAAGGCGGCGGCGGATAATATCCTTGTCCAGCATGTAGTTTACATTTATATACTTACCGATGTCGCGCAGAAAATTAAGGAATGTATAGTCTTTCATCCAGTCGTAGTTGTCAACAAGTTCAGCCTTTCCTTCCAGAAGACGGTCAATCTGGTCGTGAATACATTTTATGTTGCGTTTTACGGCTTCCTCAGAAATTATCTCACGCTCGGCAGTAGGACGCGGATCACCTATACGGCCTGTAGCACCGCCACACAAAAGGACAGGATGATGGCCGGCGTTGGAGAGGCGTTTTGCCATGCACAAAGATGAATAATGGCCGAGATGAAGACTGTCTGCCGTGGGATCTGTTCCCCAATAAAAAGAAAATGGCTGTCCGTCCAGCACTTTCTGCAAGTCACTCTCTTCTCCCGCAATGTCTTTAATAAGACCGCGCCATTTTAAATCCTCATACAAAGTCATAGTTGTACCTCAAAATTTTTATTATGAGAATTATAGCATTTTATAAAAAAAAATGCTATAATATTCTTATGAATTATGATTATTTTAGAGTTGCGGCGGCAAGTCCTGAACTTGCGGTAGCCGACTGCTCTTTTAATGCAGAAAGAATTATAACCGCAATTAACAAGGCGGCTGCAAAAGACGCGAATCTTGTTGTTTTTCCCGAACTGTGCATCACAGGCTACACCTGCGGAGATCTTTTTTTACAAGAAAGCCTTTTGCGGTCCGCAGTTTCCTGCACTGAACTAATCGCAAAGGAAACAGCCTCTCTTTATATGCTCATAACGGTGGGACTGCCTGTAAGAAAGGACGGCGCTCTTTACAACTGCGCGGCTGTCATCTTTAAGGGAAAGATTCTGGCCGTAATTCCAAAGACCTTTGTTCCGAACTATTCGGAATTTTATGAGAAGAGGTGGTTTTCCTCGGCAGACAATCTGACCCGTGTTCAGACTGCGGACACTTCCGACACAACAGTCTGGCTTTCTGAAAAAAATCCGGCAGTCCCCCTTGGAAAGAACTTTATTTTCTGCGACGAGACAAATCCAAAGGCAAGGATTGCGTTTGAGCTATGCGAAGACTTGTGGTCCGTAAATCCGCCGTCTACCCGCCTTGCCCTTGAAGGCGCGAACATAATCGCGAACCTAAGCGCCTCGAACGAGATTATCGGAAAGGCCGGCTACAGACGACTTTTGGTAAAGTCAACCTCCGCGCGTCTTTTGTCCGCCTATATTTATGCGGATGCAGGCCGCGATGAGTCTACGCAGGACCTGGTATTTGCCTCCCACAACCTTATCGCTGAGAACGGACATCTTTTGTCAGAGTCAAATCTTTTTTCAAATGAACTTATTTTTGGTGATATTGACACGGGACTGCTCGAGACGGAACGCTCTAAAAACACAACTTTTGCAGACTCTGAAAGAATTAACTTAAAAGGAATCCCGGCCTGCAAGACAATATTCTTCAAGACAAAAGAAACAGACTATGATAAGAATGCATTCTTTTTCCGCCCGCTCGAAAAAATGCCTTTTGTTCCGGACGACAGGAATGAGCGTCGAGAAAGGTGCGAAGCCGTTCTCGCGTTGCAGGCGGAGGGGCTTGCAAAACGACTTCGCCACATAAAGGCAAAAAATGCCGTAATAGGTTTGAGCGGAGGTCTTGACTCGACACTCGCACTTCTGATTACGGCCAGAGCATTCAGCATATGCGGACTGGACACGGGCGGAATTACGGCTGTTACCATGCCTGGATTCGGAACCACCGACCGCACTTACAGAAATGCCATTACGCTTGCAAAAGAGGTCGGAGCCACATTAAAGGAAATTCCCATTGCAGACAGCGTCCGCCAGCACTTTAAGGACATAGGACAGGACGAGAGCAGGCATGATGTTACATACGAAAACAGTCAGGCACGCGAACGGACGCAAATTCTGATGGATCTTGCAAACCAGACCGGGGGAATAGTAATCGGCACAGGCGATCTTTCTGAACTGGCGCTGGGCTGGTGCACCTACAACGGCGACCATATGTCCATGTACGGCGTAAACTCTTCAATCCCAAAAACTCTGGTCCGCCACCTTGTTCAGAGGGAGGCCGACTTTACAAAAAACCAGAGACTTTCCGAAGCATTAAAAGACATTCTCGCAACGCCGGTAAGCCCGGAACTCCTTCCTCCTTCGGATGGAAACATCTCCCAAAAAACAGAGGAGATTGTCGGTCCATACGAACTGCATGACTTCTTTCTGTTCAACTTAATGCGACACGGATTCACCCCGTCAAAAATATATTTTCTCGCGCGAAAGGCTTTCGGTAAGACTGCGGACAGCGAGGCAGTCTTTGCGCCGGGAATCATAAAGCAGTGGCTTAAAATTTTCTACAAAAGATTCTTTTCACAGCAGTTCAAGAGATCCTGCATGCCCGACGGCGCAAAAGTCGGTAGTGTAAGCCTCTCGCCACGCGGAGACTGGAGAATGCCCAGTGACGCATCCTCAACAATTTGGATCAAGGAGACAGATGAATTATTATGAGTGATGTATATTCAGCAGATGAAAAACGCTACGAGAAAATGGAGTATGCTCATTCGGGAAAAAGCGGTCTTATGCTGCCGCGGATTTTTCTGGGACTCTGGCACAACTTCGGCTCCAACGGCAATTTTGACAACATGCGTGCCATGTGCCGCACAGCCTTTGACAACGGAATAACATGCTTTGACATTGCGAACAACTACGGACCGGAGGCCGGATCTGCGGAGGAAAATTTCGGCCGTATCCTAAAAAAAGACCTGCTTCCATACCGTGACCAGCTTATTATTACAACAAAGGCCGGATACGGAATGTGGCCCGGCCCTTACGGCGACCGGGGCTCAAGAAAATACCTTTTGGCAAGCCTTGACCAGAGCCTCAAACGCACAGGCCTTGAATATTTTGACATTTTCTACCACCACAGAATGGATCCCGACACGCCTCTTGAAGAAACCATGGGCGCTCTGGACCAGGCGGTAAAATCCGGAAAGGCCCTTTATGCCGGCATCTCAAACTACGACAAGGAGCATACAATAAAGGCGGCGGAGATTCTTAATGAACTCCGATGTCCTTTTGTAATAAACCAGGTGCGCTACTCAATTCTTGACCGCCATATTGAGGAGGACGGACTAAAAGAATACGCCGGAAAAAACGGAATCGGCCTTACCTGCTTTTGTCCGCTCGAACAGGGACTTCTCACTGACCGCTACCTCAACGGAATTCCAGAGGACAGCCGGGTAAAGACAGACGGACGCTTTTTAAAGGCAGGCGATGTGGAAAAAAGACTGCCGCAGATTAGGGCTCTCAATGAAATTGCGAGGGACCGGGGGCAGTCGCTTGCCGAGATGGCACTGAGCTGGATTCTGCGTGATGATGATATTACAAGTGTTATAATAGGCGCGTCAAAGCCCGAGCAGATTATCCAGAACTGCAGGATTATCGGACACACAAGTTTCACAAAACAAGAACTTGACGCGATAGACGCAGTATGCTGAGTTACCAACACGCCTATCATGCCGGAAACCACGCCGACATACTAAAGCACATTGCACTTATTCAATGTCTCCGCCGCCTGAACTTAAAGGACAAGCCATACACTGTCCTTGACACGCACGCAGGGCGCGGACTCTACTCTACGGAAAGTCAGATGGCGCAGAAAACGGGCGAAATAAACAATGGTGTCCTGGCACTGCAGAAGGTTGCGGGCGCACTGCAAAAAGCTACTGAAGAATCGGCTTCAGGCGGCGGCTCGGAGGAAGAAAATAATATTCCGGAGGCCGTCAGGTTTTATTTAAACCTGATTCAGTCTTTTTTACAAAAATCCCTCTACCCCGGCTCTCCAGTAATCGAAAGGCTTTTGATGAGAAAGGACTGTCATCACACAGCGTGCGAACTCCACCCCGGTGAATACCGGTTCTTAAAAGAAAGCCTGGGTGGAAATTTTTTGAACGGGCTCGGAATAAAGACAGACGCATTTTCCACAGAAGGAAAATGTCTGATTCTCCAAAAGGACGGACTCAAAGCCCTAGAGGCTTCTACGCCGCCTACCGTAAGGCGCGGTATTGCCGTAATAGATCCGCCTTATGAGGACGCAGTGGAATACCGCAATGTTATGAACACCATAATCAGTGTCCATAAAAAATGGAGCGCGGGAATTATCTTTCTGTGGTACCCACTTTTGAGCCACAGAAAGGCCGAAATCGAGAATATGACGGAATCAATAAAGCAGGCGGCTCTGATACAGAACGCAAACACCTCAATCGTACAGAGTGAGCTTATTGTAAAAAAAGAGAGTGCGGTCCATGCGCAGGCTCAGGGCGATACCTATACGCCTGGTCCGACACGCCTTTACGGAAGCGGCGTGCTTGTAATAAACGCACCTTTCCAGCTGGAAGAACAGCTTAAAGGTACCGTGTATTTTTTAGAAAGGAATCTTTATCAGTCAACGTAGATTTCATCGTCACCGTGGCGGCGGACAATAAGGTCGCCCTTTTCCCATGCGGCGCGCAGCTGGGCGAGGAAATTCTTTGTAATAACATCGACATCTTTTTTTAGCATCGGCTTTGCGGCCGCTTCCTCTTCCAAAATCATATCACCGCGACCTGTAGAAACATTGGCAAAGATTTTGCTTGTAAAAGCCTTGTCTTTTCCGGCAATGAGATATGCAATTTCCTTGTCGGTCATTCCGGAAAGTTTTTTCTGCAGAAATTTGTCATCGCAGACGGCGACATCATCAAGAGTAAAGAGTTTCTGCTGTAAGTCATGGCTAAGCTCCGGATCGGTCCGCTCAAGGTTGTCAAGGATTTCCTGCTCCGCACCAAGCTCCATGCGCTTTAGAATCTGAGCCAGAGCCCCTCTTCCGTCAATATGGAGAGAGTCGTCCCGGACCTGCGCCTTCGCCTTTGCGTGAATAGTCTTGTCTATAGCCTGAATTACGTCCGGAGAAATCTTTTTCATTTTTGCCAGATGAAGAACGACATCTTTTTTATCTTCCGGCTTCATCGCGTTGATTACGGACGCAGATTGTTTCGGCTCAAGATAACTGAGAACCAGAGCCATAATCTGACCGCTCTCGCCCTTTAAGAGGGCAAGTATTTCTTCCGGAGTTTTTTCTTTCAGGTAAGTAAAGGGATTGGCCGTGTCAAGTTTTGACTCGACTTTCTGCATTAAAGAACCGGCCTTTCCCGGCCCGAACGCCTTTTCCAGTATGTTAAAAGCAGTAACTTCGCCGCCGGCCTCCTTTTTTGTCTGCACCAGAGAACTGAATTCTTTTAAAATCAGGGCGGCTTCTTTTTCGTCCACAGACTGAATTGTGGTAACTTCCGGAATGATTTTTTCCACATCAGACTGCGGAAGGAATTTTAAGACGCTGGCGGCTTCATCAACGCCAATTAGCAGGAGAAACTTTGCGACACGGCGGTAAACGGAATCCTTTGCAGGACTCCCGTCTTGCCGCGGAACTTTAAGCAGGCCTCCGCTCTTTAGAGCGGAGGTTGCAACGTCCAGTTCATTTAAAGAGTCATCGTTTTTTGCAGCCGCCGCATTTTTATAGGCGCGGAGGCGGTAATCATTGCTGTTCAATTAGTGGCCGTATGTAGCGATGAATACACCGGCGGCAATAGCAGTTCCAATAACACCCGAAACATTCGGTCCCATGGCATGCATAAGGATAAAGTTTGACGGATCGTATTCAAGACCTACCTTGTTGGAGACACGGGCGGACATAGGAACGGCTGAAACACCGGCAGAACCGATGAGCGGATTAATCTTCTTTTTAAGGAAGATGTTCATAATCTTTGCCATGCAGAGACCGCCGGCAGTGGCGACACAGAAGGCAAGCAGTCCGAGAATGATGATTCCGGCTGACTTTCCATTCATGATTTTTTCGGGGGTCATCTGGCTTCCTACACCCAGAGAAAGAAGGATTGAAACTATGTTCATAAGTTCATTCTCCATTGTCTTTGAGAGGCGGTCAACAACACCGCACTGCTTTACAAAGTTACCGAAGGCAAGCATTCCGATAAGAGGGGCTGCCGGCGGCAGGAGAAGAATTGTAATTACGAGCAGGAGCAGAGGGAACAGAACCTTTTCTGTCTTTGAAACAGGGCGCTGCTGCTCCATCTTGATTCTGCGCTCTTTTTCCGTTGTGAGAAGCTTCATAATCGGAGGCTGAATCATAGGAACCAGAGCCATGTATGAATAGGCGGCTACCGCAATAACCGCCATCATGTGCGGAGCGAGTTTTCCGGATACATAAATAGATGTCGGACCGTCAGCGCCGCCGATAATGGCGATCGCGGAGGCTTCCATAAGGTTGTAGTCAACATTGATTCCGGGAATAAGGTTCATAAGAGCAACTCCGAACAGTGTAAAGAATACACCGAACTGCGCGGCTCCGCCCAAAAGCGCCAACTTCGGATTGGCGATAAGCGGGCCAAAGTCCGTCATTGCGCCGATTCCCATAAAGATAAGCATCGGGAAGAACTCGTTTCCAACTCCGGCGGAATAAATAATGTGGAGCATTCCGTGCGGCGCGTCGCCCATTCCGGCTCCCGGAATGTTTACGAGAATTGTTCCGAATCCGATTGGAATCAGAAGAAGGGGCTCAAAGCCCTTTCCAACGGCCAGATACACAATGAGGAATCCGATTGCAATCATCACGAGTTTCTGCCAGCCCGGAACCTGCTTTCCGGCAAAGGGGTCTTCCGCCATTCCGGCAAGTTCCTGAGCCTTCTCAGCCTTTTCGGCGGCAATCTCTTCCGCTGACTCGGTGTGAATAATTTTGTAAATACCAGTGTTCTTCCAGACATTTGTCAGGAATGAGGAAACGGAAATATTGGGAATATTATTGGAATTTTTGATTACGCGGTTCATTCCCTCGCCAGCCGAATACTCGGCAGCGGTTTCCGTCTGAGTCATCTCAGCTGCGGACACGGTGGGTTTTATGATAAAAGAGCAGATCATGGCGACCGCCATTACAAGGAACATCGCCTTGAAAATCTGTGATTTATTTTTAGTAAGTTCCATTTGTTTCACCTTATTTTATTTCAGCCAGAGTCTGGTCTGAGTTAATCTGACTTCCGGGAGCTACAAGGAAATGTACCTTTCCGGCTGTTCCTGCCTTAATCTCAAGTTCCATCTTCATAGATTCAATCATGATGATTGTAGTGTCAGCCTTAACCGAGTCTCCCTCGTTCGCAACATAGCGGAGAAGAGTTCCGGCAACAGGTGCCTTTACAGCTGCTCCTCCTGTCGGGGCTGCGGGGGCTGAGGGAGCAACCGGAGCGGCTGCCGCAGGAGCTGCGGCGGGGGCAGCCTTTACAACTCCGCCCAAGGTTGCGAGAACCTGTTCCGCCTGAATCTGGCTTCCCGGCTGTACAGTAAAGTTGATGGTTCCAGACTCGGGAGCCTTTACCTCGAGTTCCATCTTCATTGACTCAATCATGATTACGGTGTCGCCCTTCTTTACAGAAGCGCCCGGCTCGACAACATAGCGGAGCAGTGTTCCGGCTACAGGCGCCTTAACCTCAACGCCGCCAGTAACGGCAGGGGCCGCCGCAGGAGCTGCGTTTGCCGCTGCGGGTCCAAAAGTAACATTGTAGGGAGTTCCGTTTACAGTAATAGAAGAGCCGTTTGCAGTAACCGCATAGGGTGTTCCGTTTACGTTTACAGTGTATGAACCGTTTCCGCCCTTTGAAGAGGCGGCCTTGGGCTCTTCCTTCTTTCCGAATGATGAAGCGGCGTCAACAGGGCCCTTGTCGCGGTTCTTGAAGAAGTCTGTGGCAACCTTGGGGAACATGGCGTATGTGAGAGTGTCCTCAACAGAACCGTCTCCTCCGTTAGCCTTTGCATCCTCAACCATCTTGTCCCATTCAGGCGCAAGAAGGTCTGCCGGACGGCATGTAACAACGGCCTCCATCTTGTTCTGCTCGAGAGCCTTCTGGACCAAGTCCCGGTTGGGCTCGGCGGGGAGTTTTCCGTAGCGTCCTGTGAGAAGATCGCGGAATTCCTGTGTCATGCGGGCATAGCGGCCGAACAGAACATTGAAAACGGCCTGTGTTCCCACAATCTGAGAAGTAGGAGTTACGAGCGGAACATATCCGACATCTTTCTGAACAATCGGAAGTTCCTTGAGAACATCGTCCATCTTGTCAGACTTGCCCTGCTGCTTGAGCTGACTCTCAAGGTTTGAGAGCATTCCGCCAGGAACCTGGGCTACCAGAATACGGGGGTTTGCTCCGAGGAATTTAGATTCCAAAGAAGCATAGTGCTCGCGCACCCCGCGGAAATAGTCCGCAATCTCAAGGAGGGCGTTTGTATCGAGGCCTGTATCATACTCTGTGTTTTTGAGCATCTCTACGACAGTTTCTGTCGGAGAGTGTGATGTTCCCATGGACATTGAGGAAATTGCCGTGTCAAGAACATCCGCGCCGGCCTCAACGGCCTTGAGTTCAGTAGCCACAGAAAGACCTGTCGTGGCGTGTGTGTGAATCTGAACAGGAAGCCCCGGAACCTTGTCTTTGATCGCCTTTACGAGTTCGTAGGCATCATAAGGCTTTAAGAGACCCGACATATCTTTAATACAGATTGAGTCGGCGCCGAAGTCGGCGTATGTCTTTGCAAGCTCAGCGTATTTTTCTACGGTGTGATAGGGAGTTACGGCATAGGAAATTGCCATCTGAACATGCTTTCCGGTCTTTTTGGCGGCCTTTGTGGCGCGCTCAAGGTTACGGGGGTCGTTGCAGGCATCAAAAATGCGGAATACATCGATTCCGTTTTTGGCGGCCGTCTCGACAAACTTGTCAACCACATCGTCGGCATAGTGGCGGTAACCGAGAAGGTTCTGTCCGCGCAGAAGCATCTGGATTTTTGTATTGGGAAGCGCCTCGTGAAGTTTCTTAAGGCGAGTCCATGGGTCTTCGTTAAGGAAGCGGATGCACGAGTCGTAAGTGGCTCCGCCCCAGCCTTCAACAGACCAGAATCCGATTTTGTCGAGCATGGGACAGGCCGGCAGCATGTCTGCCGTTGTCATACGTGTTGCATGGAGCGACTGGTGGGCGTCGCGGATTGCAAGTTCTGAAAGTTGTATTTTCTTTGCCATAATATATATCTCCTAAAAAAGTTGTTTACTGTTCATTGCGGATTGCCGCAGCAATAGCCGCCACTATAGCGCCGTTGTCGGCAGACGGGGCCGAGGCCTTCTTGGCGGGAGCGTCCCTGTCCAGTTTCAGTGCGTGAACAACCGCATGCAGTGCAGTCATTCCCAAAATCATGATGATTAAAAAGCTAAAAACAACGCCCATTCCCAGGGCCGTCAGAATGCCGCTTTGAACCAGCATTTCAGCAACAGTCATAAATCCTCCAAAAAATCGGAAAAACCGCCCGATTATAATTGGTCGATATTATACAGTTTTACCGCAATGAATTCAAGTGAAAAACTGTAATAAAAGTAAAGAAAATGATTTTTTAGGGCCGGCCTGCGGCGTAAAAATGAAAAAGCCCGGACAAAAACATCCGGGCCTCACGCAGACATCAGGAATCAGTAGAGGACATCAAGTCCGTAAAGACTTCCCCTCTGGATTTTTCCAGTGTTAAGCGCCTTCTGCAGATCCGCAAGAGCACGGACAGCTCCCATAGCGAAGCCCTGTCGGCTGCGCGCGGTGTGGGTAATCTCGATGGTGTCAGCCGGACCGTCAAAGAAGACGGTGTGTGTTCCGGGAACACGCCCGCACCTTGTTGAGGATACATGGAGCTGCTCCGGAGACGGCTTCTGGTGGAAGGCGTCCGTCACCATCTCTTTTTTTGTGTCCGAGTTCGCGAGAATGCGGCGGGCAATCTCAAGGGCGGTGCCGGACGGGCTGTCAGCCTTTGTGTTGTGGTGCATTTCCCAGACAGCGGTGTCATATTCTGAAAAGGGCTTTAATATTTTTACAGCCTCCTCCACAATCCTGTAGAACATATTCACACCGGTGGAAAAATTCGAGGAGCGGAGGACTGTTCCGCCCGTAGAGGCGCAGAGGGCCTCAATCTCGGGCTCGGAGTCCTTCCAGCCTGTAGTTCCGACAACAAGAGGAAGACCAAGCGGAACAAGGGCCTTTAAATTTCCGACGACAGCCGTCGGGTGGGTAAATTCAATGATTCCCTCGGCACCGCTTGACTTTACGGCACGCACAGTGTCGTCGGTCCCCTTGGCCTGCACATCAGCGTCGGCGGCAAAAGCGTCGACTGTAGTAACCACTTCGTGGCCAAATTCCAGTGCCGCATCCTTTATCATGTGGCCCATTTTTCCAAAGCCCACCAGAGCAATACGCATTATTTCCCCCTATCTATTCTTAAAAAAACCAGTTCAGCATAACAAGCCCGGAAAGCGCCTCGGGCCTATCTCTCGAAATACGCGGCGTGAAGAGTCTTTACAGCCTCGTCGCACTGATAGTCATCAACAATCATGCTGAGATTGACCTTTGAGGCCGCCTGGCTCAGCATCTGCGTGTTGATTCCCTTACGGCTCAAGGCGTCAAGTCCATTCGCAAGCACCTCCGCGGCCCTTGACGCGTCGCAGATTACAGTAACGATAGACTTTCCGCCGCGGAGCGAAACCTGCCCGACACGGGACAAATCCTCGACAAGTCCGGACAAGTCCTGCTTTGTGTTTACGGTGCAGGATACAGAGACCTCCGAGGTGGCTATCACATCAATCGAGATGTTCCATTTGAGGAACTGGTTGAAGATGTGGGCAAGAAAACCTGCGGCACCCAGCATTCCGGCGGAAGTAATGTCAATCAGAGTAACATGCTTTACCGAAGTAATCGCGCATACAGCGGGAACAGCCTTTGTGTGCTCCTTTACGATAATCGAGCCCTCGCTATTAATGTTGTATGAGTTCTTCACGCGGACGGGAACACCTGCGCGGAGGCAGGGAACCATTGAGCGGGGATGAAGAACCTGGGCGCCGAACATGGCGAGTTCCTGAGCCTCCTCGTAAGTTGCCTCCGGAACAGTGCGCGCGTTCTTGCAGAGCCGTGGATCGGCTGTCATAATGCCGTCCACATCCTTCCATGTCTGAATCTCCTTGGCACCCATGGCAGAACCTATGATTGTCGCCGTAAGGTCGGAGCCTCCGCGGCCCAGGGTGGTAATGTCGCCCTTTTTGTCCCTGGCTATAAAGCCCGTTACGACAGGAATTTCGGAAACAACACCGTCCTTGTAGGCCTTGAGTTCCATAGGAATATTCTGCCAGACTTCCTCAAGAAGTTCGGCAGCCATAAAATTTGAGTCGCTTATGATTCCCAGATCCCATGCATCGTAAAAATGCGCCGGCGTGTTCCGGGCATTGAGATAGGCCGCCATCATACGGACGCTCATTCTCTCACCGAAGGAAACAAGATAGTCTCTGGTTCTTTTTGTAAGTTCCTTTATCATTGAAATTCCCGTGAGCAGGGATTTGAGTTCGGAAAGGAGAGGCTCAAACTGAGTGAAGTCAATTCCAAGTTCCATCGCCGTGTCGCGGTGAAGTTTCTCAACTCCACCTATGCCGACTTTTCCGGCAAGGGCGGCGTCAGCCGCGTCAAGAAGATGATCGGTTGTGTCTCCCATAGCACTGAGGACAACTACGGGACGCTCGTTTCTGTAAGCCTGAATAATCGAAGCCACATGTCTTATGCGTTCAGCGCTTGCAACGCTGGAACCGCCGAATTTCATTACTATCATAGAAATTAAGTATAATGAAAAATCACAGGTATTGCAAGCCTTATGCGCAAAGGCGGAGAAGGCGCAGTCATCAGCCCCGTATTCTTTTGCTTTTTTTTAACAGATTTTTATTGCTAAAATGCAAATTCTGTGATAAAATAAATAAAATTTGGGTACGGTTTGGGTTTAAGGGGAAATTATGGCTGCGACATCTGACTTGGGTATACTGCTCCGCTTTTACGCGGGCAAACAAAAATCGCCCTTTATTATATACTCGGCGTTTGTGGACTACTTGAAGCGCTACGCGGCTCACAATGTTGAGGAGCAGCCGGAACTGGTTCCGTATCTTGGAGATCCGGTGCCGCAGATGGAGGCAGCCCTTGCCCCGCTTATAGACTCAAAGCAGATTTTTATCATCGAGCAGAACCCCTCAAAAAAAATAATCTTTGTCACAGGATATTTCAACACAGTATTCGGAGAACGCTACAAGGAGATTGCGGCAAACTCGACAGTCCCCTTTCCCACAATCGCAGACCTTCCAAAGCAGACTCCGAACGAGGTTCTTGTAAAGTCTGAATACACCGACATTATCTTTGAGCTTCTGAAGAGCCAGAGGCCGGACGACAAGAACCTTTACGCCATCATAGTTCCAATGAACCTGCCGTCTATTATATTTCCGGGAAATGTTCCCGTAAATATCCTGGTGAACGCATCTCTGGAAAAAATGCAGCACATGCTGGAAAAGGAAGAGTACCACGACTACTATCTTAAAAAACTGCGCATATCAAACCCAGGAAAAGAAATATCCGTAAAGAATTTTTTCAGCCAGTTTGTAAAGAGCCCCGATGACGCGCTTCACTCGCTTCAGACCAGCGCGGACTGCTTTTACTTCTGGGGACAGCTCTGCTACTTCATCAAGCAGGACTACGAGAAGGTAAAGGATTTTACGCTTGAGGATGTGAATGTCCTCCAGTCAGTCGCCATAGCCGAGATTGTAACTTCTTTCTACAAGAACGAGTCTGCGAAAAACCTGGCACAGGAGAACGCGCTAAAATCCGTGCAGAACCATTTGAAGCAGCCGCCCTACTTCTTTACCATGGATGCGATCCTCAAATTTACGGACGCAAAGGGAGTCCCCCTGCAGGGGCAGTACAGCGATCAGTCGCTGAAGGATTTTCTTCAGAAGGAAACCACGGAGGCAGTATCCAACGAACTTCCTGACCTGCTTGTGTTCAAGACAGACGAAAACCACCGCTACTTTATATACAAGGACAAGGTTTTTCCGCTTGTCGTCCGCATGTGCAACGAACTCCACGACACCATAGAGGAAAATCTTACGCATGAGTGGTATGATATTCTTGCTGATTACGAAAAGACAAAGGAGATGACGGACGAGACCGCCTTTAACGAGCGGCTTGAAAAAGAAGTAAAAAAGCATTCTCCTGTCCTATACGCCCTGCTGAATGCCACTTTCCTCAGCGTGCTCAATATTGAGATGACCCGCAACAACAAAATAGGAAATTCGGCAAACCTCTTCCTGGGCGACAATCTTTTGCCATACTCGCACCTGCTCATGCTGAACCGCACAAATATACTGAACAATGCGAGAATACTGCTTCCATTCTGGTACACTGTTCCAATTCTCTCGTGGATTGTCAGTCTCTTTACAAAGAAGCCGGGCAAGGCAAAGAAGTCGGCCCATGAGGATCGGACTAACCATACGGAGCAGACGGAACACAAAAGCAGCCGCAAGAACGAGTCCAGAAAAGACGCTCTCATCAGCGCGGCAAAAAAGATTGAGGCCAGCCTGATTCCGGACGGCTCCACAATCGAGCGCGAGATGAACGCATATAAAAAGCAGTGGAACAAGATGCTCACAAAGCAGGCCTACCTTAACCTTACGGAAGATGTAAACGCTCTTATCCGTGACTACACGAGAAAGGTTCTCCGCACGATAAGCGGACAGTCCTTTACAATCGACAGAATACAGGGGCTGGCCGACACGCTCTGCAAGACACCGAACATGCAGAAAATTACAGAGCACGAGGCGCTCTATGTTTATGTGCAGCTTTACATGGTTTATCTGGTAAAGAATATATAAATATTAAAAGTATGTTTTTTTTAATTTTTTGATTTAAAACTATTGACACAAACATACGAAATATGATAGTATCATTTCATCGATAACTTGGTGCCTGTAGTTCAGCGGTAGAGCGCCAGATTGTGGATCTGGTTGTCGTGGGTTCGATCCCCACCAGGCACCCGATTCGCGTTCGTAGCTCATCTGGATAGAGTCCCGGACTTCGAATCCGGTGGTAGCAGGTTCGAATCCTGTCGGACGCAGAGTTTGACGGAAGCCGGTAATTTCAAGTATCGATAAGCAAAAAAACACGGGCGACTAGCTCAGCTGGTAGAGCAACAGACTCTTAATCTGTGGGTCCGGGGTTCGATCCCCCGGTCGCTCAAAAGCACCTGCTTTTCATAAGCAGGTGCTTTTTTTTATGTTCGTTCTTGCATTCCGCGCAGCAATTCAATATAATGAGACAAAGAGGTAAATAAATGCTTGCATCCCGCATGAACAATCTTCACCCCTATGTCCCCGGCGAGCAGCCGGACGACAGGGAATACATAAAACTCAACGCGAATGAGAACCCCTACCCGCCCTGCCAGAAAGTGGTTGACGCGGCCATTCAGTTTTTAAGGGAGTCACCTCAAAAACTAAGCCTTTACCCTGACCCGGACGCGGCGGAGCTCCACAGGAAAATAGCGGACATGCTGAACCGCACGGGCGGCGTCCTCTCCAGAGCCCAGACACTCGCCGGAAACACAAGTCCGTCAAAGGAGGACGAGCTGCCCTTTACGGTAACACCCGAAATGATTTACACGGGAAACGGTTCGGACGAGGTTCTCTCATTTGTCTTCTACGCCTTCTTTGACTCTAAGGACAAACTTGTCTGCCCGGAATTCTCATACAGTTTTTACCCCGTCTACTGCGGATTCTACGGTATTCCGCGGGATCCTGTTCCGCTCAAAAAGGACTGGACCATTGATATTGATGCTATGATTGAGCGCGCAAACAAAAATCATTCCGCCACAATCGTGGCAAACCCAAACGCCCCCACTTCCGTGGGCATCAGCCGCAGTGAAATGCGCCAGTGGATCAAAAAGTGCCCGGAGGACCGAGCATTTATCGTTGACGAGGCATATGTAGATTTTGGCGGAGAGTCCTGCATTCCGCTTTTGAACGAATTCTCAAACCTTGTGATTGTCCGCACTTTCAGCAAGAGCCTTTCCGGGGCAGGCCTCCGCTGCGGCTACATAGTCTCAAATCCGGAACTGGTAAAATCGGTTACCACGGTAAAAAATTCCCTGAACCACTTTCCTCTCGACGCTTTTACCCAAGCAACGGCAAAGGCTGTATGCGACAACGACAGTTACTATGTGGAATGCGCCAAAAAGATTGCCGCCGAGAGGGACGATTTTATAAAATTCCTTGCGGAAAGAAACTGGACAGTTCTTCCGAGCTCCACAAACTTTGTCTTCTGCAAAAAGGACGGTGTCCACGGAAAGGCAGTCTACGAGGCGCTTAAAAAGAGCGGAATACTTGTCCGCCGCTTTGACACGCCGGGCATTGAGGAATACCTCAGAATCACTGTCGGCACGGGCGACCAGATGGACGCGCTAAAAACCGCAATCAAGGAATTTTAAGGAGTTTTTATATGAAATTGTTACTGCTGTCTGACTTACACGGAAACATAAAGAATCTGGACGCCATAAAGGACGAATTCTCGGCTGCGGACGCGGTTCTATTTGCCGGCGACTACACAGCCCTAAACAAATTCGAGACCTCAGATCCGGCGGTAGAGAAAATGCGCGAGTGTCACGTGAATATTTTCTCCGTTATCGGTAACAGCGACAAACCTGAGCTTTTGGAGAGCCTTGAAAAACAGGACATGAGCGTAGAGCACGCCGTGGTTTTCTTTGAGGGACTTTCAATTGCGGGAAGCGGCGGGGCCTCTGTCTTTACGAGAACCACTCCCAACGAGCGCGAGGAGGACGACCTTCTATCGGACTTTGATGTCATAAAGAATTCCGACCTAAAGGGCCAGTGGTCAAACCTGATTCTCATATCGCACAATCCGCCGAAAGAAACACTTTGCGACCAGTGCGTGTCGGGCGCTCATGTGGGCTCGCAAAAACTCTCTGACTTTATAAAAGAGATCAAGCCGCTTGCTGTCATTACGGGGCATATCCACGAGGGAGCCGGAATTGACAAAATCGGCGAGACGGTTGTCGTAAATCCGGGCGCAATTGCCGAGGGCAACTACGCCGTTATGGAAGCGGAAAAAGACGGCGGCAACTGGAAAGTTGTCAAGACGGAATTAAGGAAAATCTAAAACTCCAGGGCATAGGTTTTTACGCATCCTACGCTCTCAAAATTATGTTCCTCCGCCTCAACAAATTTGTAGCGGCCGTTCAGCCTGTCGTAGACATTCTCAGAAACATGAATTGTATTTGGGGCGGCTGTATTCTGCAGCATCATTGCCATAGTACATACAGGCCCGTAGATATTGTAGATAAAACTCTGCTTGCCAACAAGTTCCGCCAGTACAGGACCGTTTGCCATACCGATTCTAAACTGAAGATTCATACCGCTTGAAAGATTTGTCTTTTTGACAATATTCATAATCTCAACGGCAAAACGCATCATTTCGGAAACATTTGAGTTGAATTCGTAGGGGATTCCCGCGACGGCCAGATAGCCGGGTCCGATATTCCTGATTTTCTCAATGTTAAAGCCGTCACATATCGTATCAATTTTTTCCACAATTGAATTAAGATACTTTGTAAAACGCTCAATACCCATTCTGTTGGAAAAACCTATGTAGTCCACAACATCAATAACCAGAATCGTGGCGTCCGGAAAAACTTTCCGTACCAAGTCAGAGGAATCCATGATTCCTCCGTTCATGGAAGAAATAGAGACATTACGCAAAAGGTCACGGGCGCGGCGGTTTGCCTTAAACAGCCTGGACACGGCCTGGGCGTCAGGATTCTCCACCGTAAAATACATAATGAACACAGTCATTGAGCAGCCAAAGCTTACAAGAAGCAGTTCCTTGTTGAACATCTGGACAATAGCAATCACACCCTCCATTACACAAAAGGAAAAAATGGAAAGCATTTTAGAAAACCGAATATGACGCACATTAACCAGAAGAGTTATTATTACATATACTACAGAACAGGTAGAGAAAACATAAATCAAGTCGGAGGGAAATCCATAGGAGTAAGTCGCTCTCTTATACCCTGCAAAATGAAGTGTTGTAGTGCAGATTAAGATTGCCACAAGGACGGCCGCAACACCAATCATGACCATAATAAAAATCTTGACTTTTTTTCTGCCAGGACTTATTTTCTTATCTATAGTGCAAATCATTGCATAGCAGTCAATTGCGACTATATAGCAGAGCATAAGAAGGAGGTACAGTTTCCCGGCAAAATTGTTCAAGACAGGATAAATATCCCGGTTGTCAATAAGACTGACACTCAGAATATCCACAATATTTATAAAGAAAGTCAGAGTAAGAAGAATTTTATATGTTGTGTTCTGGGGAGAAGTCCATTTTATTCTCCTTACAAAAACCATTAGAAGAATTGCAGTAGTAATCAGTCCTGCAATCTGAAATTCAATTTGAATAGGCATTTTCTGTTCCTTACATTAGAATAAGTCTTGCACAACTGACAGATAAAAATAGGAAGATTCCCTACCGCTCTCTGCAAGGACAGAACAACAACACCCCTCCAATATTAAAAATTCGGGGGGGGGGGAGCAAAAATCGGAGTTTCTAAAACAATGATGATGCATACAATTATTATAAGGGCAAAGTGAAAAAAAGTAAAGAAAAATCTTTATTTTCTGTAAAAAAACTATACGAGAATATATGTCTTGATGTGACCGAACCCCTTTATATCCCGCGCAGGAATCTCCTCAAAATTGAAGTTTGAATTGTATCTCAACTTTTCATACACAAGTGGAGAAACGGTTATTCTGTTCTCCACTCCATAACTTTCCATACGGGAAGCTAGATTTACAGTCGCGCCCCAAATATCGTAAATAAATTTTCTCTTTCCTATAATACCTGCGACAACAGCGCCGTTATTAATTCCTATGCGCACACGAAGATTCGTGCTGAATTCCTCATTAAAATTTTTCAGCGCCTTCAGCACATCTTTGGCAAAGTTTATGGTTTCCTCGCAGTTTTTAGGATAATACTGGGGGACACCAGCTGCGGTCATATAGGCGTCTCCGATGGTCTTTATTTTTTCTATTGAATACCTGTCCAGCAAATCGTCAAATCTTGAGAAAAGTGTGTTCAGCAGTTTTACGATTTTGACAGAACCAATCTCGTTGGAAAGACCGAAAAAATTCACTATGTCAAGAAAGAAAATTGTCACATCATTAAATTCCTGCGTAAAGGTCTGGGACTCTTTCTGCAGGCGCTCGGCAATTTTGACAGGAAGAATGTTTCTGAGAAGCTCGTCATTCTTTTTATTAGCATCGTTCAGCCTTGCAATAATGTCCATGTCGGGGTTCTCCAGAGTAAAATACATAATCAGAACCGCAACGGAACTGCCAAAACCTATAATAAGGAGTTCCTTGTTGAGCATCTGGACAATGGCGACAATGCCTTCCATAATGCAGAAAAAATAAATAGAAAGCTGTCGGCGTGGTGGTATATGAAACATATTCACCAGTAAAAGCAGAACCACATAAATTACCGAGACTGTTGAAAAGATATAGACTGTATCGCTGGGAATTCCGTATGAGTAAATCTTTTCACCCTCACCCGCAAAATAAACCTGATTTGAAAAAATCAGGAAGAGTGATACAAAATAGTAAATCGTAATCAGAGAGATTTCTATATGCTTTACGGTGCGGCGGCAGGGACGCATTTTTTCGTAGAATGTATTGGAAATGGCATACAAATCGATAACATAGATATATGTCAGCATCAGGCTATGTAGCCGACGCTGAAAAAATAATTCAGAGCAGGAGAAATATGATCCCGGTTGCTGATGGTGATTACACTTACTATGTCAAAGGTCAGTTCAAGAAGAGTCACCACGAGAAGAACTCTGTAAATAGTATTCTGCGTGCTCTGCCAGCGTTTCTTTGAAAAAAAGATAATTGCCAGAAGAGCGATGATTATCCATCCCGCAATCTGGAACTGAATATTGTAATTCATATTGTATAATTATAACACAGAATTTTAGAAAAGAAAAGAAATAAAAATCAATTAAGAAAAAATTTTATTCTATCGGACGGAGTTCTTCAGTAGGCCCCTGTGCAGAATCTGAATCCAAGGTAATTGTATGCCTCGTTGGGGTCAAATGAATAGCGGTCGCCGCAATAGATGAACCCGGTATACGGAGACCAAGAGCCGCCCCGCCCCACCCGCTTGCTTCCGAAATCCGGGCCCGCACAACGCTCCGCATTTTCCGTGTCATTATAGTCCGCAAACCAGTCCCAGCAGTATTCCATTACATTACCGCTCATGTCATAGAGCCCCGCTCCATAGGCACGGCCCGATCCGGGTGCTGTCTGGGAGTCGCCGTCAAAAACAGTACCGGCCGTTCCGACTATTCTTGTGCCGTCAGCATTGGCATCGAACCATGCGACATCGCTTTCCACAATCGAGTCATCAGTCTGTCCTGAGGCAAGCGCTCCGTTCTGGAAACCGCCAGGCATCTTTCTCGACGCATACTCCCACTCGGTTTCGGTCGGGAGGCGGTAGCCTGTAGCCGTCCAGTCGCACTTGCACCTGTCAAGGGAGGCGGTATCACTTGAGTCGCGGAGAGGAATAGAATTTTGTGTATAACAGGGAGTCTTTCCCTCCATTTCGCTCAGAGCATTGCACCATACGGCCGCGTCATACCAGGAAATCATTGTAACGGGCTGAAAACTTCCGGCTGCAGTCGGAGCCGCCCCACGCCTTCCGGAAGAGCCTTCCTGTCCGGGGTTTGCGAATGTGTATCCGTTCTGCTCAGCGAAAATACGGACTATATACCAGATATTGTAGGTTGTCTCATAGGCATTCATTTTAAATGGCGAGACAAAACGCCGGGCCGTAAAAGACTGGGTATTCTCCCCTATTGTATAGACATCAAATTCCGCATCGCTGCGCTCGGGCCGTAAAAGAACCATATTTATATCATTAAAAACATTCCGGGACTTTTTTGACGAAGGCTTCGCAAACAGCGGAGCGAAAAGAAAAGTCAATAAGCAGATGAAAGCGAAAGACTTATTCATATTATTTATTTTCCTCCAGAGAAAGCTCCTGGGCCTCAAGCGTCTTTTTAAGGCGCCTTATTTCCGAACGCTTTACACGGTTTTTCTTTTTCTTTTCCACAGTAACAGTAGTCTTGCTGTCTATAAAAGAAAGACGGGCCAGCGTAACAACAACAGCGACAAGGCAGAGAGCGGAAACAGCCGCACAGCCCAAAATGCCGTATCTCGCAAAGGGGAGCTGAACATTCATTCCCCAGAAACTTGTAATAAAAGTGGGAACGCTTATGGCCACTGTCAGAACTGTGAGTTTTTTCATTACGCCGTTCATGTTGTTGGAAATAATAGATCCGAAAGTGTCGCTCATGCGGCTGAATGTGTTCGAGTAAGTGTCCGCCATCTCCAGCGCCTGACGGTTGTCAATTTCCACATCATCAAGCCAGTCCATATCGTCCTCGTCAAACTTTAAGAGTCTGGTCTTCCGGAGCTTTTCCAAGAGAAGCTGGTTGCTCTTGATGGAAGTCGTAAAGAAGACTGTTGACTTTTCCAAGTTTAAGAGTTGAAGGATTTCCCTGTTCTCAACCGCATACTGGAGTTCCCCCTGAATACCCGACGCGCGCCGGTTGATTTCTTTCAGGTAGCGGAGATAGGTAATATCCGCCCGGCTCAATATCTGAATCAAAAAGGCCGGAAAATCAGAAAGATTTATGTCTCTCACGCGGTTTGCAGAAAAATCCTTTAACACCTCGCAGTCAGTCCAGCATATTGTAATGATGAAATTCTTCTGCAGAATTACGCCCAGAGGAATTGAGAAATATGAGACTTCGGCGGTGGGAACAAAAATAGGAAGCCGTGTAATAGTAAGTATATAATTATCCGCGTCCTCAATACGGGAAAGCTCGTCAGGATCGAGAATATCAATGATATGCTCCTGCTCAATATCGAAATCTTTTTCGAGCACATTTATATCTTCGCGCGTAACATTCCGCGCGTCAACCCAAGTGCGCTTGGCAGGTTCCAATTTATCTTTTTCTGTATCGACAAACTTTCCATCGATTTGCTGCCAATAAACAATCATTGCATAAAATATAACAGAAAAATGAAAAAAAAGCAACAACTATTTTTTACTGTCGGCGGAATAAAATTTCCATGCGCCGTCTTTTAGATATCTGTTGAATACAGCGTGAAAATCTTCTTCAGAGGCAAGGGCTGTTCTCTTGTAGTCCTCCCAAAAGGCGCATTCCGGAATAATTTTTCCGCCGTCATTATGGTCAGCAAGACGAAGTGAATCAATTTTCTTTGCTATTATTCTCGCGGCCCCCAAATTCTCTGCGGCGTTCCTGTAGACTTCCTTTATCCACGAGGATTTTATCAAGTCAACCAGCAGGGCGTCCGAGAGTTCCGTCTCCAGCAAATCAAGAGCCCTCTGTAAAAGTGCGTCCGCATCGGCAATGAACTTTACATTAAAGAAAGTGATCTGCCCGAACGAGACAAGGCTTGAATTTTCTTCCAGCCGGCAGCTCATTGACTTGTAGCGGTCATCATCCTGGATTATATTTCTGCATATTGCGTCAAGGCGCAAAAGAAGTGCATTGAATATAGTTCGTGTAAAAGGATCTTCCATTCTGAATGAGTCTGGAGCAGAGAACCAGTATTGGACCGGGTCGCTGAAATCAGTGGTGGGAATGAGAACGGCAGGCCTGGGACCAGCCTTGTCCCGGCTGATATCCGTCAGAAAAGTATGGTTAAGTTTTACCTTCTGGGAATTTTTTGCCGGAAACTTCGGAGCCGCAAAAAGACAAGTCTCTTTATAAGATGAGTTCAAGTTTCCGAACACTTCCTCCGACTCCTTTACAAGGGAATCAAAGTCAAGGTTTCCTGAAGCTATGAGACAGAGGCGGTTACCGTCCAAAAGCTCTGTGTAGTATTCCAAAAGGTCGTTGTAGCGCATTCCAGAAAGAATTTCCTTTTGACCTGAGTAAAGGGCACGGTACAAATCATTTCTGTAAAAAGTACGGATTCCGGCGGCGTAAAGCTGGCCGCTTAATGTTCCGCCCTTAATCATAAGCTCGCTCCTACGGTTTGCAAGGATTGAGTCAATCTCGGACGGATGCACCTGGCTGTAGATTAGGGCCTCACCGGTACAGCGGATAATAAGGTCAAAGTCGTTTTTGGAGCATTCGACCGCAACGAGTGAACTGGTATCCAGCGTCTCGCTTGTAACAAGCGGAAATTCGTTTAAAAGCCCCTGCTCCATTTTCTCAACCGCAATTTTACGAATATTCAGGGCAAGCGTGTCGGCCGCAAGAGACTCCATCGCATACATTTTCTTTGCGGTGAGCGCCTCGCCGCCTTTTATGTAAAGGGCAAGAAGAGCGGAGGGACTCTGGCGGTTTATTTTTGCCGTAACAGGAATTCCGTTTTTTAAGAAGGCAGAATGAGTGTTCTCCTCGTTCTGCCGAACGAATTTTTTGTCGTAAAGAGGATAAGAGGATGATGGCTCGTTTTCTGCAGTCGTTCCCCTTTCCGCCGAGTCACGAATTTCCTGATAGAGTCTCCGGGTATACCAGGAGCCGTTCTGTACGGTAACGCTTTTAAAGCCGGAGGAGGCGAATTTTTTTTCAAGCGGTTTAAAGGTGCCAGAATTGAGCAGAAAGAAAAAGAACGGCTCTTCGGCATCAAGCGAATTCTTAAGGCCGTCATAGGTTACATTCTGAATTTTCTCGATACGACAGATAAAGGCCTCCGTATCAGCATTTTTGTCAATCGCCCAAAACCGGGAAAAAAGTGTCATAAAAGAGCGCGGGTTTTCTATGGACTTTTTAAAGTCGTAAATCAGTGCATTCTTTGCGCCGTCAAATTCCTCCTCGGAAAAGATCGTGAGGTTTTCCTTTAAGGTTTTCTCAAAAAGGGCGCACTGGCTAAAATAATTCATTTTGGACTTTTCCAGGAGTGCCTGGATTATAAGGCGGGAGGAATTGTTTTTGTGGGCGGCCTCCGCATTTATGTAGTCGCTCCCGCGTATATTGAGAGAAGGCTCTCCGGTAAGTGACTGCTTTAGTGCGGAATAGCGCCTGTTCAGAATAAGGGATGCGATGTCGGCCTCTTCCATGCTTAGACCCGTAAACTGAACTACAGTCTGTGCCATATCGGGAGAGAGTTCCGGGTCCGAGAGGACAAACCGCCGCCCTTCCTCCTTTTCTACAGTCTCACCGGCAGTTTCCGGCGGTTCAGAGGAGACTGAGGCCAGGCTGTGCGGAGGAAACTTCCCGAATGTCTCTTCCGCAAACAAAAGGACTGCTTCTTTTGACACAGCTCCTGTTACAAAAAGACTGGAATTCTGCGGAGAATAATATTTTCTTGAGATTTCGGAAAGGATAAAACGAGAGGAAGCAAGGTTCCGGCCTTTAAAAAGAGAGGGATAAATTCCTGAGTCATGCTTCCACGGAGAGGCGGAAAAAACACGAGAATCGATGGAAGAATTTATAAAACCTTCTATGCTGAACGCATTCTGACTTACAGTCTTTTTAGCATCATCGAGAGCCGCTCCCAGTTCAGCATCGGAAAAAACAGGGGCAAAGGCAGAGAGACTCAGCTGCTCGAAAATATCACGAACCTGAGAGGAAGAGGCTTCGACTGTGTAAACAGCAGAATCGGCATTGCATTCCGAGTTCAGGCTGTCCAATAGCCAGACAGGATTTGTCCTGTCAGAATATTTACCCGCATTCTTAAAAAGATGGGTATACAAAGGAAAGAAACCTGCATTTGATGGTGTCTGGCAGGAAATTCCCGCCTTGCAGTTATACTGAATCAGGACTGTGGGCGAGGAAAAGTCTTCGTAAACAAAGACATTCATTCCGTTGGAGAGACGGTACTGGGAAAAATTTTCTGAGATTTCACCGGCATAAAGAGCGAAGAACAGATTCTGCAGGAGGAAAATACAGAGAAATTTTCTAAATTCTTTCATACCTGTATTTTACAAGATAGTTGTCAAAAGTTCAATTATCATGTAAAATACTTTTATATGAGCAACATTGAACTTTTGGACAAGGCAATCCGCCGTGTTCCGGACTTTCCCAAACCGGGAATTCTTTTTTATGATATTACGGGAGTACTTGTAAACCCCGAGGCATTTAAGTTCTGCATTGACAGAATGTGCGAGATTTACAAGGACAAGAAAATAGATGCCGTTGCCGGAATCGAGTCACGAGGATTTATATTCGCAGCCCCATTTGCCGAGCGTCTTGGCATTCCGCAGATTCTCATCCGCAAAAAGGGGAAACTCCCCGGAGACACATATACATGCAGCTACTCGCTGGAATACGGAACAGCCACCATTGAGGCCCACAAAAGCGACATTCAAAAAGGAAAGAACTATCTGGTTGTGGACGACTTGATTGCGACAGGCGGAACACTCAGCGCGGCCCGGAACCTTATTGAGCAGGGAGGCGGAACCGTAACGGACTTCTTCGGAGTCATAGGACTGCCCGACCTCCACTACTCTGATGCGCTGGCACCCAACCATGTTACCACGCTGATTGAATACCACGGCGCCTGACTTTTTCCATGCCTTAAAGGGAAGCGGCATAAGCCGCCTCTCTTAAAAGGATTCCAGTACTTTTCTGAATATCTTAAGGCCCTCGTCAATTTCCCTGTCGGAAATTACAAGCGGCGGCAAAAAGCGCACAACATCGCTTCCGGCGGTTGAAACGCAGAGTCCCTGTTTCATGCATTCAACCTCAATGTCAAAGGGTTTTAAATTGGAATCAATCTGAATGCCTATCATAAGACCTTTTCCGCGGACATCCTTAACAAGAGGATTGTTCCATGACTTTACGGCGGAGCGAATCTTTTCTCCTGCCTCATTCACGCGGCTGTAAAAGCCGGGCTTTTCCAGAGTGTCGATTACAACGCTTGCGGCGCGGCAGGCAAGAGGATTTCCGGCAAAGGTTGACTGGTGGTCGCCGGCGACAAATACTCCGGCTGCCTTGCCGCGGAAAAGGCAGGCCCCCATCGGGATTCCGCCCGCAATGGATTTTGCGAGAGTTACAACATCCGGATTAAAACCGAGGGAATCGCTTGCAAGGTATGCGCCTGTTCGTCCTACCCCGGTCTGAACCTCGTCCGCCATTACAATGGCGCCGGCCTTTCTGGCAGCCTCCGCAGCAGCCTTTGCCCATTCCGGGTCAATAAGGTTTACGCCTCCCTCACCCTGAACGCATTCAATCATAAGAGCCGCAGTTGTATCGTCAAAGGCTGTCTTTATCGCCTCAAAATCATTTGCCTTAATAGTCTTAAAATACTCGGCGTAAGGAGCAAAACAGGCAGGATGGAATTTTTCCTGACCGGTCGCTGTAAGAGTCGCAAGAGTACGGCCGTGGAATGATTTTTCAAGAGTGTAGATTGTGCGCCGCTTTTCGCCGCCGTTCATGTATCCGTACTTTCTTGCAAGCTTAAAAGCCGCTTCGTTAGCCTCGGCTCCGGAGTTGCCGAAGTAGACACCGTCAAAGCCTGTGACAGCAAGAAGTTTTTCCGCAAATTCAAGGCCTGCGTCGCTGAGATAATAGTTGGAAATATGGATTTCCTTTTCCGCCTGTTTTTTTACAGCCTTTACAAGCGGCTTGTAATTGTGTCCGAGAGCGTTGCAGCCGATACCGGCGATAAAGTCAATAAATTTTTTTCCATTGCTATCCCAAAGAGTCGCGCCTTTTCCCTTTACAAAAACTGTATCAAACGAGCCGTAATTATTCACGACTTTTTTTTCTATTTTCTTTTCCATAAAACAAAATCTCCTTTTAAGACAAACTCATCATCAGTATATCATTGTACCGATACCGCGCTCACTGAACATCTCAATTAAAAGAGAATGGGGAACACGGCCGTCAATAATATGGGTGCGGGGCACTCCTCCCTTAAGGGCAATCATGCAGCACTCAATTTTTGGAATCATTCCGCCTGCAATCGTTCCGTTCTCAATGTAGCCCGCAACATCCGGCATTGGAATGCGAGGAATTAGCGAAGAAGGATCGTTAACGTCCTTTAGGATACCGGGCACGTTTGTAAGCTGAAGGAATTTTTCCGCCTTAAGGGCGACAGCGATTTTTGCCGCCGCAGTGTCGGCGTTGATGTTGTAGAAATTTCCGTCGCCGTCTGTGCCGGTGGCAACAGTCGAGATTACGGGAATAAAATGTTCCTTTAGAAGAGAAGTGATAATCTGAGGATGAACTTCAGTCACCTCGCCGACAAAGCCAAGGTCAACGCCCTTGTCAATTTTCTTGGCACGCAGAAGTCCTGAGTCAACTCCGGAAATTCCTACGGCGCGCCCCCCTTCCTCCAGCAGGATGCGGACAATATCCTTGTTGAGTTTTCCGGTCAGAACCATCTCCACAACTTCCATTGTCTCAGCGTCAGTGTAACGGAGTCCGTTAACAAACTTGCTTTCCTTTCCGATACGGTCTAGCATTTTGTTAATCTCGGGACCGCCGCCGTGAACAAGCACAACATTTATTCCTATGGTAGAAAGCAGAACAATGTCCTTCATAACGGCGCATTTTAATTCCTCGTTGAGCATTGCGTTTCCGCCGTATTTTACAACAACGGTTTTTCCAACCCACTGCTTAAAGTAAGGAAGCGCCTCTATAAGAACGCTTGACCAGTGCTCGTTGTCAAGCCTAGGGTCATCATGATACTTGAAAATATCCGCCATTTTTAACTCCTGTAGTCTCCGTTTATCTTAACATAGTCGTATGTCAAATCACATCCCCATGCCTGGCCAAAAGCGTCTCCGTCTCCAATAAAGACCTCAATCTCAACAGCCTGGCGCGAAAGAATTTTCTGAGCCTTGTCCTCGTCAAAGGCAAGCCCCACTCCGTTGTGAACAACTTCTATTCTATTGTCGGCAGAATTGTCTCCGACTTCTATAATGCCGCTCTGCATATCGTCAAAATAGCGCTCGGCGTTTTCCTTTGAGGAGAAATATACGGAGCACTTGTCGGGATTAAAGTCGATTCCGCTGTAGCCCATGGCGCACATAATGCGTCCGCAGTTTGCGTCACGGCCGAACATCGCGGCCTTTACAAGGTTAGACTTGATTACGGTGCGCGCAAGTCCGCGGGCGTCCTCTTCATTTTTCGCACCGGTGACTGTGCATTCAACAAGTCGGGAAGCGCCCTCACCGTCCGCCGCGATTTTCTTTGCGAGAGAAAGGTTCACAAGATTAAGGGCTGCCATGAATGCGTCAAAGTCTTTTCCCTCGGAAGTGATTTTTTTGTTGCCGGCCTTTCCGTTTGCCATTATCGTGAGAGTGTCGTTGGTGCTGGTGTCTCCGTCCACGCTTACGCAGTTGTAGGTGATACAGGCGGATTTTAAAAGTGCCTTGTGAAGCATTTCTGAGGAAATGGCGCAGTCTGTGGTAACAAAGGAAAGCATTGTTCCCATGTTGATGTGAATCATACCGCTTCCCTTGCACATGGCGCCGATATGAACAGTCTTTCCGTCTATCACAGTCTGAACTGCAACTTCCTTAAACTGTGTGTCGGTTGTCATGATTGCGACACGGGCTTCCTTGTGTCCCTCGCGTGAAAGTCCATTTACAAGGGACGGAAGACAGTCAAGCAGCTTTTGCTTCGGGATTTGCTGACCGATGATTCCTGTTGAGGTAACGATTATGTCCGAGGGAGAAATGTTCAGGAGCGAGGCGACGGCGGCGGCGGAATCCTCGGCGGTCTTGTACCCCTCTTCTCCTGTGCAGGCGTTTGCATAGCAGACATTACAGAGAGCCGCCTGCATTTTGCCGTTGCTGATATTCTTCTGGGTAAGCTTGACACATTCAGCCTTGACACGGTTGGTGGTAAAAATGCCCGCCGCGTCACAAAGAGTGTCGCTGAAAACAAGTGCCGTGTCGTTTGTAGTACGGCTTGCCTTTAGGCCCGCATGAACGCCGTTTGCGGTAAAGCCCGCAGGAGCTGTAACACCGCCTTCTATAAATTTTACTGCGTCTGTATCTGAATGCATATTTATACCCCTTTATTTGATAAATATGCAAAAATTGTAGCAGATTATGCAAATTTATGCAAGAGAATTGAGGAAAAAATGCATAAAAAAACACCGGATTTTTGCGGAACCGGCGGAGAATCGCACGCAGACCAGCGGTAAAAAAATATCAGATTTTTTTTCAG
>CAYFWC010000012.1:0-61721 GCA_964346805.1 uncultured Treponema sp. | reverse complement strand
TAAAAAGTCTTTTCGAAAACTGAGGTTTTCTGCAAGACTTTTTATTGGAGATTAGGTTCAAAAGGCTCGCAAAATGCTGTTCGCCTTTTGAACTGCAAGTTCGCGTTGCGAACTTCCTTATAAACTGTGCTTCCGCCGAAGCACGCTAAAAAGTCTTTTCGAAAACTGAGGTTTTCTGCAAGACTTTTTATTGGAGATTAGGTTCAAAAGGCTCGCAAAATGCTGTTCGCCTTTTGAACTGCAAGTTCGCGTTGCGAACTTCCTTATAAACTGTGCTTCCGCCGAAGCACGTTAAAAAGTCTTTTCGAAAACTGAGGTTTTCTGCAAGACTTTTTATTGGAGATTGTATGAAAAAGATTATCACTATAAGCCGCGAGTTCGGAGCGGGCGGCGGCGAGATTGGACAGCGTATTGCAAAAGAATTGAATTATGAGTACTTTGATAAGGAACTTATCTGGCGGGCGGCCCGTGATGTGAATATTGATATTGAGAAAATGTTCAGGCTGGATGAAAAAGTTCCTTTGACTTTTGGTTTTACCCAGAGCCTTTTTGATATGTATAATGCGCCGCTTGACGAGCGTCTTTTTAACGCGCAAAAAGAAATTATCCGCAAAATCGGCGAGCATGGGAAATGCGTGATTGTCGGGCGCAATGCCAACAGCATTCTTTCGGAGTTTGACAGTTCTTTCCATGTCTTTATTCATGCGGACCCGTACTGGAGGGCAATGCGCCTTCAGAAAGAAAAGATGCCCGGCAAGACCGAGCAGCAGATTCTTGCGGATATACGCACTGTGGACAAGCGTCGCCGAAAATACTGCGCCTACTACACAAATACGGAGTTCGGTGTGAGCCAGTATTATGACTTGTGCCTGTGCACTTCATCACTGGGAGTTGACAAGTGTGTCGACCTCATTCTAAATGTTGCGAAAGAATCTTAATCAAGGCCGGCTCATTATGAATTTTCTGAAATTTTCTGATGTTTCTTTTTCTTATCCGCCTGTAGAAGGCGATGTTGACGAAAACGGAAAACCTGTAGTTCCTCCTGTAATATTCGACCACTTTAACGCTGAACTTCCTTCGGGCTTTGTGAGCCTGGTAGGTCCGAACGGGTCGGGAAAGTCTACCTTTATGCTTTTGGCAGCCGGCCGCATTCTGCCGGATTCCGGTGATGTCTCTCTTTTTAACAGGAATACAAAGAGTCTTGGCGCCGAAGAGCGAGACGAACTCGCTTCTTTTATCTACCAGAATATGGAACTTGACACGGAGGACGAATGCGGCGCTCTTATGGAATATGTTTACAAAAACGGAAATCTCCACGGACAGGCATGCGGAATCCGCGACTGCAAAAATGATTTTTTAAAGGAGCTTACCGAAGTATTCGAGACCGGTTCTCTTTTAAAAAAGAAATTCAATACACTGAGTAAGGGCGAGCTTCAGAGAATGCTTACTGTTTTTTCTCTCTTGTACGGCTCAAAGTCTGTATTTATGGACGAACCCTTTTTTGCAATGGAAGAAGACCGCAAGGACGCGGCGTTAAAATATCTCCGGGAATACAGCGAGGCAACCTGTGTCTCAATCTATATTTCAATGCACGAACTTGATCTTACACGCAAATATGCAAAAACAGTAATGCTTTTTTATCCGAATCACGACATTGATTTGGGGTCGGCTGAGGAAGTTCTTACTGACGGGGATCTGGAGAAGGCATACGGTGTTCCTGTAAGTATGTTAAAACAGAGCGAGGAATTAAGCCGCGAACAGATTAAAAATCGTATGAATTATTAGTCTCATTCTTTTGGTGAATCTTCCAGCGTGAGTAAATATGTGTATGGGGAGATGGGCGGCGTCTTTCGCCGATGGCTGTTGGATTCCAGTTCCGGAACTGAAAATATTTTGTCCAGTACCATTGTTCCGGCACCGTAACTGACGGCTTTTTGAGAGACGGAAGCCGTAGAGACAACTGTAGTCTTATTCCATGCATATGGCCAGAGGTAAACGATTTCCTCGCGAATAAATTTTACGATTTCTTCCGCAAACTGCTTTTCAATTCCGCCGACATAAACTACATCAAGCGAAAGCGTGTTTACCAAAAAGGCAATGTTTTTTGCAAGTTCCCGGAAAAGTTTTTCCCGTATTTCAGTGGATTCAAGAGACTGCTCTTCCAATGAAAACTGTGTTTTGCTCGGACATTCCCACTGCATTGACCGAAATTCTCCGGCGGTTGAATTTGCTCCGTGATAAATCTTTCCGTTTAGAATAAGGCCGAGACCAACGCTTAGATTTTGCGGGGCTTTTTCCACAGGCTGCAGATGACGGTATTCAGCCATAATGAACATCATGTTTTTGGCAGAGACTCCATTTGTTAAAATCTGTTCGGTATAACAGCAGCAGCGGGCATCATTTTCCACGAAGAAAAGTTTTTTGTTTATATAGGGCTGAATTTTTTTTGTAACATCAAGAGAGTCTTCAATTAACAGTGGAATGGACTGAATTATTTTTCCGCTTTCAACATCTACCATTCCCGGAACGCCGAGTCCGTAACCGGCAATTTTTATGTGCAGCCGTTTTGCGTTTTTTTGAAGAACATCGATGCCTTCCTGCAAAAGCCCCATAAATCCTTTTTCCGCATAATTTGCCGGATCTATGGGCTTCATCTGCTGAAATAAGATTGAGCCCTGCAAGTCTTCTAGAGAAATGAATATACGCTCCGGATTAATCTCAATTCCGGCGGCGCAGGCGAAACTTCCGTTAATCTCCAGAAAAACGGGTTTTCGGCCGCCCTGCGGTCCTGAAGTTCCAGAATCGGTCTCGCGCACCAGATTATTTTTTGTGAGTTCCGCAATGATTTTTGTAACTGTTGATTTATCCATCTTTAAGGCGGAAGCAATCTCAACACGGCTTACTTTCTTTTTCAGCCAAATCAAGCGTAGAATTCGTATTATATTCAAATCAGAAAGTGAATTTAAAATACGCATATAAAACTTAGACCTCCATTATTTAAAATAACAAATAAATCTTTTGATATTTTAGGAAGAATCTCAATTTATCTGGTGAGTTTTTTGTATACGATTCTCTTTGGAACTCCGGCATCTTCGCCAAATTCTTTCTTCTTCCATTCGGCGTATTCTGTCCAGTTGCCCTCAAACCATCTTACTGTTGAATTGTTCTCAAAGGCAAGAATGTGCGTGCAGATACGGTCGAGGAACCAACGGTCGTGGCTTACAACCAGGGCGCAGCCGGCAAAGTCTTCGAGGGCTTCTTCGAGCGCGCGGACTGTCGCAACATCCAAGTCGTTTGTAGGTTCGTCGAGCATAAGAACATTTCCGCTTTCCTTTAACATCATTCCGAGGTTCAGTCTGTTCTTCTCACCGCCGGACAGGACGCTGACCTTTTTGTTCTGGTCTGCGCCGGAAAAGTTGAACCAAGAGCAGTAAGCGTGTCCGTTAACCTCTCGGACACCGCCTTCGAGCGCCCGGCCCTTTTCGTCAACAGCGCCGAGTTTTACTAAATCCAGACCGTCGGTCAGTGTTTCGTAAACGGTTTTGTTTTCGTCAAGTTTTGAGCGCATCTGGTCAACATAAACCATTTTTACGGTGCTCCCGACTTTTATTTCGCCGGAATCGGGCTTTTCAGTTCCGGCAATCATTTTGAACAAAGTGGTTTTACCGGCACCGTTCGGACCGACAATGCCTACAACTGCGCCGGCCGGAATGTGGAAATTAAGGTTTTCAAACAGAAGCTTGTCGCCAAAGGCCTTTGTCAGGTTTTCAGCGTCAATTACCTGTCCTCCAAGGCGCGGACCGGCAGGAATGGAAATCTGTGTGTCCTTGAGTTTTGTTTTTCCTTCCCGGCTGAGAAGTTCTTCATAGCGTGTTATGTGCTCTTTGTGCTTTGCCTGGCGCCCCTTTGCGCCCATGTGAATCCAGTCCAATTCGCGCTGAATCTCTTTGCGGCGCTGGCTCTCGCCTTTTTCTTCCTGCGCAAGGCGGGCGTCTTTCTGCTCGAGCCAGGACGAGTAGTTTCCTTTAAATGGATAGCCTTCGCCGCGGTCCAGTTCCAGAATCCAGCCGGCTACATCGTCTAGGAAGTAGCGGTCGTGGGTAATTGCGATTACAGTTCCGGGGTATGTGTGAAGATGGTTTTCAAGCCAGGCTACAGTCTCTGCGTCCAAGTGGTTTGTCGGTTCGTCCAAAAGCAGGATATCCGGTTTCTGGAGAAGCAGCCGGCACAAGGCGACGCGGCGGCGTTCACCTCCGCTCAATACGTCCACAACCTGTTCCGCCGGCGGACAGCGCAGGGCGTCCATTGCCAGTTCAAGATTTGTGTCAAGGTTCCAGGCGTCGGCCGCATCAAGTTTTTCCTGTAGTTCAGCCTGACGCGCGCCGAGCTTGTCGTAATCCGCATCGGGATCACCGAAGGCTTCATTCACCTTATCAAATTCTGCCAGTAAATCCGTAATGGGTTTTACGCCTTCCATTACAATTTCCTTTACGGTCTTGCCGGCCTCAAGCTGTGGTTCCTGTTCAAGATAACCGATTGAATAACCGGGGGATAAAATTGTCTCGCCGGTAAAGTCCTTGTCAATTCCCGCAAGGATTTTAAAAAGAGAAGATTTTCCGGCACCGTTTGCGCCGATTACGCCAATCTTCGCGCCGTAATAATAACTGATCGAAATGTTCTTGAGAACAACCTTTGTTCCGTAAGCGCGGCTTACGTCGTTCATCGTGTAAATGATTTTCTTATCGTCAACAGTCTTTGCCATATCCTAATTGTAAAGGAAAAAATATTTAGTTTCAACTAGACAGCGCTGGATTTGTGTAATATAATGACGAAGATGTCCGAAAATATTCAAAATATGGAAGACTATTCAAAAAAAAGATAGCGGCAAATGAATTTACTTTCTATAAATAATCTAAAAAAAATGGGTCGTGAAGCGCCCCTCTTTGAAAATGTAACATTCGGCCTCAACGAGGGCGAAAAAGCGGCTCTTATAGGACGCAACGGTTCCGGCAAGTCTACCCTGCTAAATACTATTGCCGGTGTCTTGTATGCAGATGACGGAACTGTTGTCTTTAACAGGGAAGCAGGTGTCTCATATCTTCCGCAGAATCCTTTGTTTAACGGCGAGGACACAATCCGTGCTCATATCTTTAAAAACGATTCACCAAAATTAAAAATCATAAACGAATATGAGGAACTCTGCAAGAAGTTGGGGGCTCTCAGTCCTGCAGAGGAAAGGCGTTACGAGCAGATTGAGCAGCAGATGAACGACCGGGATTTGTGGAATTATGAGGCGCAAATCTCTTCCATTCTTTCCACGCTTGGAATTACGGACATGTCGCGCAGGATGAAAACCCTTTCCGGCGGTATGATAAAAAAAGTGGCTCTCGCGCAGGTTCTTGTCGAGGACACAAAAATTCTTCTTCTTGATGAGCCTACAAACCATCTTGACATCAGAACCATTGCATGGCTTGAAAAATATCTGCGCGACACTGACAGGGCTGTCCTTATGGTAACCCATGACCGTTACTTTTTGGACAGCGTATGCTCCAATATTTACGAGCTTGAGCATGCGCATATAAAACTTTATCAGGGAAACTATTCAATCTATCTGGAAAAGAAAGAAACGGAAATAGAAGTCGCAAAGAATACCGACCGCCGCATAGAATCTGTTTTGCGTGTGGAGCGGGACTGGCTTCTGCGTGGCCCGTGTGCCCGTGGAACAAAGGCAAAGGCCAGAATACAGCATGACCAGGAATTGATAGACAGGGAAAAATTCAGCGAGGACAAGGGCTTTACTTTTGAGGTAAAGGGACGGCGTCTCGGCGGAAAAATCCTTGAACTGCATTCAATAAGCAAGAACTTTCCAAAGGGCGACCCGGATAAAAATGTTCTCAAGGCGGAGGCTGACGGACAGGGGCAAAAAGTTGCCGCCGGGGTTCCGATTCGGCCTGTCCTGCGCAATTTTTCATATACATTCAGCAAAGGACAGAAAATAGGAATTTTCGGAAACAACGGAACTGGAAAGTCTACGCTTCTTAATATTATAACCGGCCGTATTCTGCCCGACAGCGGAAATGTTGTTCTCGGCGTGAATACTCATGTCGCCTATTATGAGCAGAATCCGGTTTTTAAGGACACGACGCTTACAGTTTTGGAATATATTGAGGAAGCCGCTCTTAACATTTCCATGAATGACGGCCGCACTTTGACCGCCTCTCAGTTTTTGAACGAATTTTCTTTTGAGGGAAAAATTCAACATTCGATGGTGAGTACTCTGAGCGGCGGTGAACGAAAGAGACTCTACCTTGTTCGTCTTTTGATGAGCAATCCCAATTTTATAATTCTTGACGAGCCGACAAATGACTTTGATATTTTTACAATGAATATTCTGGAGTCCTTTCTCACGGCCTTTGACGGATGTCTTTTGATTGTAAGTCATGACCGTTATTTTATGGACAAAGTTGCCGATACGCTTTTTGTTCTGGAAAATGACGGAAGCGTTTCCGGCTTTGTCGGCAAATGCTCGGAATATATTGAGGTTCTGGAAGCAAGAGAAAGAGAGGCTAAGTTGGAGGAGAGAACTTCTGTGGCGGAAAAAAATCTCTCTACCGTTAACGATACCCAAAAGAATAAAGTCGCGGAAAACGAAAGTGCAAAAGCAAAGAAATTGTCTTTTAAAGAGCAGAAGGAGTTTGAGCAGATTGAGCGCGACATAGAGCAGCTGGAAAAACGCGGCAAGGAACTAGAAGGCTTTCTTGCAAGCGGAGAAAGTGATTTTGCAAAAATCCGCGCATGGAATGATGAGTATCAGAATCTTACGGCTCTTCTTGAGACAAAATACGCGCGATGGGACGAGCTGGCATAATATGACAGTAGAAGAACTTCAATCTTATATTGAACAGAAACGCGAGTTTGAATTTTTATACGGCGGAAAGAAATTTCTTATTACTTACGGAAAAGATTCCGAGAGGCGGCCGTATATAAATCTTGGTCAGGAATTTTCTCAGGGAAGAAAATTTTATTCATTCCGTGAATTTCTTGCGGAAGCAAAAATCGGAAACCATTTTATGCGCGAATATATTCATTCAATTTAACCGGGAGAAAATATGCAGATTGATTTAACTGTAATCGTAAAACCTGAACAGGAATCCGATAAGAATCTTATTCAAAAAAGACTGAACGAGGCGCTCAAGGAAAAAACAGGTGAATCGGAAAACGCTGAATTTGTTTTTGTAAAGAAATCCATTGATGCCCGTCATGGTCAGGTAAAACTCGTTCTCCGCTACAAGGCTTTTGTCGGAGAGTCCGCATCGAGCGCGGCAAAAAAAGATTTTTCGTGGCGTAAGGCGGCCGGCGGAAAAAAAGTTCTTGTTGTCGGAAGCGGCCCCTCAGGGCTTTTCGCATCATTCAAACTTTTGGAAAAAGGCATTCAGCCCGTTATAATTGAGCGCGGCAAAAATACATCGGACCGTAAGCGTGACATTGCCGCAATTTCCACACAAGGCATTGTCGGTTCCGACTCCAATTACTGTTTCGGTGAGGGCGGGGCCGGAACTTTCAGTGACGGAAAACTGTATACACGGAGCAATAAGCGCGGTGATATAGGAGAAGTTCTCCGTATATTCAACCACTTTGGCGCGGACAAAAAAATTCTCACGGACGCTCATCCGCATATCGGAACAAACAGACTTCCTGAAATTATAAACGCGATGCGGGAAAAAATAATTGAGCTTGGCGGAGAAATTCATTTTAACACAAGAGTTACGGACTTTATTATTGAGGAGGCCTCTGCAAAGAAAATTATCCGGGGTGTTGTCGCAAAAGACTTGCTTACCGGCGAGAAAAAAGAGTTTGCAGGAGACGCGGTAATTCTTGCCACAGGACATTCTGCCTCTGATATTTATGAGCTTTTAAACGATGTGTCGCCGGAGTCGCTCGAGGCCAAAACTTTTGCTGTCGGCGTCCGTGTTGAGCATCCCCGTGAATTGATTGACAGAATCCAGTATCATTCAAGCGAGGAGGCGAAGAATCTTGGTGCCGCAGAATACCGCCTAACGACACAGGTGGACGGTCATGGGGTTTATTCGTTCTGTATGTGTCCGGGCGGATTTGTAGTTCCCTCTGCCACCGGGCCTGAAGAGATTGTTGTAAACGGAATGAGTTCCGCCGGAAGAAATTCCGCATGGTCCAATGCCGCAATCGTTGTTGAGACACGCCCTGAAGATATTGAGGGTGAGGGGAACCTTAAGGGGCTTTATTTCCGCAGTGGACTGGAGCACGAGACCTATCTGCACGGCGGCGCTTCGGTTGGCGGAGATATGCAGAAAAAATTTCAGGCGGCTCCGGCACAACTGCTTACGGACTTTCTGGCAGGGCGGGAATCTGTTGAATTGCCTCGTTCAAGTTATACTCCGGGCCTTGTTTCCAGCCGCCTTGATGAATGGCTTCCCAAGCAGATTGTCAGCCGGTTAAAAAAAGGTTTTATGGATTTTGACAAAAAAATGCGCGGTTTTATCTGCGACAAGGCGCTTTTGATTGCAAGCGAGACACGCACTTCAACACCTATCCGTATCCGCCGCGACAGGGAAACTTTTGAGTGCGCCGGAATCGGTCATCTTTATCCCTGCGGAGAAGGCTCGGGGTACTCGGGGGGAATTGTTTCAAGTGCAATGGACGGAATTTCTGCCGCAGAGCACCTGATTCCGGCAATTTAATTTACGCGATGAACAGAGTGCCGTCCGTGCTTCCGTCCGCAAGACCGTCCAAAACATTCTCCTTTGAACCGTTTGCAAGAATTACCGGAATGCCATACGGCACGCATTTTTCCGCCGCCTGGATTTTTGTCTGAATGCCGCCTGTTCCAAAGGAATTTGTTTCGCCCATTACGATTTCTTTTTTCAATGCCTCAATGTTCGGAACGCTTTGAATGAGTTTTGCGTCTGGGTTTGTCTTTGGATTGTCGGAATAAACTCCGTTTATGTCACTAAAAAGAACAAGCAGGTCTGCTGACCATAAGATTGCAGTAAGTGCCGAAAGGTTGTCGTTGTCGCCAATCTTGTCTTCCTCAAACGAGACGGAGTCGTTCTCATTTATAATCGGAACAACGCCTTCGTCAACCAAAGTAAAAAGCGTGTTCCGAATATTGAGAGAATGCAAATTGTTTTCAAAATCTTCTTTTGTAAAAAGCAGCTGGCCAATATGGAGCGCATTTTCCGAGAATGCCTTTCTCCACTGAGCCATAAGTTCAACCTGTCCTATGGCGCACAAGGCCTGTCTGTAGTGAACGTCCTTTTTGCGTGCCCATTCGCTTAGCGTTGAAACGCCTGAAACCTGGGCGCCGGAAGATACGACAACTATCTGCTTGCCTTTGTCCATAAGATTCTTGCATTGACGCGCGAACGACAGCATGAACTCTGTATTCTGCGTTCCGTCGCTTTTTGCAAGTGTATTGCTTCCTATTTTAATTACAATTTTTCTTGCGGAAGCTATGGTTTTTTCTATTTGCTCACTCATCGTTTTCCTCAGATTGTGGCGGCGATTACTGCCTTAATTGTGTGCATGCGGTTTTCCGCCTCATCAAAAACAAGAGACTGTTCGCTTTCAAATACCTCGTCAGTTACTTCCATTTCGCTGATTCCGAATTTCTTGCTTATTTCCTTTCCGATCGTTGTGTCAAGATTGTGGAAGGACGGAAGGTCATGCATAAAAATTGCGGTCGGCTTTGCCTTTGACATGACTTCTTTTGTAACCTGATAAGGTTTAAGGCTGGAAATGCGTTCAGCCCAAATATCATCGGGTTCGCCCATGCTGACCCAGACATCTGTGTAAAGAATGTCCGCGTCTTTTGTCGCCTTGTCCATGTTCTCCTCGCAGGTGATTGTTCCGCCGCTTTCCTGGCACCAGGGCTGGCAGTCCGCAATCAAGTCTTTGGACGGAAAATATTTTTTGTTTGTGCAGAGAACAAGGTGCATTCCTATTTTGGCGGCGGCTACGCAGAGCGAGTTTCCGATATTGTATCTTGCGTCTCCGTAGTAGACCAGTTTCAGACCTTCTAGTTTTCCAAAATGTTCGCGGATTGTAAGCATATCGGCGAGCATCTGCGTCGGATGATATTCGTTTGTGAGTCCGTTCCAGACAGGTACTGTTGAATACTTCGCGAGTTCCTCAACTATTTCCTGACCGTAGCCGCGGTATTCAATTCCGTCATACATACGGCAGAGAACTCTGGCTGTGTCCGCAATGCTTTCCTTTTTTCCAATCTGCGAGCCGCCTGCAAGGTATGTCGTGCTGATTCCCAAATCATGGGCGGCTACTTCAAATGAGCAGCGTGTGCGTGTTGAGGTTTTTTCAAAAATGAGCGCAATATTCTTTCCTCGGAATTTGTCAACGGCAATGCCTTTTTTCTTTTTATCTTTAAAGTCCGCGGCTAAATCCAAAAGTCCGGAAATTTCTTCCGGTGTAAAATCTCTTAATGTTAAAAAGTCTTTTCCCTGTAAATTTAATGCCATAATATTATCCTTTAATTTGAAAGAATTATGTTAACACATTTTTACTTTATTTGCTAGTGGTGAATGCATTTTGTGCCGGTGGTTTTTAGTTCAACCCGTTTGCGTCAAATTCCTTCCGCCTCCTGCCGCAGGGCTTCGAGCCGGTTCAGGCGGGCATTGTCCAGTTCAATCGTAATGTTTTTTTCATGAGTCGGGAGAACAAGTCCTTTTGGTCCGTTTTTTGCCCGGCGCAGATATTTTACATGGGTGTAGTAAAGGTCCGCCTTTCCGTTTGAGCGGGCCTTTGAAAAATAAACCGCAAGGTTTCCCGCGTCCAAAAGAATTTCCAGCGGAATTGTTTTTCCCGCCCTGTATTTTATGAATACATAGCCGCCCGGACAGTCCCGTGTATGAAGCCACATGTCGCTGCCTTTGACATGATGCCGCAAAAGCTCATCGTTTTCGTTTGCGTCCCGCCCGACGAGAATGTACCAGCCGTTAACTGTGTAGTCAAGTCCGGGATGTGTTTTTTTCTGCTGTTGTTTCGGCGCGGAATCTTTTCTCAGCATCTGCTCGATGCGGACAGGATTTTTTTCGGCAAGCATATCCTTATATGCCTTGTCCAGCGCGGCAAGTTTTTTTTCTGCAAGGGCGATTTCATTTTTTAATTCTTCCGCACCGCTCATCTCTTTTTTGTAGAGCTCGTAGTAGTAGCCTGCGTTTTCCTGCGCCGTTTTTTTTGCGTCAATTTTAATCTGAACTTTCACGCCGTTTTCGTAGTCTTCGCATTCCAAAAAGTTTGAGTCCTTTTGAATCAAGTGGGCGTAAGAAAGGATCAAGTCTCCGTAATGCTTTTTCTGTCCGGCGTTTTTAAATGACTCCTGCTTTCCCTTGAGGCGTTTTAGCGCCGCCTCCTGTTTTGAGTGCCTTGTGTTGTACCAAACCTGCGCTTTTTCCAAAAGTGCTTCGCGCGAAAGTGCGGAAGCGTGCTCGCTGTAGAAAATGTCAACCTTCTGGTTAAAGGTCAGTGGCGCGGAATCGGGATACTTCTGCAAAAAGTCTTCCTGAATCTGACAGAAATCTCTCACAGGAAAGCGCTCAAAATCCGGCACGGCTTTTTCTGCCTTTCCGTCTAAAATGGGCTCTTCAAATTTGCCTCCGGTCACTTCATTTTTTCCGGGTCTTCTGAACATTGTGTCCAGAATATTGTTTCCTTTGTCGCATAAAATAATATTGGCGGCGGCGGACCAAAGCCTTAAATACATTCTAAATTCCTCGCCGTCGTGGACAAGAATCATTTTTATAATGCGCTCAAGACCGAGCTGGTCGCAGGAAATAATTTTTGCTCCCCGTATTTTCGACTTTAAGAATTCCATAAAGCGGAGCGGTTTCTCGTTTTTTGGAATCTTTCGCCTCGTTTCATTTATTCTTGTGGCTCCGTTTGCAGTGCAGACTAAAACCGTTTTAGGACTGCCTTCCTTATATGTGTAAAAAGCGATCGTGTCAAAACCCGGCTGTATTATATCCTGAATAAAGGAGCCGGCCAGATTGAGTTCTTTTAAAATTACATTTATTTCGTTGCAGTTAAGTGACATGTTTAGAGTATATCACAAATTTATGATTTTTATAAACTGAATTGAATTTTCTTTTGCGAATTTTTTATATGCGCCAAAGAGGCCGCGCTGCGCCCAGAATCTCTTTATGATCTGAACCGGATTTATTTTATCACGCCGCATTGCCCTTAAAAATCGCAGTAGCAGAGGCGCACTGACAAAAATGATTTTATCACACTTTTTTAAAAGTGCGGGCGTTTTGTATAGAACCGCGGCGTTCAGAACGGTGCCTCCGCGTTTTGGAGCGGTCTCGATTATTCTTTCCGCCTCCTTCTCAAATTCGGGGTAGACAATCGCTTCGTGCCGGGCAAGAAGTCTTTTGTCGGAAAAAACAATCTGTCCGAGCGCGCGACGGTTCAGGCTGCCGTCCGTATTTTGCAGTGTAATTCCTCGCCGGGCGGCCTCTTCCCTAAACTCGCTTATGATTCTATCCTGTATCTGGTCTTTTGCCAGAATCTGATGAATCAACTCATCACCGTCAATGCAATAGTATCCGTCAGCGGAAAGTCTTGAGCAGATATAATTTTTGCCTGCCGCCATGCTTCCGACAATCGCGCACAGGCCGCCCTCTATGTCCTGCAGTTTCATGTCTTAGTGGAAGTTCCCCCAGTTTCCGCCGTGCTCTATGGAAACCCGGAGCGGGATTGAAAGTTTTACAGCGCCCTCCATTTTTTCCTTTAGGAGTGCGATTGTGTCATTAACAGTCTTCTCGTCGCCGGGACATTCCAGAATCAATTCATCATGAACCTGCAAAAGAAGATTGGGCGATTTCTCCGAATCCTTGTATTTCTCTTTTAATGCGGCGGAAACATCTATCATTGCCTTTTTTACAATGTCGGCGGCAGAGCCCTGAATCGGCGTGTTTACCGCTATGCGTTCAGCGGCGGCTTTTTCAATCTTGTTCCGGCTGTTGATGTTCATTATGCGTCGGCGGCGTCCCATAATGGTTTCTACGAAGCCGTTCTTTTCCGCACTCTCTATGGTGGTCTGTATAAAATTGTTCACAGCCGAATACTGCTTAAAATAATTTTCGATAAAACTCGCCGCCTGCGTTCTGCTTATGCCAAGCTGGTTCGCAAGCCTGAATGCGGACATTCCGTAGATTACACCGAAATTGATTGTCTTTGCAATCCGTCTCATTTCCGGTGTTACGGAATCAATGTCAATTCCGTAAATTAAAGAAGCGGTCGCCTTGTGGACATCTGTTCCGTTTATAAATGCGTCCTTCATGTTTTTATCGCCGGACAGGTGTGCCATTACGACAAGTTCAATCTGTGAATAGTCGGCGCTTATCAAGACAGTTCCGTCCACCGCAGTAAAAGCGGAACGGATAAGGCGGCCGGCATTGCTCCGAACGGGAATGTTCTGCAGGTTGGGGTCTCTGCTGGAAAGTCTGCCGGTTGCGGTTCCAGTCTGAATAAAACTTGTATGAATGCGGCCATTTCTGTCCGCCATTTTTGGCAATGCCTCTACATAGGTGGACTGGAGTTTGCTTATTTCCCGGAACTTCAGTATTTTTTCCGGAACAGGATCGTATGCGGCGAGTTCTTCCAAGACGCTTGTGTCCGTCGAGTAGCCAGTCTTTGTCTTTTTGCCGGGCTTTAGACCCCGCTCGGTAAAGAGAACTTCTTGCAGCTGCTTGGGTGAGGCGATGTTAAATTCATGGCCTACTTCTTTGTAAATATCTTTTTCGGCTGCGTCTATTTCCTTTATAAGTTCTTCGCTGTATCTGGTGAGAGAATAGGAATCCAAATGTATTCCCCTAAGCTCCATCTCGCCCAAAATGCTTATTAAAGGAACTTCTATTTTCTGATAAAGGTCATCGAGTTTTTTCGCCCTTAGTTCTTCCGTAAAAATATTGAAGAGCTGCCAGGTAAAGTCCGCGTCTTCCGCCGCATATGGAACAGCTTTTTCAAGCGGAACATCACGGAATGTCTGGCCCTTTTTTACAAGTTCGCTAAACTCAATTCCGACGAGTCCGAGCCTTGTCTGTCCCAGTGTTTCAAGTGAATAGGGTGAGCGACCGATTTTGTCCGGGTCCAAAAGCCAGGCGGCAATCATTGTGTCAAAAATACTTGCCTTAAAGTCGCCTTCTTCAAGCCCCTGGCTTCTCAAGACTTCATAGTCAAATTTTGCGTTGTGCATGGCGACTGTAAAATCTTCTTTACCGAAAATCCGCTTGAGCTGCTTGAGAGCGTCTTCTCTCGCGATTCCCTCCGAATAAAAAAGAGTGTCGCCTGTACCTGCTACAGGAATATAAAAGGCCTGCCCGTTTTTATTGCTAAATGAAAATCCAACGAGTCCCGCCTTTGTGGTTTCGAGAGAATCAGTTTCCGTGTCAAAGGCGACAACTTTTTCCTTGGAGTTTAATATATCGTCAACAAGTTTCTTTAAGTCGGAGACTGTCGTTACCGCCTTGTAGTCGCCCTCGTTCTTTTTAAGTGCGACGGGCGGAGTGATCTCTTCAGCGGCGGCCTCTGCGGTGTTGTCCTGACTGCCAGTGCCGCCGGTTCTTGCGGTGCCGTCCTTGTTTGCGGTCTCTGTCTGTGAGATTCCTGCAAGACTGTAATATGCTTTTGAAACCTGAAAAGCCTCGTATTTCTTTAGTTTTTCTGCGGCCGCCTCAAAATTAAATTGCGTTTCCGAAAGGCGCTCAAGATCTTCCCCCGGAACACTTGTGCACAAAGTGATGAGTTTTTTTGAGAAGAAGGCGTTTTCTCTTCCGTCGCGGACTTTCTGCCCGATAGCGCCCTTTAACTCATCTGCGTGTTCATAAAGGCCTTCGAGCGAGCCGTATTCGTCAAGGAACTTGCAGGCTGTCTTTACACCGACGCCCTTAACTCCCGGAACATTGTCCGCTGTGTCTCCGTATAACGAAAGAAGATCCAAAAGTTTTTCCGGTATTACACCCCATTCAGCCTTGACGCCTTCGGGGCCTACAACCTTCCAAACGCCGGCGTGATCCGGTTTTAGAACCTGAATCTTGTCATTCACCAGCTGCATCAAGTCCTTGTCGCCCGACAGAATGCGGACGCATTTTCCCTCGGCGACGGCTTTTGTTGCGACGGTCGCGATAACATCGTCTGCCTCGTAGCCTTCTTTTCTTATGATTGGGATTCCCAAATCGGAAAGGATTTCTTCAATCCACGGAATCTGGGCGTGCAGGTCTTCCGGTGTTTTAGGACGAGTTGCCTTGTATTCGGTATACATTTTATGGCGGAATGTTTTACTTATGGAATCCATTGCCGCTATAAGATATTTCGGCTTGTAGTGGTCAAGAACTGCATTGAGGTTTCTGAAAAAACCAAAGAGAGCGGAAATGTTCCGCCCCTTTGAGTCTGTCAGCGGTCTTGATATAAAGGCAAAGTAGCAGCGGTATATAAGACCGTAGGAATCCAGAATGTAGACTGTGTTATCATCAAAATTTTCTTTACTCATACAGTTTTTTTAGCGCGCGGTTTTTTTGCCGGGCTCTTTGCAGTCTTCTTTTTTTCGAGCATAAGCTGTTCGGCGTGCTTTGAGGCGTCAATAATTTCCTGGAATTCTTTTCCGTCCATTGTCTCGACTTCCAGAAGGCGCTTTGCGATTACCTCAACAAGTTCGCGCTTGGATTTTAGAAGTTCTATGACATAATCATAATGCTCGCTCATAATGCGTGCAATCTCATTGTCAACATACTTCTGTGTTTCCTCACTGAACTCACGGACAAGCTCCGGCTCTGTAGCGCCGTAGCCGCGGCCGCTTTTTCCGAGAACCACATTCTTAAACTTGTCGCTCATTCCGTATGTCGTAATCATTTTCTTGACAATATCGGTGGCACGGCTGATATCGTTTGCGGCTCCCGTGGAGATTTCTCCAAGAATAACCTGCTCCGCCGCGCGTCCTCCGAGAAGTGCGTCAACTTCGTTAAGCATATCGCGTTGAGTCATAAAATTCTTTTCTTCGTCCTCACGATACTGCGTGAATCCGCCAACACCGTGACTTCTCGGAACAACAGTAATCTTGTTGACCGGCGCATGATCAGGCGTAAAGGCACCGACGAGGGCGTGGCCTGTCTCGTGAACGGCAACCAGACGCATTTCCTTTTCGTTTTCCTTGCGTGTCTTCTTTTTAAGACCGATGCTGACTTTATCTATCGCCTCGTCAAAATCCTTCATAGAAACAAGTTTCCGGCCGTTTCTTACAGCGAGCAAGGCGGCCTCGTTCACGACATTTGCCAAATCGGCGCCGGCAAAACCTGTGGTTCCGTGGGCAATCGACTCAAAGTCAACATCATTGTCGAGTTTTACATTCTTTGCGTGGATGCGGAGTATTTCCTCGCGTCCTTTTACGTCCGGCTTTTCAACCGGAACCTGACGGTCAAAGCGTCCCGGGCGTAGAAGAGCCGGATCAAGAACATCGGCGCGGTTTGTGGCCGCAAGAACGATGAGGCCCTTTTCGTTGTCAAAACCGTCCATCTCCACGAGAAGCTGATTCAGTGTCTGCTCACGCTCGTCATTGCTGGAAATGGAATTTGCGCGGCTTTTTCCGATGGCATCAATTTCATCAATAAATATGATACAGGGAGCCTTTTCGCGAGCGGAGCGGAAGAGATCGCGTACACGGCTTGCTCCCACACCCACAAACATTTCGACAAAGTCAGAGCCCGAGATTCTAAAGAAAGGAACTCCCGCCTCTCCCGCAACGGCACGGGCGAGCAGGGTCTTGCCTGTACCCGGCGGTCCTACCAGCAGAACTCCCTTGGGAATCTTACCGCCGATGTCAGTATATTTTTTAGGTGTTTTTAAGAAGTCAACAACCTCAACAAGTTCTTCTTTCGCCTCGTCAACACCGGCGACATCAGCGAAGCGTGTCTTTACCTTTCCTTCCTCAACGGCCTTGCTGCGTCCTCCGCCCGCTCCGAAAATCGAGCCTACGCCGCCTGAACCGCCGCCCATTCTGCGGAAAATAAAAAAGTACATAAGCATGAGGAGGCCGATTGGCAGAAGAATATTCAGCAGAATCTGAAGCAGATAATTGTTCTGCTGACGGATAAACTTGTATTTTACGCCGGTCTCGTCAAGCAGTTTTATAAAGTCCTCAAATAGAATGCCGACAGTCTTGTAGTCGGGACTGCGTGTTGACGGCATAAAGAAGGTCAGCGTGTTTTTTTCGGAAGAAGTCTGATCCTGCCGTGATGTGTATCCGTAGAAATACGAATCACTAAGCTCGACTTCCTTGATGGTGCCGTTCTTCACCAGCATACGGAATTCTGAGAAATCTATAGTTCTTTCTGATGAAGTCGTAGAAAAAATATGGATAAATCCAATGATTAAAACTGCGGTGATAATAATCAGCCAAAATGGAAAGGAATGCCGGCCTCCCGGTTCTCCGCCCTTTTTGTTGTCATCGGCGGAGAGTTTGAAGAAATCAAACTGATCCTCATCGTCTTTTTTATTCTTTTTCTTGTTGTCTTTCTGTTCACTCATATAAATTAGAATATAGCAATAATCTGTTCAAAATTCAAGATGTAAAAAGGGTTGACGGCAGTTTGAATTTGTATTATATTTAAATTTGTATTATATTTTAATTGAATACAATCTAATGGCACTAAATATAATTGGGTGCCGTAATTTTTGCGGAGGCATTTTATGAATGAGATTACACTGACATCGGAAAATTTTCAGGCGGAAGTTCTAAATTCCGGGATTCCCGTTCTCGTGGACTTTTGGGCCGGCTGGTGCGGTCCCTGCCAGATGATGGGGCCCGTTGTTGAGGAACTCGCAAGGGAAAGCGACGGTTCGTATAAAGTGGGAAAAGTAAATGTTGACGAGCAGGGTGAACTTGCCCGTCAGTACGGAATTATGAGTATTCCGGCGTTTTTTGTTTTTAAGAACGGAGAGGCCGTAAAAAGTTCGGTCGGTGCCCAGTCGAAAGACGGCTTGCTAGAATTGCTAAAATAATTTACACTCTGCTACTATGCGCTGCTACAAGTGTTTCAGACCGGAGGAATTCTGTCTTTGCGAGTATGCAAAGCCTGAAGTGAACTCGGGTGTAAAATTTATCTTTCTCATGCATCCAAAAGAAGCAAAGCATCAGCGGACCGGAACCGGCCGCCTCTCGCACCTTGCTCTCACAGATTCAGAAATTCTTACGGGACTTGATTTTGCGAGAGACGGCGGTCCGGCGCCTTATTCCGACAGCCGCCGCCTCTTTGACCTGTTGAATGACAAAAAATATTTTCCCGTCCTGATGTATCCCGGCGATGATGCTTGGACCGTGAAAAAGGAAGGCTTTTCTCAGGCGGTGGCAGGCAAAATTCTTATGCCTATTATAATTGACGCGACATGGTTCTGCTCAAGAAAAATAATCGAGCACAATCAATTCCTGCTTCGGCTTCCAAAAATGTCTTTTGCGGATAATTATTCCTCGATTTTTACTTTTAAGCATGAGCCCCGCCCTGAATATATTTCTACTATTGAAAGCTGTTATTATCTGATAAAAGAACTCCAGTCGGCAGGGCTGGTAAAAGATGATGTAAATCCCGAGCCCCTGATGAATGTCTTTAAAAAAATGATAAGCGACCAGCTCCGCGCTGAAAACGAGCGTGTTCAGGGTCTCCGTCCGAGTACCCACAATTACGACTGGAAGTATAATAAAATAAAGGAAAACCCTTTTGAGGGCGAGGCGGGCAGGAATTAGGAGAACACCGATTTAAAGGACGGGCACTTTATCAGCGTCTCACCTCATTCTCTCATTCGCGTATTTATATAATTGGAGCGCCTTGTTTTTCTGTTTTTGAGGACATGAAATAAAAAAGATTTTTATAAAAGGAATTTACAAATTACGGTTAAAATGTTACAATATTGAATATGTACTTGGAAAAACACAACATTGCGCCGGAAAGGGTTATTGAACGGGACGAAAACTCTGTAGTCCTTGAGATGAGCTTTTCCAAAGACTGCGATTTCTTTGAAGGGCACTTTCCCGAAATTCAGCTTCTTCCGGCTGTGGCGCAGATTGACATTATAATGAATATGGCCCATAAGTATTTTTCTACCCCTGTTTTTGCGGCCATCTCAAAACGAACAAAGTTCGGCGCCCCGATTTTTCCGGAAAACCTTGTTCGCATGAGTCTAAAATTCAACAGGGAGAAAAATGCGGTTGTCTTTAAATTAGGCAGTGTTGACGGAGAGAAGACTTTTTCAAGCGGAACTATTACACTCGGCACGGAAATTTAATCTATGCAGCAAGGTTTTGTCATACCTGTTTTTAATCATGGAGATACATTGGAGTCTGTTGTCTCTTCTTTGTCGCAATACAAACTTCCCGTCATAATTGTAGATGACGGGAACAATGAGGAGAATAAAGTCTTTATCAGTCTGGTAGAACAGAAATATCCCAATATTACCTTGATTACAAACAAACGAAACAGGGGAAAGGGGTATTCAGTCTGCAAGGCTGTCCGACTGGCTCATAAAATGGGAATTACCCATCTCTTTCAGATTGATGCTGACGGCCAGCACGATACTCATGCAACCTGTTCCGATTTTTTGGAGGAGTCGAAGAATAACCCCGATGCGCTCATCTGCGGCTGCCCGGTCTTTGACTCTTCGATACCGGCAAATAGAATCAAGGCCAAAAGAATCAGCAACAACTATTCCGAATTTGTGGCCCAGACAAAAATAAAGGACTCGATGTGCGGTTACAGGATTTATCCGGTTGAACCCTTTTACAGAATCTGCCGCCGCTCCTTTATAGACAGTCATATGGGATTTGACATGGAAATTCTAGTCCGCCTTATTTGGGCAGGCGTAAATGTAATCTATAAGGATGTCCATGTAACCTATCCCGTAGGCGGAAAATCCAATTTCCGTCTAGTGCGCGATAACATTCACATTTCATTTATGTTTGCCCGTCTCACAGTCGGAATGTGGATTCGCTATCCATGGCTCTTGGCGCGCAGACACCGTCGGGAAGCATTTCAAAAAGACACGGCGGCACAATGAAGGAAATAAAGGCTGGAACAGAATGGTTCAATGAAAAAGAGGTCACAAGATCAACCTTTCCTTATCTCCTGACATTTTGGACTCTGCGCCATTTTCCACATTGGTTTACAAATTTTGTGGCGTGGTGCGTCTCTCTCTTCTATTATATTTTTATAAAGAGGTGCCGGGTGGAAACCCTGCGGTATCAGAATATTTTAAAGGAATACTATCCGGACTTTAAAAAAGTCCGTCCTCTCAGGCAGGTGGTTTCCTTTGCAATTTCAATAATTGAGAAAATAGACTGCTGGACAAGTCCCATTCCCTTTGAGAATATTCATTTTAACGGCAATGCCGTCTACAATCTGATTGACCGTCTTAACAACGGAAAAGGTGCTTTCGTAATGATTTCGCATCTGGGAAACTTTGAGGTTTTGCGGAGTCTTGCCAACATAAACGATATGGGCGTAAAGCGCAATGTTCCGATTGCGATTCTTTCCGATATGGACACATCTTCCAATTTTACAAAGGCGGTCTGGTCCTTGAATCCGGAGTTTGTTCGCAACCTTATAAATGTAAACAATATCAGCCCTGCAACCGTTGAGCGCCTTCAGACTGTAATAGAGAACGGCGGTTTTGTGGTCTGCGCAGGAGACCGTCTTTCCAAGAACAGGGCGGAGCGTCTTTTGGTTGAGCCGTTTTTGGGCCGGCCGGCTCCCTTTTCTTACGGGGCGTATTTTCTTGCGGATTTGGTCGGCGCTCCTGTTTACTACATTTGGGGGTTCAGAAACAACGATATTGTTTTTGGAAGAAAATTCCAGATGTTCGTGGAAAAATCCGCTGTTGTCGCCGGAGGACCGAGAAGGGAACGCGACGGCAGAATCATGGGGCTCTGCAGGGAGTATGCGGCCTTTTTGGAGCGTTATGTAAAAATATATCCATACCAGTGGTATAATTTCTTTGATTTTTGGACTTTTCCGGAGGAGGCGTAATATGGAGATCAGTGTGGAGACTAAAATTCGTGTGGAATTTTATGATGTGGATTCCATGGACATCGCCTATCACGGAAACTATGTAAAATTCATGGAGATTGCAAGGTGCAATCTTCTAGACAAGATTGGTTACGGCTACAAGGAAATGGTGGCGACTAATTATTACTTCCCTGTAACAACGCTGAATATTAAATATATCCGCTCGCTTGTTTTTGAGCAGGAGGCTATTGTAAAGGCGACTCTGGTGGAATGGGAAAACCGTATACGCATCAAGTACGAAATCCGCAGTCTTGACGGAACTATTGTAACAAAGGCCGAGACGACACAGATGGCTGTAAAGATGCCGGGAAATATCACCTGCTTTGAGTGCCCGAAATGTTTTACCGATAAAGTTCTTGCCTTTTTTTAAAGACTGTGCTATACTGACAAAATTATTATGGAAGACTTAAAGCAGCAGATAAAAGAGCTTATCATCAGCAGTCTGGAACTTGAGGATACAAAACCCGAAGACATTAAAGATGATGCGCCTCTTTTTGGTACGGGACTCGGATTGGATTCTATTGATGCGCTTGAATTGGGTGTAGCCTTAAAGAAAAAATTCGATGTAAAACTTTCGGCGGAAAGCGAGGACAGCAAAGAGCATTTTGCCTCTGTCAACGCTTTGGCAGAATTTATACAAGGAGAAAAAAAATGACAAAGGAAGAGATTTTTGCAAAAATTCAGGATGTTCTTGAAAGTGATTTTGAAGTAGACAAAGCAGATGTTACAATGGATTCAAAACTTTTTGAGGACTTGGATCTGGATTCCATTGACGCTGTTGACCTTGTTGTTAAGATGAAGCAGTTCATTCCCGGAAAAATTGATCCGGAAATGTTCAAGAGCGCAAAGACTATTTCTAATGTAGTAGACATTCTCTTTCCGCTCGCACAGAAGTAAACTTGGCATAAGATGAAGCAGCGGCTAAAAAAAATAGCCTCGCTTTTACTCGTTGCGGCGAGCATTCTATATCCTATACTGGTGTTTGTGGCTCTTGTGATTTACAAACTGCCGGTCAGGATTATTTCATTATGTATTATTGTGCTTGCCTTGATGCTCTTTCTTTCAATCACCGGAAGGGCTTCAAAAGATGAGAACGGCAGGCAGAAATTTGATTACAAAAATTTGTTGTCCTCGGCTATTTTCCTTGCGGTAGGTATAGCCTGTCTTGCAACAAATTCAATCTTCTTTTTAAAATTATATCCGGTCGCAGTCTGCGTCTCATTCTTTTTCCTTTTTGGAATGACATTCTTCTCTCCTCCGGTTATTGTATATCGTTTTGCGACTCTCCGGGACAAAAGAATAGAATGCGCCCCTTACAAGAATATTGTTGAAAAATATTGCCGTAAGGTAACTCTGGTATGGTGCGTCTTTTTTATACTGAATATCTGTGTTTCTGTCTGGACTGCCTTTTTTTGCAGTGAGCGGGGCTGGTCTTTATATAACGGTTGTATTTCCTATATAATAATGGGAATAATATTTGCTGTAGAATTTATAATAAGAGGTTTTAAAAACAGGCATATGAGCGGTTACTATACAATTACAAAATTTAAGGCAGATAGCCGCGATGACGACTACATTATGTGCTATGAGGACACTTGGAGCAAGGGTATCTATAAAACATGGCTTGATTTTTTAACTGATACGGCAAAAATGCGGAGGTATATAAGCAGAAAAAATTCCGGGGAATGGATTTTGCACTGCAACGACTATTGGTACTTCCTTGTAACTTTTGTCGCCCTGCTTCAGTGTAAAAAGCAGGTTTTGCTTACAGCCAATATTTCCCCCGAATTTATAAAAGAAATGCGTAAGCCCGGCTATGAATTCCTGACGGACTCGCAGGGCGCCGTAAATCATTTGGGGGCGGAGGATATTCCGGCTATAATAAAAGGTTGCGGCCCCTTGTCGGAAGACGAAATACGAACGGCGCCCCCTATCAATTCCGATGATACTAGAATTCATATGTTCACTTCGGGAAGTACCGGTAAGCCAAAAGATGTAATTCAGCGTATGACAGAATTTGAGGAGGACAACGCTTTTGTCTTTAGTCAGTGGGGAAAGGAATTTACATCGAGGAAACTCCTTGCGACTGTAAGCCAGCATCACATTTACGGATTCCTGTTCACCATTGCTCTTCCTTTCGCGGCCGGAGTTCCGTTCAGAAGAAGCAGAATCGAATTTCCCACTGAATTTGAGAAGCTTACGGACACAGAATACATGATTATTGCGGTTCCGGCTTTTTTAAAGCGCACCAACGAGGTTGAGTCAAGGCTGTCCTTAAAGAATCCCTTTATCTTTACTTCGGGCGGAGTTCTTCTGCCGGAAGTGGCGAAGAAAACAGACGAGGTTTTCGGTTTCTGGCCTGTTGAGGTTTACGGCTCCACCGAAACCTCCGGAATCGCCCACCGTCAGAGCAAGAACGGCCTTGAGTGGACACCCTTTGCAAACGCGCGGATTTGGAAGGCTGATGACGGCTGTCTTGTAATAAAATCTCCGTATATAAAGAATCCGGAGGGTTTTAAAACCGGCGATTTGGTTGACATTCACGACGACGGGCGCTTTATACTGAAGGGGCGCGCAGACTCAATCGTCAAGATAGAAGAAAAACGCGTTTCCCTGACAGAAGTTGAGGGGCGTCTTCTCCAGAGCGCATTTGTAAAGGAAGTCTGTGTTGTCGCCATGAATGATCGCCGGCAGTATCTTGCGGCCGCCATTGTTCTTAGCCAAAGCGGAATTGAAAAATTCAAAGATGTCAAAAAATTTGACATGAACATGTTTTTTCATGACTACCTTATGCAGTTCTTTGAGAATGTCGTAATTCCAAAGAAGTGGCGCTTTTTGGACACAATTCCGAGCGATTTGCAGGGCAAGCACAAAAAACTTGAAATTCAGGCGCTTTTTGCCAGAGAAGACTAATCTCCGAAAATAAAGCAATTTGTTGAAAATTTATTATATCTGTGGTAGAATATTAAACTATGGAAGATAAATTGGACCCGAGTATTGAAGCTCTCCTCGCGAATGTCGTTGATGAAACCGCTTCGCAAGAACAAGGGGAGGCTTCCGCATCAGATATGGGGTTGTTCGGCTCAGGACACTCAAAGGACAGTGTGAGTTTTGAACAAATGATAATGGACGGAAATGTCCCCGGCAAAAAGGCGTCCGGGCCTGTTCCTGAAGTTGATCTAAGTGTAAGGGAATTCAAGCCCGTTGAAAAAGTTTTTGAGAATGAAAGCCAGCATTATTTTGACGATCCCCAGTATTATAAGACTGCGATTGCCGGTGAGGGAACTGCTTCCCAGCGCCTTCACATGGTCCTTTCAAAATATCTTTCCTGCAAGGATATCAAGGACAAGATGGTTTACCGGCAGCAGGTAACCATGGCTTATTGGGAACTTATTCATGTAATGGCAGGAAAGTCTTCGGCAAAATCTTTCCCGCTTCCCAAAAAAATGATGATGCGTTTTGCGGTTCTTCTCCCGTCTCTTTTCCGGCCGGAAAACCGTGATTCTTTTGAAAAATCGATTTTTGAGAACAATACCGGTGAGCCTGTCTTTTATCTGGACGAGTGGTTCAAGTATATTTCACAGGGAAAAATAAAACCTTCCACAACGGATGAAGTGCGGCAGCCTCGCAAAAAGGGTGAAGATGGCGCCGAGCAGGAACAGCTTCGTTTACAGCAGCTCCAGAGTAAAAATTCCGGCAAATTGCAGAATGTGGAGAATACGCTGGCCATGGCGGAGAACCAGCGTTCAATGCTTGAGGTTGAACTGAAGAATAAGATTGACCAGCTTTGCGAACATGATTCGATTATAGGAATGGAGCCGCACAGGCAGCCCTATAACGAACTCCAGAAAAAACTTTTCAGTGAGATTTCGACTACAATGCATCAGCTCTCAAAGAATGATAGGGAGCTTAATATGGCTCTGAAGGAATTTCAGGAGGCAAAGAGCGCTTACGATGCGGTTGCGGAAAAACTTGAGGCCGGCCCTGAGGTAACAAGCGCGTCGAGTGCGGATATTGATCAGGAATATGAGACTATCCGCCAGATGGCAAAAATGACTTGCGGCCGTCAGGGTAACCAGTTCCCGATTTTTACGCGCGACTTTTTCCACTGTCTTCCGCAGGGAACGGGGTTCCGTGAAAATGTAATCAAAATACTTGCATGGATTGAATCTATTGATCCGGGCGCATTCTGCCGTATCCATAAGAATAACGCCAACAGAATTGTTCCCTTTGTAATTCTTCTTCCCACTTATGGAGACAGGGGGTTCTGCTGGGAGCCTTTTGACCGCTACAACCGTGTTACAAGCCGAGGCCGTATTGTAGTTCCGATGTATCCCCGCGACTTAAAGATTGCGGTTCTTACCGCTGTCGCTGATTTAAGATGGCAGGTCGCAAAGGAAAAGGCCTCCTATTACTGGATGGAGGAAGGGCTCACGGGCCAGTATTATGAGTGGATTGACAAGCAGAAACTGAAAGGCGACCTGAAACAGTATTTCATCGCTGACTATGTTCTGTGGATGACAAAGGAAAGCGAGGGTGTTCAGCAGCTGGACAAGGAAGTGCGCGGAATTTTCTGGCGCAATATGCCTTTCCCGCAGACATTGAAGGAGACTCTGCGAACCCGTTCTTTGGTTTACGACGAACTCTGCAAAAAAGATATGAACCGCGCGATGAGCGATGGGTATTGAGAGCGGCAAGAAATACGATTTCTTTGCCAAAAGGCGTCGCTGGCCGCATGAGCGCCAACATTCGCGCGCGGTAACAACCTTGCGCGAACAGGCGTATGGAGCGGCAAGGGATACGATTTCTTTGCCAAAAGGCGTCGCTGGCCGCATGAGCGCCAACATTCGCGCGCGGTAACAACCTTGCGCGAACAGGCGTATGGAGCGGCAAGGGATACGCTTTCTTTGCCAGGACGAGAGTGCTAGGCCTTGAAAATTTCTTCCCGGTGGCTGGCTCCAAGTTGACTTAGTTTTTGGATGAGGACGGCTTCTTCAAGGGAGTCATCTTTTTTTATTCCGCAAAAGGCGCGCAGGTCTATTAAAAATCTGTTCATCGAAAAATGCTGGTAGACAAAAACCTTTTTCCAATCCGCCTCGTGACCGCCGTAAAACATTTTCCGCAGTTCGTTTCTGTAGGGTGTGAAAATCCCCTTGTCTTTTAGTTCCGCATAGCCCACAAGCCAGAGTTCGCAGCCGAGTTTCTGCTGCAGCACCGCTGTGTTTTGCGCCATCCAAATCTGGCTTTGAAAAATCAGGTCTGCGACCGCTTCCGAGCTTTTTGCCAGAAATTTCAGGTGGCCGGTTTTTGCCGTGTGAACAGGGGTTTTGTTGAGAATTATTGCGTTCTTGCGGAAATCAGTCTTTAGAACAGTGTGTTTTTTAAAGAATCCTTCCGCAATTTTTCCCGACTGTCCCACGAGGTAGCGGTTATTTCTTTTAAGCTGCTCGTCTTTGCCGGGATTGTCCCCGATTACGATAATGTTTATTGTGTCTTCCCGTGTAATATTGTCCAGTGCCAGATTGTAGACTACGGGCGTTTCAAGAGGGTAGTCCGGCGTGTCATTTTTTGCCGCTTCCTTTTGCAGCGGAATCAGTTGGGAAGCAAGGGCTGACCATTCTCCGCACTTTGCCTTAAAGGACATGCGGAATTCTTTTATTGCGGAAAATTGAACTTCAGTCATAAGAATTCATTATATATCAAGGGCAGGGAATTGGCAATTGGATTCTCTACTTGCAAATTTATGAATTTTTCACTACAATTCACTTCACTTTAGAAAAATTGGGTGAATTTATGGAATTTACAGAAGAATCTATCAACTCATTAACGGTTAATGAGGTTGAAATCATGAAAAAAGTGGCCGACGAACTGAATATTAAGGTTCAGCAGGTTAGCGCGGTCATTTCTCTGGTCGAAGAGGGATGTACCATTCCTTTTATCGCGCGTTACCGTAAAGAAAAACACGGCTCTTTGGACGAAGTTCAGGTTCGCGACTCTGACCACTTGTTTACGACATATAAGAATTTGGAAGAACGCCGTCTTGAAATTGTAAAAGGAATTTTCGGACAGGGCAAACTTACAGAAAGCCTTTACAAGGCAGCCATGAACGCAAAGACTTTGACCGAGCTGGAAGACTTGTGGGCGCCCTTCAAGAAGAAAAAGAAGACCCGCGGAATGGCCGCCATCGAGAAAGGTCTCGATGCTCTTGCCGACGCTATGCTTGAGCTTGACCAGAACGCTGTCGAGGAAAAGGCAAAGGAATTTGTAAAGACGGATCCCGACCACCCTGAACTTGATGTTCCGACCGTAAAGGATGCTCTGGACGGAGCCAAAGACATTATCGCCGAGCGTGTATCCCAGGACACGGACAACCGCGCCGCGGTTCATGACTGCTATATGCAGGGCGGAACTATTGTTACAAAGGGAATTGTTCCCGAGGGACAGAAGGCGGAGGATGTTGAGAAGACTTCCACCTACAAGATGTACTGGGACTATAGTGAGCCGCTCTCTGAGCTCAAACCGCACAGAATCCTTGCAATCAACCGCGGCGAGCGTGAGGGCGCTCTGGACGTAACAATCGATGTTCCTGTTGATGATGCGGTAGTCCTCCTGCAGAAAAAAGTTAAGATTCATAACGACTATCATAAGGATGCCATTGAGGACGGACTTGTCCGCCTTTTGTCTCCGGCTGTTGTCCGTGAAATCCGCAGTGATGAGGCTGACGAGGCCGATGTTCACGGAATTACGGTATTCAGTGAAAACCTGAAGAATCTTTTGATGCAGCAGCCCATTAAGGGAAGCCGTGTTCTAGGAATCGATCCCGGTATCAGGACCGGAACCAAGTGCGCTGCTCTTGACGAGACTGGAAAATATCTCGGCTACTTTAAGATTTTTCAGGTTACAGACCCCGCCGGCTCTTACAAGCAGATTTGCGATGCCATTGACAAATACGACATTCAGGTTGTGGCTGTCGGAAACGGAACCGGAAGTCAGGAAGTTCAGGCGATTGTTTCTAAAGTTATTTCCGAGAACTATAAAGATGTTCAGTATACGGTAGTTGATGAGAGCGGCGCTTCCGTATATTCTGCAAGTGATATAGCCCGTGAGGAATTTCCGGAACTTGACCTTACCATCCGCGGAGCTATTTCAATGGGCCGTCGCCTTCAGGATCCTCTTGCGGAACTCGTAAAGATTGACCCTAAGGCAATCGGCGTAGGTCTTTACCAGCATGATGTAAACCAGAAGAAGTTGAGCGACGCCTTGGACGAAGTAGTAGGCTCTGTTGTAAACCAGGTCGGTGTCAACCTTAACACCGCAAGCTACTCTCTGCTCAAATATGTTTCCGGAATTACTTCAGCGACCGCCAAAAAGATTGTCGCCTACCGTGACGCAAACGGAAAGATTACTAGCCGCGAGGACCTGAAAAAAGTTCCGGGACTTGGACCAAAAGCCTTTGAGCAGTGCGCCGGCTTCCTGAAAATTGCGGAAAGCAAGGATCCTCTCGACAATACTTGGGTTCATCCGGAAAATTACGGGGCTGCCCGTGAGATTCTTCCCCTCGTGCAGAACAAGGAAAAGATTTCCGCCGATCTTAAAAAGCAGTTGGAGGAAAAATATTCCCTGGGCGAGACAACTTTGAACGACATTGTTGACGAGTTGCAGAAGCCAAACCGTGACCCCCGTTCCGGATACCCGGCTCCGATCATGCAGAAGGGTGTTGTTCAGTTTGAGGACTTAAAACCCGGCATGAAAGTAACCGGAAAGATTAAGAATGTTGTAGACTTCGGCGCCTTTGTTGATATCGGTCTGCATGAAACTGGTCTTATCCATGTTTCCGAGCTGAGCGACAATTTTGTTACTGATCCTATGGAAGTTGTAAAGGTCGGCGATGTTAAGGAATTTACGATTCTTGACCTTGACAAGGACCGCCGCCGCATAAGCCTTTCGCTCAAGAGCGATGCCGCTTCAAGGGCTGGAACAGGGGCGGCTCCGGCAAGAAAGCCGCGTGAGGCTGGAGACGGAGCCGGCGCAAAGCGTGTTGTTGTCCTCAAGAAGGGCGCCGCCCCGGCCGGTCGCGGTTCAGGAAGTGACTTCCGTAACAGGAACGATCGCCACGGAGACCGCGGAAATCGTTCTCCCCGCGAGTATCAGGGCAGCGATGACGGAATGATGTATAATCCGTTTGCGGCTCTGCTCAAAAAGTAATGTCAATATAGAAAAAAGAGATATATACTTTGAGAGAAAATGAGGGGTTTTGCCCCTCATTTTTTTGCGGAATGTATGTGTCTTTATTTGCTTTTCTGTCAAGAATGTGTTATTATGTTTATCTAGTAGTATTATTTTAGTTAGGAGGGTTATCAATGCTAAAGCGAAATACCATTAAAGCATTTATCAAAACAGCCTTGTTGTGCCTGCCCTTTTTCGCATGCGGAAATTTATCTGACTTGTCAATTCCGGAAAATGTCTCGGTAAAAAGCGGTGCCCGATACAGTGTTGCCTTTGGTGAAAAATATTATAATCTAAAAGACAAGGTTGGCGGTAAGCTTGAGGGAGGGCTTACTACTGGAACCGGCGGTGCTGTCTATACATATGTTCCGGGAGAAGATGACGGGGAATTACAGTATTTGATGCACAAAACTGTATTTGAAATTCCTTTGTCAGCTAGTCAAATAACAAATTTAACAGGCGGTACTCCCGTAGATGTTTCCGTTTCTAACTCTCCGTCGGTGAACGGTTTTTCAAAAAGCAAGATGCTGGAAGGCATGGATGAAAAATTCAGTGATTTGGTTTCCAGAATGGAATTTGAGAGCGTGCCTGTTTACTTTTATGTAAAGGGAGAGGGTGTCTTAAATTTTAATGTTAAACTTTCCTATGCTGGTGCCGGCGGAACCTCGGAATATATAATCGGCGCGTCTGGGAACTACGCAACGCTTGACGGTTTCGATGCGGAACCTGCCTGGCCTGCCCATTCCTCAACATATACCGAAAACTGGGAAACCCTAAAGAACAGCAACACCGGTAAGATTTTCTATAAGGATATGGCAAGTGTAATTAATTCAAGCCAGGACAGCATTAGCTTTTCCTACGATATAAAAATTCCTACCGACACAACCGTGTCTTCCTTCTCAATAGAAATGGTTGCGGTTTTGCCCATGAAATTTAAAATTACTGATGCGACAACTTTTGACTTTTATGATGCGACAGGCATAGAGCACAAAGATGATCTGCTTGAACGCGAGGATGCAAGCAGTATCGATGATTACAGCAAGTTTGAAGGTTGTATAAAGAGTCTTCGTATTGATTACAATATGAGTAATTCGGCGCTCAGAATCACACCGGAGACCGGCAGCCAGATTTCTCTTAAAGTTGATGATACCGGCAGAAGTGATGTTATAAAGACGGTAGATATTAGTATTTCAGACACGGCCTCTCAAAATGAAGGTATAGATTTTACAAAAGATGAGATTTCAAAGATTCTCACAAATAAATTCAGCCCGGAAATGAATTTGACAATTCCAAAAGGCGAAATACTTTTTCTTCGCAAGATGTTGAACAGCGAAAAGTCATTCGGTGTAAATCCGAAGATGACGCTTCAGTTGGATCCGGAGTCGCCGTTTGTTATTACGGACATCATAAAATAGGAGGCGGGAAATGAAGAAATTACTTTTTACAATCACGGTGCTTTTAATTTCCGCAGCCTTTGCGGAATTATATCCTTCCCGCCGTTATGTTGAGGTTGGAACTACTGTTCAGGCTCAGGCTTCTGAAAATATTATGCCCATAGCTGATTTTCTTAAAAAAGATCTTGTCTTGGATATAAGCAGTATCTATTCAAAGATGGGAGATAACGGTTTTGTCTTAACAGGAAGCATTAAGCCCGAATTTTATACAGACCTTAATTTTAAGAAATTCGGTTTTGGCATTCATTTTGGTGCCGATTTTTCCGGAAGTCTGTCACTCTCAAAAGAACTCTTCGGTTTTTTGGCTGAAGGTTTTGAGGCCGGCGAGTCTAAGTCTGCTGATGTAGACTTTTGGATGCAGTCTTTCGCCACTTTTTCTGTTCCCGTAAGGTTTAATATTGGCAGCTGGAGAATAAAAGTAACGACAACTTACTTTATGCCCGCCTTTTATATTCCCAATACAAATGTATCTGGATCTGTTACAAATTCATTGGACGGCAAGTTTGAGATTGTTGCCGCGGCTCCTATTGTTATGTACACCGCCGGAAAAATCAAGGATTTTGTTGTTGACGGAAAAATCTCCACTGACTTTGTGGATAGTCTTGACGGGGCGGATTTTGTCCGCGAAATGGCAAGAAACGGCGGTTTGGACTTGAGCGCCCTTGTTGAGTATCCTGTTACAGATGAATTGGATGTGGGCGGATATGCCCGTATTCCCGTTATTCCCGGTCGTTTAAAGAATAAGGTCGAGACGACTGTTACCGCTACCGTAAGAATGCCTTCTATGATGGGTGTTCTGCTGGGTGACGAGGAGACTGAAAAAAACTACGAAACAAGCGATGCCGTTTATTCAGATGCCAACTACTCTGTGAACCGTCCGCTCCGTCTGGGTGGCGAGGCGGCATGGCGACCGTTCGGCGCCTGGTTTACTGTGAGAGGTTCTTTGGGCTTCGGCTTGAGAAATCCTTTTGGCAAAGATGTGAACAAACACAGCTGGTATCCGGAATATCTTGTCGGACTTGAGGTTGCGGCCTTTAATGTGTTCGGCTTGAATTTATATTCAGAATATACGGAAAAGGTTTTTGCGAACACGCTTGGTGTTATGCTGAATTTCCGCGCAGTTGAAATAGACTTGACTGCCGCCATGTGTTCATCAAACTTCACAAAGTCTTGGATGGGACATGGTTTCCGTGCAGGTGTAGGCCTTAAATTCGGCTGGTAAATCCGAACGGCTAAAAAAACCCGGTCTTACAGCGGCGGCCGGGTGTCATTGACCAAATGCTCATATTGTAGTAAACTTAAAAAAGTTTAAAACCACTTCACAATTTGAGGATTCCTTATGAACAAAATCATAGAAAAGAGACAGCTTAGCGAGGTTGTCTACTACATGAAATTTGAAGCGCCCGACATTGCCAAAAACCGCAAGGCGGGCCAGTTCCTTATCGTTCAGGTTGATCAGGATTTGACAGAGCGCATTCCGCTTACAATTGCCGATGCTAATGCCGAAGAGGGCTGGGTTGCCATTGCCTTCCAGCCGGTCGGAGCGTCTACATATAAACTTTCGCAGCTTAAAGAAGGTGACTACCTTGGCGGTGTTCTCGGTCCTCTGGGAACTCCCAGCGAAATCAAAAAATATGACCGCCCTGTAGTTTGCGTAGGCGGCGGTTTTGGAACAGCTCCCCTTTATCCTATTGTTCAGGCTTTAAAAGAAGCCGGAAACAAGGTTATTTTAATCGAGGGCGCACGGACAAAGGATCTTTTGATTTTTGTTGACGAGATGAAGGCTGTTTGTGATGAAGTAATCATATGTACGGACGATGGTTCGGCAGGAGAAAAAGGTGTTACCACACAGCCGCTTGAGCGTATGTGTCAGAGCGATGTTCCTCCGGCCGAGGTTATCGCCATCGGACCTCCGATAATGATGAAGTTCTGCTGTCTTTGCACAAAGAAGTATAATATTCCGACAGTCGTTTCCCTGAATACAATTATGATTGACGGAACAGGTATGTGCGGCGGCTGCCGTGTTTCAGTCGGCGGACAGACAAAATTTGTATGCGTTGACGGACCGGATTTTGACGGACATCAGGTAGACTGGGATAATATGATGATGCGTATGAAATCATTCAAGAGCCAGGAGGCCGAAGCCTTCCACAAATGCAGAATCGGTTTGAATTGATTTTCTGTCAATTCAAGCGTCCTTTAGGATAAATAAAGAGGTATAGAAAATTATGGCAGAACATATTAGCGCAGATGCCCTTGAAAAGAAGGGGCTTGAGGAATACAATAAAATTAAGGACAATCTTTCAGCACTGACTGTAAAGTACAGAATGGCAATTCCACTTCAGGATATGCCTACTGGCGAGCCTAAAGTTCGCGCCCGCCAGATGACGGAAGTCGCCCTTGGCTACACAAAAGAGCAGGCCATTGTAGAGGCAAACCGCTGTCTTCAGTGCAAGAACCAGCCCTGTGTCGCCGGATGTCCTGTTAATGTGCAGATTCCCCGTTTTATCGCACAGGTTGCATCAGGCAAATTTAAGGAAGCCGTTGATGTTATTAAAGAGACAAACCTTCTTCCGGCAATTTGCGGCCGTGTATGTCCCCAGGAGAAACAGTGCCAGGGTTCATGCACGGTAGGTAAGGCCCAAAAGTCTGCAGAAAAGGCCGTAAGTATCGGACGCTTGGAGCGCTTTGTCGCTGACTACGAACGCAACAATAATTTGGTTACAGCTCCCAAGGTTGCTCCTTCCACAGGAAAAAAAGTTGCCGTTATCGGTTCAGGTCCCGCTGGTCTTACAGTAGCCGCGGACTGTCGAAGAGCCGGGCATGATGTTACCGTTTTTGAGGCTTTTCACAAGGCCGGCGGCGTTATGGTTTACGGTATTCCGGAATTCCGTCTTCCTAAAGACATTGTCGCAAAAGAAGTTGAAAACCTTAAAAATATGGGCGTTAAGTTTGAGATGAACTTTCTGGTAGGACGCACTTCAAGCGTTCAACAGATTCTTACAGAAAAGGGCTTTGACGCCGCCTTTATCGGAACGGGGGCCGGACTTCCGAAATTCTTCGGTATTCCCGGTGAAAATTATATCGGGGTATTCTCCGCAAATGAATACCTTACCCGTGCCAATCTTATGAAGGCCTATGAAAAGGGCACGGCCGATACTCCCTATTACGAGGCAAAGACTGTAGTTGTCTGCGGCGGCGGAAATGTTGCTATGGATGCGGCGCGTATGGCTCTTCGTCTGGGCGCTGAAAAGGTTTATGTAGTTTACCGCCGTACAAGAACAGAAATGCCTGCCCGTAAGGAAGAGGTTGATCATGCGGAGGAAGAGGGAGTTGAGTTCCGCTTCCTTGAGAATCCGGTTGAGATTATCGGAAACACAGATAAAGATGACAAGGACAATTTTGGTCATGTTACGGCAATCAAGGCGCTTTCTTACGAATTGGGAGAGCCCGACGCATCTGGTCGCCGCCGCCCTGTAGAAGTTAAGGGCAGCGAGCACGAGATTCCCTGCGACGCTGTAATTGTGGCGCTTGGAAACAATTCCAATCCGTTGATTCCGAAAACAACTCCCGATATTAGCGTTGACGAGCGCGGACATATTAAGGTAGATGACAGTCAGGCCACCTCAATGACAAAGGTCTGGGCCGGCGGCGACATCGTTCTCGGAGCGGCAACCGTAATTCTTGCCATGGGCGAGGGTAGAAAGGCTGCTGCTTCCATTAACGAGTATCTGAAAAAATAATTGAGTCATTAAAAAAAGACCCGCGTCAAAGACGCGGGTCTTTTTTTTGCCTAGCGATAAGTTCAGATTTTCTTAAAAATCAGTGAAGTGTTTACTCCGCCAAAGGCAAAGTTGTTTGACATTACCAAGTCGGTGTCAATCTTGCGTCCCTCGCCCATAATATAGTCGAGTTTGCCGCATTCCGGGTCGAGGTTTTCCTGAGTCAGGTTCAGTGTCGGGTGGAACCAGCCTTCTTTCATCATGTGGATTGTTACCCAGGCTTCAAGAGCGCCGCAGCAGCCGAGTGTGTGGCCTACATAACTCTTTGTTGATGAAATGGGGACAGGGCGTTTGAAGACCGCCTCTGTGGCTCCTGTCTCCGCAATGTCTCCGTGACCTGTGGCGGTTCCGTGGGCGTTTACATAGCCAATTCGGTCCGCAGAAATTCCTGCGTCCTTTAGGGCAAGATTCATGGCGATTTCCTGTGTCTCAGGCTGTGGAGTTGTAATGTGAACTCCGTCTTGGTTTGTGCCGAATCCTACAATTTCAGCGATGATATTTGCTCCGCGCGCCTTTGCGTGCTCATATTCCTCAAGAATAAGAGTTCCGGCGCCCTCACCGATCACAAGACCGTCGCGTTCCTTGCTGAAAGGACTTGGACTGAGTTTCGGCGTGGCATTCTTTGTGGAGGCGGCAAAAAGGGTGTCAAAAATATCGGAATCGGCGGCAGACAATTCTTCTGCTCCTCCGGCTATCATCATGTCCTGAAATCCGTATGCAATCTGCTCGTAAGAGTAGCCGATTGACTGGCTTCCTGAAGTACAGGCTGTGTTTGTTGTAATGATGCGTCCGCGAATCTGGAAGTAAACGCTGAGGTTAGAGGCGGCTGTCTGAGGCATGGCGCGAACATAAGTTGTGGCGTTCATCTTTGAGCAGTCGTCATTCTCTAGCATTGCTGTAAATTCCATCATAGCGTCCATTGAACCCATGCATGAGCCGTAAGAGATTCCGGTTCTGCCGTTGTGGAGTTCTTCCGCCACATTTCCGTCGGCGTCGATAAGGCCTGCCATGCGCAGTGCGTCATCGGTCGCCTGAAGGGCGAGGCGGCTTACGCGTCCCATGGAACGGATTTTCTTGCGGTCATACTTACGGAGTTCCTTTGTGTAGGGGGCGGCAAGACGGGTATTCATTCCTTCGCCAAAGCGGTCCCAGTCTTTCATATAAACGATGCGGTTTTCAAAACCTTTGAGCGTGTCCAGCATTTCAGGCCAGGTGTCGCCGAGCGGAGTGCAAAAACCGCCTCCGGTAATAACTACGCGTCTCTTTTCCATTTAAATGATTCCTCCATTTACATTGATAACTTGTCTTGTTATATAGCTAGCCCCTTCCGACAAAAGGAATACGGCTGTCGCTGCAATTTCTTCAGGTTTGCCGGCACGGTTCATTGGAATGGTCGGCAAAATCATATCGAGCGGCGCGTCCTTAATCATATCAGTCTCAATTACGCCGGGTGCAATGCAGTTGACGGTAATCTTGCGCTTTGCAAGCTCAACGGCAAGAGCCTTTGTCGCTCCGATGATTCCGGCTTTTGATGCCGAATAGTTTACCTGTCCGCGGTTTCCCATTACGCCACTCACCGAGGCGATTGTAATGATGCGGCCTTTTTTCTGGCGGCACATGGGCATTACCAGAGGCTGAATTACATTGTAAAAGCCGTCAAGGTTGGTATGAATTACTGCGTCCCATGACTCGGCGCTCATGCCGGGGAATGCGGAGTCACGGCAAATACCGGCATTCTGCACGACACCCCAGAATGCGCCGTTGGCTTCTGTCCATGCGTTCAGTTTCGTCTCGCAGTCCGCGCGGTCGCTCAGGTTAAACTGAAGCAGTTCCGCCTGGCCCCCGGCCGCCTTAATCTCTGCAAGAAGGGCCTCTGCTTTTTCTTGCCCGTGATTGTAGTGGGCAACAACATAATAGCCTTCCTTTGCGGCGGCTAAGGCAATCGCCCGTCCGATTCCGCCCGAAGCGCCTGTTATCAAAACTTTCTTTCCAGAATTTTCTTCGCTCATAAAAACCTCATTTGTTTCTTAAAATTTTTAAGTCGTCCGTTTCCATAACAGTAACAGTCGTCGTTACAACCGGTGTGTCGAGATTACCGCTTAAAAAAGCCTCTCCCGAATATGTCAAGATATTGTCAATCTCGTCTACTTTTTTAATTTTTACATGAATGCTTGTTCCAGCCTTAAAATACGGAACTGCCGCCGAATAATTCAAAAGGCTGAGCAAAAAGCCCGGCTTGGGAGGTTTCCCTATTTCGTAGCCGGTAACTCCGCTCAAAGCGCTTATGCTTTGTGCAATCAATTCAAAAGCGACATACGACGGAATTCCGTCGGCCTGCTCATCATAAAAGATATGGTCCTTTGTTACAAGAGACTCGCTTTGCAGGGTTCGTGCCTCAGTATCGTGCTGTGTCAGATGATCAAGCAAAAACATCTTGCTCTTGTGCGGCAATAAATTGATCAATGTGTCGCGCTCAACAATCTGAGAAAGTTCGTGAATTCTTTCAGTCATTGGTTTTTCCTATAATTAAACTTACGTTGCATCCGCCAAATCCAAAGGAGTTGGACATACATACGCTGATTTTTTTATTGCTGAATTCCGTGTCTTCGGTAACCAGATTTAACCGCGGAAGTTCATCATCATAAAGGCCGTCATAAACATGAACCGGCAGTTTTCCTGTCTCGATAGAAAACCAGCAGGCTGCAAGTTCTATCGCACTTGACGCTCCGAGTGTGTGTCCTGTTATCGGTTTTGTTGACGAGCAGGGAATTTTGTCGTAACTGTTTGAAAAAGCGAGTTTTATGCCACGGGCTTCCATTGCGTCATTTAAATGTGTTCCTGTTCCGTGAAGGTTTATATAGTCCACGGTTTTAATGTCAGCGTCCTGCATAGCGGCTTCCATTGCCGCCGCCGCACCGCTTCCGTCTGCGAGAGGAGCGGTAATATGATTCGCATCGCTGGATTCTCCGTAGCCGAGAAGTTCAACTCCGCCGGAATCTCTGCTCAGGATAAAGAATGCTGCTCCCTCTCCAAGTGTAATTCCCTCCCGGTTTTTGCTGAATGGATTTGTCTTTTCCGGGCTTATAGACTCAAGCGAGCTGAATCCCAGTAAAACAGTATCGCTTGCGACATCTGCTCCGCCGACAATAGCCGCGTCGGCAAGCCCGGTCCTTATGATTTCCGCCGCCTTTATAATGGCGCTTCCGCTGGAAGAGCATGCGGTTGCAAAAACATAGGCCGGCCCCGTAAGTCCGTATTTTTCCTTTATATAAGTTGCAGGGTAGTCTGCGCCCTGCATTTCTATTGAGTAATTCTTTTCAAAGGCGCCGTCCGAGAAATATTTCCTGTGGCCCGCAACGGAAAACTCAGAACCGTTGTCGCAGCTGCCCACGCATACGGCGATTCTGTCCCGACCGTATTTTGCTATCGCATTATCAATCTCGCTGGAAATCTGTTTCAGCGCCAGTTCTTCTATTCTGATGATGCGCATGTCAAAGCGCGCGTCTGTTTCTTGTAAAATAGAATCGTCAATTTTTCCGGCAAAGAATTCATCACCGCTAAAAGTCCTAACCCTTACAATGCCGGAGTTGTTTCCGTTTGTTAGAGAAGACCAGAACTGTTCGGCTCCATTGCCGGCGCCGCAAACCACACCGGGCCGCGACAAATAAAGACGCATCTGCACAAAAAAGTCCTAAAAGAATTTAACTTTAGGGCATCTCTAAAAACTTGCTAAATCGGTTCGTTAGGGATTGCCGACGAGCTATAAGTCGTTATAATAGCACGACTTATAATATCGCATTTTCAAAGTTACCCCTAAAAACTGAAGTTTTTAGGGGTTTACTTTACTATTATTACCTATCTTATGATTTTATTCAAGCGTTTTTGCATAACAAGTTGTTTTTTATAATATCTGTCCGACTTTAGGAAAAAAACTTCCCTTACATTTCCGGGTGCTCAAGGCGCCAGTTTATTGCCCGTCTGAGATAGTCAATGTAAGCCGGGTCTTTGCACATTCCCTTTCCCTCGTCATCGGAAAGTTTTGCGACGGGGCCGTCATTGCACTCAGTAACCTTCATTACTATGTTGAGTGCGGGAATCATCGTGTCGTTGGCAATATAAGTTCCGATTCCAAATGCGACCTTTGCCTGATTCTTAAAGAACTTGTAAAGGTCTGTCGCCTTTTCAAAGTTAAGGCTGTCGCTGAACAAAAGTGTTTTTGTCTTTGGATCAATACCCAGCGATTTGTAGTGGTCAACCATCTTCTTTCCCCAAAGATACGGGTCTCCGGAATCGTGGCGGACACCGCTGAATAGGGTGGCGTAAGTTTTGCGGAAATCTTTCAGGAATACATCTGTGCCGATAGTATCGGTAAGTGCGATTCCGTTCAGAACACCGTATTCGTCAACCCATGACTGTAGCATGAACCAGTTTGAGTAGGCGGGATTGTGCTTGCGGTTACCCTGTCCCACACACTGAACATATTCATGGGCCATGGTACCGATGGGGTTGACTCCCAGTTTTTTTGCCAGGTAAACATTGCTTGTTCCCACAAAGGTTGACTCCTTAAAGCCCTTTGTTCTTTGGGCGTCTATCATTTTCTGAATCACATATTCCTGTGCCTGGCCGCTGAGACGCCGTCTGATGCCAAATTCCGAGAATGCTCCGAGCGTAAAAGTTCCGTCAACGAGTTTCGCTGTCTTTTCATCTGCGCGCTCTATGAAACTTTTGTAGAGTTCGTCATAGTTGTGGGCCATTCTGAAATACACTTCATTTACTATTGCAAGTGTCGGAATCTCATAGAATGAAGTGTTTGCCCATGTTCCGAAAATTTCTATGGAAAGTCCGCAGCCGTCTTTTGTCTCCCTGATTGAAAATTCCTCATAGCGCGGATGCCAGAGACGGAGATAATCAACATAGTTTCGCTTAATCCATTCAATTTTCTTAAGATAGTTAAGTTCGTCCTCTGTAAAAGAAAGAGAGCAGTAGGCCTTTACCTGCCTGCGGATTTCTTCAATCATTTCCGGCGTAAAGTGAACATCAGTGTTGCGGCACTTAAAGTCCCACATTGTCATATAACTCGGAAACTGATGAAAAATTGCCTGTCCCATACTGAACTTATACATATCGGTCTCAAGTAGGCTGGTGATAATTTGGTGCATCTTTGCGCCCCCACATTTTTTTATGAGTAATTTTACCACTAGTAAAGGTTAAAGACAAGGGAGGAAGACCGAAAATCACGATAAAAAAATTACGGGATATTTACATATTTCTCCGGACTTGTTAGAATATTCTTATGGCAAATGGAATTGAGGATATGCAGGAAAAAAACAGGGAAAAGCCTGACGCGTTAAAAAACCATCAGTTTACCCAGTGGAATAATTTTCAGGGGCGCGAGGACGCAGAAATGCTGGAGGAAAAATCTTCACGCTGGAACGCGAAAAAGGCGGCAAGACGCGAGTATTCTTCCGGCTGGGATGATGATTAACACTTTTCTTACATGACGGCGCTTTTACTTGCGCCTTTTTTTCATATATGCTAAAATAAATTTTATGTCTTTATTGCAGTCGTTGACCGATTTTTTTGACATTCTTTTTCGCCCCAATGCGCCTGAGGTTCAAAAAAAAATAAAGCTCCGCAAGATTGAAACCGAGTTGCGTCAGCATCCGAGCGGACTTTATAAGAATGAACTTGTTCAGCCTAATTTTGCAGAGGCGCTTAGAATTTTATACGAGAACACAAAACCGATTGCAAAAATTCTTGAGAATACGATTGCCGGTCCGGACATTAAGCGGAACCATCGTTTTGAGGAAGAATTGATTGTAACGGCCTACAGTGACGAGGACAAGAAAATCCTTGACTCGCTTTCTTATGAAAACCGGAAAAAACAGATTCAGGAGACAGGCGATTCAGACGAGACTAAAGCCTTTGAGGTTCAGCGCCGCGGGCTTGAGAAAATTATTGCCGCCCTGAATACACCGCAGTTTTCTAAAATGGACGAGGTTATCTCGACGCTCCACCATTTGGAAGACCTCTGCCGCTTTAACTTTATTGTTCCCCTCCAGCTTTTTGACGGAACCTATGTGTCTCGGCACGATGAGCCGGATTATGTTCCGGAATATCAGGCGCTTCCGCCCGTAACGCTGGAGAATGTTTTCCTGGACCTTTACTATTTGACGGCGGAATTTTCAATCAGTATGGCGGCGGCAAACGCAGTTCTTGCCCTTAATGAACTGATACACGGGCTGCCCAACGACACCCGCACGAAAAAAGAACTGCTCCAGAATTTTAGACGGATACAGGCAATCATAAAGGGCAACCTTAGTGCTGATGCGTTAAGAAATTTCATCTGCCTTGCGAAGAATGACCCCAATTTTGTTCCCCAAAAGGCAAGCTATAAGGAAAATGTCCGCAAGGTCTTTGCCGAGGGCTTGCAGCGGCAGTTCCAGGCCGATGAAATGCATATCCGTAATGAGATAAAGGATAATTATGTTAGGCAGGAACTGTCCGAGCTTTTTCCTGACGGCAGTCTTGAGGAACTTCAGGGTTACAACAAGGATACTATGGATATTATAGGAAAAAACGCCGCTACAAACTTTATCTGGGTTATGCCCATGCGTGTTCTAAAAACATTTCTCAGAATTTATTACAACGAGCAGGTGCGTAGCGTGATAAATGATATCGTGGTGGAAGGGATTTTCTCAAATCCGGCAATGAAGTCATCTTTTTCACAGACTGTTTTCTCCGTAAATGACAGCCTTAATCTTATAGAAACTTTTGAGAATAAGTTTGCTCCCGGCAATGAATACGGTTCCGAGGTTATAAACGGACTTATATCAGACAGTCATAAAAATGCAGATTTTATTAAAAAATTATCAAATCTTGTCGATAATATAAACAACGAGGCAAAGAATACTGTTCAAAAAATATCATCATTGCTCCTGTTGTTGCGCGATGATATTGGTGATTTTATTCAGGATACTAAAAGGTCTAAGAGTGAACTTGTGTCCAATCTAAAGGGGATTATGTTTTCTTCCCGGAACAGGGATTCAACTTCTTTGCTGGAATTGCAGTATCCGTTGTGGGAGAATTTCTTTGCTATTATAAGGAATTATGTTATAATAAAGAAGATAAAAGAATAGAAATAGAATGAGTATTTTTGACATGGACGTAAAATCGCCTAATTTGGAAGCACAAAACTCTGCGTCTCTTGAGGAAATTAAGGCGGACTACGAGAAGCGTCTTTATGACCTTCAGCAGCTGCTTGAAGTGGCTCATTCCCTTTGCTCTACCCTTGACTATCCTACGCTTATCGAATCTATTCTATACACTTGTCTTGCGCAGATGCGTGTATTGGGCGCGGGAATCTTTGTTCTAGATGATGTTGAGACCGATTCCTTTATATTGGGAACAAACTATACCGGAATGGACTTGGATTCCAGTATAAATTATGTAATTCCGCATAATGCGGATGTAGTGAATGTCCTGTGCGAAAAAGACAAGGTTTTTGAAGTCCGCGACATTCAGGTTGCCCTTCCTCACGAGAAACTTGATGAGATCTATTCTCTAAAGCCGTCTCTTATTGTCCCCCTTTTCCAGAAGAACCGCATGAACGGAATTCTTCTGCTCGGCGAGCGCATGGACTTGGGAGACGGAACGACTTACAGCGAATACGATAAAAAGCAGATACTCATTATCGCAAGCCTTGCCTCAATGGCCATAAACAACGCCGCGCTTTTAGAGCGTTCGTCTACGGACATGATGACGCACCTGAAACTAAAATATTACTTCTTTAGCCAGCTTTCAGACAGACTGGATCAGGCGATGATACAGTCCCAGCCTGTTAGTGTCATTATGTTTGACATTGACCACTTTAAAAAATTCAACGACACATGGGGGCATGCCTGCGGCGATTATGTTTTAAAGACAGTCGCAAAAATCATAAAAACCTCTATCCGCAGTCAGGATATGGCAGCCCGCTATGGCGGTGAGGAATTTACTGTCATGCTGCCCAATACCCTAAAAGAAGATGCCGTTATGGTTGCCGAGCGTATTCGTTCAAACATAGAGGACATGGATTTTGACTACGAGGGTCAGCATGTTCATGTTACGATTTCGGGCGGGGTAAGCGTTTACGACGCGGACTCTAATCCCGTGGCCACCGCCAAAGAATTTGTGGAGCAGGCCGACAGGGCCCTGTATATTTCCAAAAATTCCGGCCGCAACAGGATCACTTTTGCCGATAAGCAGGTGATTCAATCCCAGGCAAAGGAATAGGCCAGATGCCTTCTATCATTCACCGTAAATTTTCATATTCATTTAACTATGTAACTTTTGTTCTTGCCGCCGTCAATGTAATTGTCTTTATAATTACCGGATCGGGACGCAATTCCAACTGGACATACCTTCTTGGTCTTCAGCCGCATCTGTGCATAAAAGGCCGCTTTTACTGGCAGGTATTCACCTATATGTTCATGCACGGTTCTTGGAGCCATCTTTTGAGCAATATGCTGGGACTCTTTTTCTTCGGAATATTTGTCGAGCGCCAGATAGGCTCAAAGGAATTCCTCCTTTTCTATCTTTTGTGCGGAACTGTTTGCGGGGCCGCCTCTCTGGGAATCTATGTTCTTACGGGGTACTGGGGGATTGTTCTGGTCGGCGCCAGCGGTGCGGTTTATGCCGTTCTCCTGCTTTTTGCTGTAATTTTTCCGCGTTCAAGTGTTTTTATATTTGGTCTTATCCCTGTTCCGGCTCCGCTGCTTATTATAATCTATGCCGGAATTGCGGTGTTTGACGAGGTTTTCGGGCTCAAGGCCGGAGTCGCTCACTTGACTCATCTGAGCGGTTTTGCGGCTGCCTGGATTTATTGTCTTATACGGTTCGGAGTGAACCCTGTCAAGGTATGGAAAAACGCTCTGCGCTGATTTTCTTGCTTTTTCTGACATTATTCCGCGTTTTTCCGCAGGAAGTGTCTTTCCAGCGGAAAATTCGTATACCCTTATGGGCGGAACTTGACGCTTATCCAGGCCTGAACAAGGTTGACAGAAATGCCGGTGTCTTTGATCATGCCATAGGGCAGTTAAAGAAGATAACTCCCTTTCTGCTCAACGGAATGGTTTACGGCTGGTCCTTTGACTATACGCCCGGCGACAAACTACGCGGAGTCGATGAATACTTTGAGGTAAAGGAAATACGGCCTTTTGACCTGGAGACAAAATTTATCCGGTATGAGGATCCCTGGTTCGATGAAAGCAGGGTGCACTGCTGGGTAAACTTTGAGCGGAATGACGCTATGGTCAGAAGCTACAATCAGTGGGCCAGTGTGAAAAATCCCAGAATTATGGGGCTTGGCGGCGGCAAGGTCTCAAAAGGCTTTGAGGGCATAGAAGATGCGGCGGAAAATGCCCTGAAGGATGCCGTCCGGACATACTTCAGGAAAATTCTGAGAAACAAGCCCAAACAGATTACGGGAAGGGTTCTTTTGAACAAAGTTCCTGCAATTCTAATAAATTCAGGAGAATATCAATTACAACTTGATTTTTTTCTGGAAACTGATATAATAAAGGACTACAAGACCTTTTAGGAGGAACTATGAAGAAATTTTTATTTGCTGTGATGATAATGTTCGTCGCAGGTTTTGCATTTGCAGAAAAGTCCCCCAGTGAATTGGGTAATGACAACGGCGAGCCTATGGATACGACGGTTCAGGTAATTGTTCCTGAGGATATGCATACTACAAACAAGACTGCGCAAGTTCGCATTGAATACATTGCCGCCCTTGATGAAGTCCGCATTTACTACAGCTGCCTTGAGATGTCTTTTAAAGAGTCTGAGGCCCGCGAAACAATTCACCAGTGCCTTAACGACTTCCAGCTCGAGCATCAGTATTACGGCTACAAGTATATGAAAGATGACCGTCTTTCTTACAAGAAAAACGCGCGCGGACTAAAACAGGCCACTTACATGAGCCAGCTTAAATTCCAGCGCTAAATTAAATTATCTCCCGTAATAATCGGGAGATAAAGGTAAAAATAAAAATGGATATCACTAGTATTATTAAAAACCTGCATCCGCTGGAGACGAAAGTTCTTCTGCGCTACGGACTTAAAGATGAGCTGACTTCGGCCAAGCTTCAGTCTGAACTCGGCTATAAGGAAGGACACGCGAACCAGGCATTCAGCTGGCTGGCGGGAAAACAACTTTTGGCGGAAGTGCGCCGGACTCCCCATACTTTTTTTGAACTGACAGATTTTGGCAAAAAAGTACAGTCTGAAGGCTTTGTAGAAGAGAAAATCGTCGCCCTCGTTAAAAAGGAGGGGGCAAAATCCCTTCCCGAAATTGCGGCGGCCTTAAATATAGAGAATAAGGATGTCGGTTCTGCCTTTGGCGGCCTTAGCAAGGACGGCGTTCTCCAGATGAACGGCGAAAAGAAGGCCGAGGCCACAGGAAAGGATCTGCCGGCCCGTATTGTAATTGCCAAAAAACTTATAGAAAAGGCGGCCGCCGCAGAGAATGTTACTCTTGACGCTGCCGATTTGAGTAAAGAAGAAATTGAGGTAATGGGCGGTCTCACAAAAAAGCGCGGAGTTTCAGAAACTCCATTCCATACAGTTGAGCGCGAGACCGTTGTCTATAAATTAAAGGACGCTTTCCAGCAGGTTGTTGAGGCACTAAAAAGAGCCGGTATTACCGGAAACGAAATCGGCGAGATTACACCGCAGATGCTTTCTTCCGGAGAGTGGAAGAAAGGCAGTTTCCGCGCGTATAATATCGGTGTTCCGCCGGCCCGTATTATTCCGGGACGCACAAACCCGTATGTTCAGTTCCTGGAATCTGTTAAGGACAAACTCTGCTCTCTCGGCTTTGAGGAATTTGACGGGCCGCTTGTGGAGACTGAGTTCTGGAACGGAGACGCCTTGTTCATGCCGCAGTTCCATGCCGCGCGTGATATTCATGATGTTTACAGAATCAAGAATCCTACCCACGCGAAAATGATAGAGGAACCGTATTTGAGCAATGTTAAGGCTGTTCACGAAAACGGAGGAAATTCAGGAAGCCGCGGCTGGAATTATCAGTTTGACAACGAGTTTACCCGCCGCCTTATCCTGCGCTCACAGGGAACTGTCTTGAGCGCCCACCAGCTCCACAAGGCAAAGATTCCGGGAAAATATTTCGGCATTGCCCGCTGCTTCCGCTACGACAAGGTAGACGCAACTCATCTCAGTGATTTTTATCAGACAGAGGGAATTGTTCTTGGAAATGATGTAAACCTCCGCACTCTGCTGGGCTTTTTGGAAATGTTCGCCAAAGAGATTGCGGGTGCCACAGAGGTTAAGTATGTTCCCGGTTACTTCCCCTTTACCGAACCTTCTATCGAAGTTCATATCAAACACCCCAAACTCGGCTGGTTCGAGCTTGGCGGCTCAGGAATTTTCCGTCCGGAAGTTACAAGGGCTATGGGTATAGATGTTCCTGTCCTTGCATGGGGAATCGGTATTGACCGTATGGCTCTCATGGCTCTGGGACTAAACGATTTGCGTGAGCTCTTCTGCGAGGATATTGAGCGCGTAAGACTTAGAAAGGCAAAATTTTAATTTTACGGGCTTGTATGGGCCCGTATAAAAAAAGGCTGCCGGGGGCAGCCTTTTTTTATTTTATAATGAATTTCTGTACGGGTTATTCTGTGATTGTGCTTACAACTGAGTTGTCCGCATTTGAATAAGGGGCTGCGACATATTTATCCGCCTTCCAGTCATTTTCCCATTTTTTTCCGTCGATAAGATAGCGGAACTGGTATTCACGGCCAGCCTCAAGAACGAGTTTGACGGAGAAAGTTCCGTCCTTGCCTTTTTTAAGGGGGTTTTCCTTGCTGCTCCAGCTGTTGAAATCTCCTGCAATATTGATTGTTTGTGCACCTTGCGCGGCTTCCGGTGTTACTGTAAAAGTGACCGTGCACTTCTTTTTGTCTTTTGAAAAACTTTTCTTTAAGGGCATATAAGACCTCCAGATTAAAAATTGATTCACAAGATTAAAAGTAAAAATACTTGTTTTAAAAGTCAATATAGTATATTATAAACCCTCAAGTTATTCAAGTGTTTGAAATGAAAAAATAAAATTTTGTTTCAAGCGGAATTTGAGCAACTTATAAAATACGGTTTCTGTGCGCTCGCTACATACAGAATCCGCAGTATAAATTAACTTCTTTAAGGAGTACATAATGACGAATGAGCATTATTTGTTCACCTCGGAGTCTGTAAGCGAAGGTCATCCTGACAAGATTTGCGACCAGATTTCCGATGCAGTGTTGGATGCTTGTCTTGCTAAGGATCCTGAAAGTCATGTTGCCTGCGAGTGCTTTACGACGACAGGAATGGTTCTTGTTGGCGGAGAAATTTCCACCAAATTCAAAGAGCTGGACATCCAGAAAATTGCCCGTGAAGTTGCGGAAAAAATCGGCTATACAAACGCCGATTACGGTCTTGATGCAGACTCGATGGCTGTTTTGAATACAGTGCATACTCAGTCCCCGGACATCAATCAGGGTGTTGTGGGAGAGGGGCTTGCCCAGTTTAAGGGGCAGCAGGGAGCCGGAGACCAGGGAATGATGTTTGGTTTTGCCTGTGACGAAACCCCTGAATTTATGCCCGCGCCTGTAATGTTCGCTCATAAGCTGTTGAAGGAAGCGGCTTCTCTGCGGCATTCAAAAGAAATAGAGTGGATGAGGCCCGACGCAAAGGCTCAGGTTACACTTGAGTATGAGGGACACAAGCCCGTTCGTATTGACACGGTTGTTCTTTCGCACCAGCACAATCCTGACGCAAAATACAACAAGATTAAGTCTGACCTGATTGAGCGGGTGATAAAGCCGGTACTGGAGCCTACAGGGCTTTTGGACAAAAAAACAAAGTATTTTATAAACCCGACAGGACAGTTCGTTGTGGGAGGTCCGCAGGGAGACGCAGGCCTTACAGGACGGAAGATTATTGTTGACACCTACGGCGGAATGGGGCGCCACGGCGGCGGCGCATTCAGCGGAAAAGACCCGTCAAAGGTAGACAGAAGCGCAGCCTATATGGCCCGCTACATTGCAAAGAATATTGTGGCCGCAAAACTCGCAAGTCGCGCTGAAGTTGAACTTGCCTACGCCATCGGAGTCCCTTTCCCGGTAAGCGTAATGGTTGAGACATTTGGAACGGGCGTGGTTCCCGACTTTAAAATTGACGAGGCTGTAAAGGAAGTCTTTGACTGCACACCGGCCGGCATTATAAATACACTGAAGCTTAAGCGCCCGATTTATTCACCCACAGCCGCCTACGGTCATTTTGGCCGCGAAGGATTCAGCTGGGAGGCTACAAATAAAGTCGCCGCCTTAAAGAAAGCGATAAAAGGCTGATAGTCTGGCGGATTTGAATAAGGGGGGGGGCTGGTGCCGAGCGCCGATTCCCCCTTATTTTTTATGACAAGAGCGATGAAGCGATAGAAAATCCCAATGTTCATGGTGACTGTACTGAAATACTTCCTCAATTTGAGCTTAAATTTGACATGATATTTGCTGATCCGCCATATTTTTTAATTAACGGCGGAACACAGATGAGAGATGTTTGGACTTTGCCCGCTATTGCCCGTTGGGAAAAATCTTGCGGAAAGCATCCAACTCAAAAACCATTGCCCTTGCTTGCTAGAATTATTCAGGCTTCAACAAATGTGCAGACCCAAAAATATATAATATATTTGAGATACGAGAACCTGAGGGGCGTTATGGCATTGATTTGCCGATAGATTGATAACATCATAACTTCCTTTTCCGGCCCTTATATGCTACAATACCCGTATGAAACTTTTGTCGCAAAAAGAAATCCGCACTGTTTTTGACCGCCTAAAAGCCGCAAATCCAAGCCCTCAGTCTGAATTAAAATGGAAGAATCCATACACACTTCTGGTAAGTGTAGTGCTGAGCGCGCAAGCCACCGACAGGAGCGTAAACCGGGCGACAGAGCCGCTTTACAAGGCTGCTGACTCTCCGCAGAAAATGCTTGCCCTTGGCGAAGAAAATCTGATTTCCTACATAAAATCAATCGGCTTATACCGCACAAAGGCAAAGCATGTAATTCAGCTTAGCCGGCAGCTTATAGATAATTTTGGCGGAAAGGTTCCCGATGACCGTGACGACCTCATGAGCCTCAGCGGAGTAGGACGCAAGACCGCCAATGTCGTCCTTAATGTCGTTTTTGACAGGCCTACGATGCCTGTGGATACACATCTGCTGAGAATCTGTCCAAAAATCGGTCTTGCGGAAGGCTCGACGCCGCGGGAGGTTGAGGACTCGCTTTTAAAGAGAATTCCGCCTGAATATATGCGGCATGCCCACCACTGGCTCATTCTTCACGGCCGCTACATCTGCACCGCCCGATCTCCAAAATGCGGCGTATGTCCCATCGCGGACTTGTGCATGAAGAATCAGAAAGACTGATAGGCTCTGAAAACTTCAGCTTATAGGGGCGATTTTAAAAAGCGACTTTTTTGGGGAGCACTGTTTCTGCGGACTAAAAGTATCCTGAAACTCCGGAAACTTCCGTTCATTTTATTTCCGCAGCCGTTATGCGGAAAAATCGCAATTCTGCGCAACTGAATTGTTTTTTAGCGAAATTTCTCACATAAATCAAAGAAAGTTGCGTAAAATGGTGAATTTTGTCATATATTTTTAGAAAAAGCGGGTTTATACTTATAAATAACTGATAAATAGTTATGTTTTTGTGCAACGGAAATTCTAACACAATATGTTGCGTGAGGCTGGAAAAGGTAAAGATTTCGCAATTTTCTGAAAGAAAAAATTTGACAAATTGGAAAAAGGGTTTATAATAATGGATATGAACAACCGGTTGCGCAATTCAGAAAGAATAACAATGGATGTAATAGCCAGAGATCTCGAAGTGTCAAAGACTACTGTTTCCAGAGCCATTTCCGGCAAGGGAAGGATAGGCCAGGCGACTCGTGACAGAATTATGGACTATATTGCTTCGTTAGGGTATAAGCCTAATTCAATGGCCAGAGCGCTTGCCGGCTCCAGAACTTACAATATTGCTGTTGTAATTCCTGATACGAACGATCACGGCGGAGCACCTTTTTTTAAGGATTGTCTCGTCGGGGTGACAGAGGTTTCTTCCGTCCATGATTATGATACTGTTCTTGCCGTAATAAAAGACGGCAATACAGACAGTCTGGATCGTTTGATTACGGGGCATCGTGTTGATGGTTTTGTTGTTACTCGCGGGGACAATGACGGGGCGGTTGTTTCTTATCTCAAGAGACACAATGCTCCTTTTGTTCTGATTGGAAGAGACAGTGATAAAACGGTATTTCAGATTGATACTGACCAGAAAGACGGATGCTGCGAGCTTACAGCCCGCATGCTGAAATATAATCCCGCCGGTGTTGCCCTTTTTGCGGGAAACAAAGATTTGGATGTTGAGCATACTCGCTATGAGGGCTATGCGCAGGCCTTTCTGCTTGCCGGTCGTCATGTGGACGAGAAAATGGTTTTCTGGGATTCGGAAAGGCATCTTGAAAAAGCGTTGGACAGGCTGCTGTCTTCCGAAGTGAGTTGTGTCGCATGTTCCGACGATGTTATCTGCCAGAAAGTTATGGAATCTCTGAAGAAGAGGAAGGTTAGTGTGCCGGACCGGATAAAGGTGGTTTCCTTTTTTGACAGCGAGACCCTGAAGAATAATGAGGTTCCTGTTACTTCACTTCATGTCGATACTAAGGAACTTAGTCAGAAGGCGGGTGCGCTGCTTCTTGATGTTTTGAACGGTAAAAAGCCTGAGCCGGTTAATTATGCCAAGTGCTCGGTTATTTATAGGACTTCATTTCTTTTATAAGGAATGAAATGAATTAAATTGTAAAAATGTTTTTCATAAGGAGGATTGTATGAAAAAGACATTGTTGCCGGTGCTTCTCGCACTTATTCCGGCATTGGTACTCTCTAGCTGCGCAAAGAAGGACGCTGCCAAAAACGAGGGTCCCGTAACACTCAAGGTTTGGGAGTCAGACAAAGGTCCCGACCAGTTTATTCAGCAGGCTGGAGAGGCTTATACAAAGCTTCATCCGAATGTAACAATTGAATATGTTCATGTAGAACTTGGTGATGCCTGCGGACAGATTGCACTTGACGGACCTGCCGGAGTAGGACCTGATTTGTTTGCCGCTCCGCACGACAAACTCGGTGAATTGGTTAACTCAGGCCATGTTGCTACTACTGTAGATGCAGCTAAAGTTAAGAGCGAAGTTCTCGGAGCTTGTTCACAGGCTCTGACATACAACGGAACTATGTACGGTTACCCTGTTTCTGCCGAAACATACGCTTTGTTCTACAACAAAGACTTGATTAAAGAAAGCGAACTCCCCAAGACTTGGGAAGACCTCGCCGCCTTTGCAAAGAAATTCAATGCGGCAAACGCAGGCAAGTACGGTTTTGTAATGGATGTTGGAAACGCTTACTACACAATCGTATTCACAACTGCCAACGGAAACCGCCTCTTTGGCGCTTCTGGAACAGATACTTCAAACACAAATATCAATTCTCCTGACTCTGTAAAGGGAATGGAATTTTTCCAGAAAACTCTGCGCCCGGCTTTGAATGTACCGGCTGCTGACCTTTCTACTTCAGTTGCTGACGGTGCTTTCGCTTCGGGAAATGCTGCCATGCACATTACAGGTCTGTGGAATGTTAAGCCGTTCGTAGATGCCGGCGTTAACTTTGGTGTTGCTCCTCTTCCGGCTCTTCCCGGTGACAACAAGCCTTGCGCCTCGTTCTCTGGAACACGCGCTATGTTTGTTTCTGCCTACTCAGAGCATCAGGAAGCCGCCGCTGCTTTTGCTGAGTTCCTTCTTACTCCGGAAATGCAGAAACTTCGTTTCGACATCACAGGAGCCATGCCTTCTATCAATGTAAAGGTTGACAGCCCCTACATGGCTGGATTTATCTCGCAGCTTGACTATGCTTTCCCGATGCCGTCTATTCCTCAGATGGGCGCTTACTGGGATGCTATGGCCAACGCCTCAAAGAATATTTGGGACGGTGCTGACGTTAAGAAAGAACTTGACGCCGCCAACGCCGCAATTCTCGGACTTTAAGTTCAGTTAATGAATCGGGAGGGGGATGCCGGCAGCGGTTTTCCCTTTCCGACTCTTTATTCGTATTTTCTAATCATTGGAGGAACCATGGCGAATGTATTGCCGACAGATGGAAGCGCTCTGAAAAAAGTAAAAATTGCTTCTCGTTGTTTTATGGGTCTCGGACATTTACTTTACTTAAAAGATTATGTCAAGGGCGCGCTTTTTGCCATCAGTGAGCTGGTTTTTCTCGGCCTCTTGCCTTTTTTTATCAACAAACTAATTAAACTTGTAACATTGGGTGACCCGCATCCTGAACTTCCGATTCGTCTGCGTGATAATTCGGTGTTTATGCTTATTGACGGAATTTTGGTTTTGGCCGTCATAGCCGTTTTTGTAATTGAGTATATTATTTCCGTAAAAAGTGCGGAAAAAGACTACCACAAATACTGTATATTAGGACGCTTTCCCTCGCAGAAAAGCGCAATCAATGAGTTGGCCGGCTCGTCATTCCCTGTTCTAGGACTTACTCCTGCCGTGCTTATGCTCGTCATATTCGTTGTTGTTCCTCTTGTCTTCTCTGTAGCAGTTGCCTTTACGAATTATTCTGCTCCTGACCATATAAGTCCGGGCAACACTGTAGACTGGGTTGGTTTTGCAAACTTTAAGTCTTTGATTGGCGGCGGTTCAAACTGGTCTGTAGGATTTGGCCGTGTTGCCCTCTGGACCGTAATCTGGGCTTTTGGAGCGACATTTACCTGCTACTTTGGCGGACTTCTTATAGCCGTTATGCTGAACGAGGCTAAAATAAAATTTAGCCCGGTATTCAGAGTAATCTTTATTCTTCCTTACGCAGTTCCGGCCGTAATCACAATGATTACCTGGAAGAATCTTCTCAACGGAACTTTCGGAACTGTAAACAGAACGCTTCAGGCTCTCGGCCTTATTTCAAAGCCGATTCCGTGGCTGGGCGACCCTGTTCTCGCTCAGGTTATGTGTATTGTCATAAATCTCTGGGCAGGTTTCGGTTATTTTATGATGCTTTCTATGGGCTCAATGACTGCAATCTCCGGTGACTTGTATGAGGCCGCCCGTATTGACGGCGCTTCCAATGGCCAGGTATTGAGAAAGATTACAATTCCTCTCGTACTCTATCAGACAATGCCGCAGATTATCATGAGTTTTACTCACAACCTCAACAATTTCGGAATTATATTCTTCCTTACGGGAGGAGCGCCGACCGCAAAAGATTCCTCGACAACGCTTGCGGGCGCAACTGATATTTTGGTAACATGGATTTACAAACTTACGATAACGCTGCTTAAATACCATTATGCTTCAGTTATTGCGGTACTCATCTTTGTTGTCATCGCACCGTTTGCTATCTTTACATTCCGCAACACAAAGAGTTACAAGGAGGGTGAAGTATGAATTACGACGAAAAAAATTATCGTTCAGCTCAGTATATAAAAACAATTTTAATGGTAATCTTCTTTATCATTATTTCCATCACTGTAATTTATCCGATGGTTTATCTGGTTTCGGGTGCTGTTACTCCCGGCAATTCAATCGCCGATATGGATCCTAAGCCTTTTTCCAAGGGTGTTACATGGGAACATTTCAGATATCTCTTTTTTGATACAGACTATGTCAAGTGGTTTTTGAATACACTTAAAATTGCGATTGCCACTTCTGTAATTACAATGATTATCACGGCTCTTGCGGCATATATTTTCTCACGCTTCAGATTCACACTCAAAAAGCCTCTGATGATGAGCCTTCTCGTTCTTCAGGTATTCCCGTCATTTGTCGGTATGATTGCTATCTATGTAATTCTTCACCGTATCGGCGGACTTGACACCCTCTGGGGACTGGTTCTTGTTTATGTTGCCGGTAACATTCCTTATAATGTATGGATGGTAAAGAGTTATGTCGATACAATCCCCAGAAGCTTGGACGAGGCCGCCCGCATTGACGGTGCCAGCCACTTCCGTATTTGGGCCACAATCGTAATGCCTGTCGCGAAACCGATTCTTACATTCCTCGGAATCACGACATTTACAGGCCCCTGGATGGACTTCATCTTCCCCAAGATGGTTCTCCGTTCTGTAAACAAGCAGACTCTGGCTTTAGGACTCTTTAGTTTTGTAACCGACAAGAAGAATGACTTTACATCTTTTGCCGCCGGTGCTCTCTTAGTCTCAATACCTTTCGTAATCTTCTTTATATTCGGACAGAAGGCTATGATGAACAGTATGGGAGGCGGAGCAGTAAAAGAATAGGGCGTGACTGCATTTCAAAACGCGTTGTTCCGGACAAATCAAGGTAAGCCCGGAGCGGCGCGTTTCCTTTTTCTGAAAAATTTTTGAGGAGAAAATTATGAATCTGTTCCGTACAGCTGCGATAAGCGCAGCCTTTATTTTGGCCTTATGCGCAACAGGTTGCGCTAAGACTCCCAAGGTCTATACTGTAATTCCGCAGAACAATCCCGGAATATTCATTCAAAAATCAGAGACTGCTCGCGATGACTTTATCCGCGGGGTTGATGTTTCTTCTGTAATCGCCGAGGAGGAGAGCGGAGTTGTCTACCGTGATTATGACGGAAAGCCTCAGGATATTTTTAAAACGCTGCGTGAGAACGGCGTAAATTATATCCGCGTCCGTGTATGGGTGGATCCGTGGGACGACAAAGGAAATTCTTTTGGCGGCGGACACAACGATTTGGACACGGCTGTAAAAATCGGAAGGCGCGCCGCAGAATATGGTCTGCCTCTTTTAGTGGATTTTCATTACTCTGACTTCTGGGCCGACCCTAACAAGCAGCAGGCTCCGCGTGCATGGGCAAAGATGAATATGGAGCAAAAAAGCGAGACGCTTTACAAATATACAAAATCTTCGCTAAAAAAGCTGCGCTCCAGCGGCGCAATCATCGGAATGGTTCAGGTTGGAAACGAAACTACAACCGGTCTTTGCGGCGAAAAGAACTGGATGAATGTCTGCAAGCTGATGAATGCCGGCGCAAAGGCTGTCCGTGAAATCTCAAAAGACATAAAGGTTGTCCTTCATTTTACAAATCCTGAGAAAGCCGGCGAATATATGCGTATTGCAGGAATCCTTGAGCATAACAAGGTTGACTATGATGTTTTTGGAACCAGCGACTATCCCTACTGGCATCTCTCGACAAAAAACCTTGCCGCTCTTTTGTCCGCCGTTTCCGAAAAGACAGGAAAAGAAGTTATGGTCTGTGAATTTTCACAGGCTTATACTTACGGCGACGGAGACGACAATGGAAATTCAATAAGCGAGGACTCATACTTTTTTGGGCAGAAGGAATACCCTGTTTCTGTCCAGGGTCAGGCGGATGTTATTTACGATTATATAAATGACATTTCTTCTATTGGAAAAAAGTCGCTTGGTGTATTCTGGTGGGAGCCGGCATGGATTCCGGTACCTGGAAAGAACCGCGAGGACCGCCAGAAGTCATGGGAAAAACACGGCTCGGGCTGGGCGTCAAGTTATGCCTCTGTTTATGACCCTGATGATGCCGGAAAATATTACGGCGGTTCCTCATGGGACAACCAGGCGCTTTTTGACTTTGACGGAAAACCTCTTGCCTCTCTTGCGGCTTGGGGGCTCTCTGGCGTCGGCGGCACTGCGCAAGTCCGTCCTGACTGCGCGCTCAATGTTGAACTGCGTACCCGTCTTGGCGAGCCGGTTCGTCTGCCGGAAGAGGTTTCTGTAAGAAATAACGACGGAACGGAACAGTCTGCCTCTGTCGTGTGGAATACCCTGAGCGATGACGGCGTGAGCGTAGACAAACTTACAAGCCGCGGACCCGGCGAATATAAGATTCACGGAATGTGCGCCGGTGGAATTCCTGTCCTTTGCCGTTTTACCGCCCTTGAACTGAACTATGTCGAGAACCCCTCTTTTGAGGACAGAAATGTCTCTATGTGGAATGTCGAGGATTTATCCGGCGGCATGAACGAGCTTTTTATTGCGGATAAGGCTGATGATGCAAAGAGCGGCAAAAAGGCCCTGCACTGGTGGTCGGAAAAAGAACTTCACTTTAAGGTCAGTCAGAAAATTACTGGACTAAAGCCCGGCCGCTACAAGGCCTCGATGGTTCTGCACGGCGGAGACAACGGAAGTCGCGACAGCCAGAATATTTTTCTTTTCGTTCAGTCCGGCGGACATGAATACAAGGCAAAGACTTTTACCGACGGCTGGCGCACTTTCTTTAATCCGGCGATTCATGATATTTCAGTCGGAGATGACGGAACCTTGATGATCGGCGCCGAGATTTACGGTGTTGCCGGCTCATGGGGAAGCCTTGATGATTTTGTACTGACCCCTGAAAACTAACAGGAGATTCAGTCAAAAAATACAGCCAAGTCAATGTAAAATACTCGGGGAAAGGGGTGTTTTTAGCCCAAAAATGCAAAAAAAGGCATTTTTGGGCATTTTTTTGCATTTTTTTTTACGAATTTTGTTGACAATTTCAAAAAACGGGGTGATAATAGGTATATAAAAAGGGGAAACCGATTGCCTTGACAGTTGGTCCCGATTATTTTATTTATCATATATCCTGGAGGAAATATGAAGAAAAGTCACGTTATTATTGCATCAGTAGCAGCTGCTGCAATGATTCTCTCTGCAACAGGTTGCGGAAAGAAAGCCGCTAAAGAAGAAGCAAAGAAATTGGTTGTTTGGTCATTCACAGACGAACTTCAGACAATGATCGACAAGTATTACAAGCCCGCAAATCCGGATATCGAAGTAGACTACTCTCTTACTCCGACAGACCAGTTCTGCAACAAGTTGGACCCGGTTTTGGCTTCTGGCAACAGCGCTCCTGACGTATTCGCCTTGGAGAACGCATTCGTTCGTAAGTATGTTGATCAGGGAGCAAACCTCCTTCTCGACCTTACAGACATCTACAATGAAGTAAAAGGCAAGTGCTTGGCTTACCCGATGGAAGTTGGTATGCAGGACGGAAAAGTTTACGCCATGTCTTGGCAGGCTTGCCCGGGCGCATTCTTCTATCGCCGCTCACTCGCAAAGAAATACATCGGAACAGATGATCCGGCAACAGTTCAGAAGGCTTTCGCAAACTGGGATACATTCCTTGCTACAGCCCGCGACATGAAAGCAAAGTCAAACGGAAAGTGTGTTGTAATCTCTACAACTGGCGACCTCTTCATGCCTTTCAAGGGCGCCTGCAAAGGACCTTGGGTACAGGGTGGCAAACTCGTAGTTGATCCTGCTATGGAAACATACATGGATATGTGCAAAACTCTCAAGGACGAAGGACTTGAGGGACGCCAGGGACAGTGGTCAGAAGGCTGGTTCGCTGGATTCAAGGGCGAGCTCAAAGACGAGGCTGGAAATCCTGTAGAAGTATTCGGAACATTCCTCCCGACATGGGGACTCCACTATACACTTAAGCCGAACGCTGGCAGCACAGCCGGTGACTGGGCTATGATCGCCGGTCCTGCTCCGTACCGCTGGGGTGGCACTTGGGTTGGCGCTTACAAGGGAACAAAAGTACCGAACCTTGCAAAGAGCTTCATCAAGTATGTTGCTACAGACGACGACTTCCTCGAGCGCTGGGCAAAAGACACTGGAGACATGGTTTCTAACATGAACGTTGTTGACAAGATTAAAGATACATACAGCGAGCCCTTCCTTAACGGACAGAACCACTATGCTGAATTTGCTGAAATGGCAAAGAGCGTAAACGGAAAGACTGTACAGGGAACTGACCAGGCTATTGAAGGCTTCTTCGGTGAGACTGTTGCTTCTTACATCAACGGCGAGAAAGACAAGGCTGCTGCTTTGGCTGATTTCAAAGATCACGTATCAGCAGAGCTTGGATTCTAATCCGGTTTAATTCTTATGGAGGCTGCCGTTCAGGCGGCGGCTTCCACAAAGTGCAGCGTGATTTTTCCTGTCATACTGCACTTTTTTTTTGATTATTTATTTACAAACAAATATTTCAACTGATGTTTTTTGACTGTGATTTCCCCTCCCCAAGTGTAGGATTCACATCGTAAGGTTTTTTAGGAGACAAATATGCCTAATGCATTAAAAACTAAAACTGTAAAAGGATCCGAAGCGAGACTTGCAAAATACGGTGTTTTCTTTGTTCTGCCATTTTTACTCGTGTATGCGCTGTTTAATTTATGGCCGACAGTTTACACCATTTTGCTTTCTTTTACCGATTTAAAGGGCTTTGAAACAAAAATGCACTTTATTGGCGGCTCTAACTTTGTGGCTCTTGTTAAAGACAAGAACTTCTGGGGTGCCGTAATCAATACATTTATTATGTGGGGCTTTAACTTTGTCCCGCAGCTTGGAATCGCGCTTTTGTTCGCGATTATCTTTACTGATCCTGCTATGAGCGATCTAAAAGGAAAGAACGCTTTCCGCGCGATTTTCTATCTGCCTAACCTTCTTACAGCCGCTTCTGTTGCGATTTTGTTCCGCAGCCTTTTCGCTTATCCGATTGGCCCGGTAAACCAGTTCTTTACTAAAATTGGAATTCAGGCGAACGTAGTCAAGGCTGACGGCTCGATTGTAAAAGAAGGAATTCAGTTTTTCCGCAGCGTAGGCTGGTCTCGCGGTATCGTATCCTTCATCCAGTGGTGGATGTGGTGCGGTCAGACATTGATTATGTTGATGGCCGGAATTACTTCTATTTCTCCGTCTTTGTATGAGTCAGCCGTTGTAGACGGTGCTACACAGAGGCAGCAGACTTGGTATATTACACTTCCGCTTCTCCGTCCGATGATGCTCTTCCTTTTGGTAACATCACTTATCGGTGGTATGCAGCTCTTTGAAATTCCGTTCCTCTTGACAGATATGCGCGGAGGTCCTGACTACAAGATCCGTACGATGGTTCTCTACATGTATAATACAGCCTTCCAGGGTAAGAACAGATATGGATATGCTTCCGCTATAGCGATGGGTGTATTTATTATCACTATGGTTTTCTCTGCGTTGATTTTCTTCTTCTTGCAAGATCGCAGCGAGCCTAAGACAAAGAAATAAGGAGTAAAAAAATGGATTACAAAGCAGCTAAAACAGCGAGACAGACCGTAATTTACTTCTTTATGGTTCTGTTCATTCTTATTGCAGTCATTCCTATTTGGTTGATGCTTGTTAATGCGACGCGTACTACAGAGCAGATTAACGCCGGTGTTACATTGCTCCCGGGTTCTAGTCTGGTTAACAACTGGAATATTCTTATCACGACAGGTTCCGGCCTTAAAGTTGCCACCGGCGGAAAACTCATGGATGTAATTCACCAGCATTCCGCTGAATGGGCCGACAAGTATCTGGCCATTGGCAACTGGATTGTATACTTTAAGACAGGTAAGTTCCAAATTTGGAAGGGTTTTCTTAACTCTGCAATTATTGCTATCTGTTCTACATCACTCGGCGTTTACTTCTCTTCATTGACAGCCTATGCCCTGCATGTTTATCGCTTTAAGGCCCGTGCCTTTATCTGGGCTTTTATCATGTTCGTAATGATGATTCCGGCATCTATCTCATTTGTCGGATTCTATCAGTTCATGGCAAAGCTTCACTTAATCGACAGCTTTATTCCTCTGACAATACCTGCAATCGCATCTTCTGCCACTGTATTGTTCATGCGCCAGTATATGGCTTCTGTTCTTTCACTAGAACTGATTGACGCGGGACGCATTGACGGTGCTGGAGAATACAAGATTTTCAACCAGATTGTTCTTCCTATTCTCTCTCCGGCTTTGGCAACACAGGCTATCTTTGGCTTTGTAGGTTCATGGAACAACTTCGTAACACCTATGATTTTGTTGCAGTCTGACGGCAAGAAGACTCTGCCGATTTTTGTTCAGTTGTTGCGCGGTGATATTTACCGCACAGAGTACGGTGCTATCTATATGGGTATTGCCGTATCCTTAATCCCGATTATCATATTCTACTGCTTTATGTCACGCTATATCATCAGCGGCGTTTCTATGGGCGGCGTTAAGGAATAATAACAATGTCCAAAGTATACAATCCTATTCTGACTGGGTTTCACGCGGATCCTTCAATCTGCGTGGTAAACGGTGAATACTTTATTGCCAACTCAACTTTTGAGTGGTATCCTGGCGTGGAACTCCATCGCTCAAAGGATTTGGTGCATTGGACAAGCGTGCCCTCGCCGCTTAGCGAGGAGCGCCTTCTGAATATGGCCGGCAACTATGAGTCCTGCGGAATCTGGGCTCCCTGCCTTTCATATTCAGAAGGAAAATTCTGGTTAATCTATACTAATGTCAGGAACTGGAATGCCGGTCCCTGGAAAGATACCCCCAACTTTTTAACAACAGCGGATAACATCGAGGGGCCGTGGTCGGATCCTGTCTTTTTAAATGCCTCGGGTTTTGACCCCTCTATGTTCCATGATGATGACGGCAGACATTGGTACATCAATATGGAGTGGGATTACCGCAAGTCTGGAGCCGCCTCTTCCAATATAAGCGGAGCACCCCAGTTCAGCGGAATTCTCTTGCAGGAATATTCTTCCGCAAAAAAACATCTGATTGGAAAAGCAAAAAAAATTTTCTTGGGTTCTGATATTGGAAGTGTTGAAGGAACTCATCTTTACAAGCGCAACGGCTGGTATTACATTATGTCCGCGGAAGGCGGAACTTGCTACGAGCACGCGATTACGGTGGGAAGGTCGCGCAGTATTTTTGGTCCTTACGAGCTTCATCCCCAGAATCCACTTATTTCAGCATATATGCATCCTGAACTCCGCATTCAGAAAGCCGGGCACGGTCAGTGGTGCGAAACTCCGGACGGTAAGACATATTTGGTCTATCTGTGCGGACGGCCTTTACCGGGGACACTGAATTGCCCTCTTGGCCGCGAGACCTCATTTGCCGAACTGAAATGGGTTGATGACTGGCCGTGGGTTGTCCAGCCGGACGGTTGTCTGCAGAATACGCCGCCGGATTATGTGGAAATACCCGGAGATGCGAAACCGCTTCCCGGCGAGGAGAACAGAAATCTTGTCGGAAAGCGCGCAGATGAATACTGCCGCGTTACAAGATACGACTTTAATAGTCTGGATTTTCTGGCGGATTTTAAGACACTCCGATATCCGATCATGGGTAAGAAATGCAGGCGCTTTACTATTGATTCCCGCAAGGGGTTTTTGCGGATTGTTGGCGGTCAGTCACCGATTTCTTTATACGAGCAGGGGATTCTGTGCCGTCGCCAGACAGACTTCATTTTTGAGGCGGAGACAAAGGTTTATTTTGAACCAAACTATTTTCAGCAGTTGGCGGGGCTTACCTACCGTTACAGTGAGTCAACACAGTATAATTTGTGCGTAACCTATGATGAAGAACTTGGAAAGGTAATTCAGTTCCAGTCATTTATGCTGGGACAGTACAAGGAGGGGCAGAAGACTCCTCTTCCGGCAAATGCGCCTGTATGGCTCAAAGTAACTGCTAATTATCAAAGGGCGTATTTTTCTTATTCGACAGATGGAAGAATTTGGCACGTGATGCGACCTGAGCTTGACGTGAACAAACTTTCAGATGAATACGGCGGATTGGGATTTACCGGCGCTTTTGTCGGAATGTTCTGCACGGATATGGCGGAATATTCCCATTACGCTGACTTTGAGTATTTTGAATACAGAAAAGAAAATTGATAACAATATATGATCTCGCGAAAATAACGGGTTTCTCGGCTCCCACAATCTCCAAGGCTCTGAACGGAAACGGAAAGCTTAATATCAAGACCCGGCAGACAATTCTTGATGCCGCCAAAAATGCCGGATACAAGGCAAACATGGCGGCAAAATCTTTATCCACAAAGCACTCAAAACTTATAGGCGTTATTCTTGAGGATGTCGCAATGAAGCGTGGTTTTGAACACCCTCTTTTTGGCGGCCTCCTGAACAAATTTAGGCATGAGATAGAGTGCGCCGGTTTTGACATTCTTTTTTTGTCCAAGAATTTTAATTCCGGAATGAGTTACATAGACCACTGCAGATACCGGTACGTGGAGGG